>CACHOG010000003.1 GCA_902581445.1 uncultured Pelagibacteraceae bacterium
TTTTTTTATTTATTTCATTATTATTTTCATTCTTAATTAATACCTCAAAATTTTCTCTATATTTTGCTTCCCATTCACCGAACTGACATTTAATTATCTTTGATTTAAATTCACATCTAGAATCTAGATCTACAGGTATTACATTGCTCGGAAGTTTATCCTTAAATTCTACATCTGATATTTTTTGAATTAAAGAGCTATTTCTTAATTTATAAACAATTTTTAATTCAGAGTTATTATCTGATATGCTTTTGACAATTTTTTTTGCCCTTGGTTCTGGAATTCTAATATCTTTTAAACTAACTTCTTTAAAACTAATCCAAATATTTGCAAAAATAGGAAATAATATTATAGAAAAAACTAAAAAAACTGCTGGTAAAAGTAATGTATATGCAGTTCTTTTTTCTATTTTAGATAAAGTGTCACTCATAAGAAAAAAGCGGATAATAATACATTACCCGCTTTTTTTAAATCTTATTGACTAAAACTTAGCTAATTCAGCGTTAATTTTCTTAACTGCCTCATCAACTGAAATTTGATCATCAATGAATTCTCTTGTGATTCTATTTAAGAATTGAGAATTAATTATTTTTGATGCTCTTGAAAGTTCACCTTCTTTAACTCCCCATCTGCTCGCAGTGTCTAATCCTGCAACAATGTTGTTAATAACATCTGATGAATAAAGATCTGTTAAAGGAGCTTTTCTGTCTACACCAACAGGAAGTTTGCTCCAAGCTTTTGTATAGGCATTTGGATCACTTGAATTTCCTCTTCTTACAGGAAATTTTCCTTCAGGTGCAATACCTAATGTTGCTGTGTAACCTTCGTTCATAGAATACATAATGAACTTTTTAGCTTCATCTGTATCTGCATCTGCAGTTATTCCAAAATATCTTATGTCAGCCCAAGCTGCTCCTTTTTTATTGTTAGGACCACTAAAATTAGTAATGAAACCAGTTTTTTGAGCTAACTCATTAGAAGTTGGATCAACGTTAAATGTTGGTGGTGCTGAGTCTCTTAAACCAGCTAACTCATCCATTATAAATGGTGACCAGATTATCATTGGTGTTCTTCCAGCAAAATATAAAGCCCTAGATTGCTTCCAAAATAATTCACCTTTAGGACTAGCCTTAGCTAAAACTTTGTAAAACTCTAAAGAATTTTTTAAAGCTTTGCCTTGTTTCTTTGTTCCACCTTTTTTAACAAGATTTACTCCGTTTGCTAAAAGTACATGCTCTAAAACCTGACTCATAAAATTTTCATCAGTTTTTGTTGCAGCAACAAAACCATACATATTGTCATTTGATAGTGCATTAATTGCCTTAACAATATTTGCATAATTTGTTGGTGGTTCAAGACCTGCTTTTTGAAATAAGTCTTTTCTGTAAACAACCATTTGCGTCCAGCCATCAACTGGAACAGCTGCAATCTTTGATCCAGACTTAGCCATGTTTAATGCTCCAGGAGCAAAAGTATTTTTACCTAAATCTTTTACTACTGCATTATTTGCATCAACATCCAAAATACCAGCTTCTGCCCAAGGCAACACATATTGTAATGTATGATAAATTACATCTGGTAGATCACCAGCAGCTGCAGCTGCCGTTGCTCTTGTTCCAAGATCTTTTTCCTCTACAGGAATAACCTCAACCTTAATACCAGATTGAGCTTCAAAAGCTTTTGCCATTTCCTGTTGTTTAGCCATTCTTGCTGGTTGGACTTCAGTCGTCCAAAATTTAATGTCAGCAAAACTAGCATTTGACATTAAAAATGCGAGAACAGCGAATTTGATTATTATTTTTTTTATCATAGTTTCCCCCTTATAATTTTACCTATGAAATTTTTATTGAATAAATCTATCAGTGTAATAAATTTTTAACAATACTTAATGGTTTTTTTAAATAGCTATAAAATTAGCAAATGTCAGAAATTATTATTAAAAATCTAAATAAATCGTATGGCGATAATAAAGTAATTAATGCTTTTAATATAAAAATTACTGATGGTGAATTTATTGTTTTAGTGGGACCATCTGGTTGTGGAAAATCAACTTTATTAAGAATGATTTCAGGTCTTGAAACAGTTGATGAAGGTGAAATTTTTTTAGATAACAAATTAATTAATAATTTAATTCCTTCTAAGCGGGGAATAGCAATGGTTTTTCAATCATATGCTTTGTATCCACATATGAATGTTTATGAAAATATGTCTTTCGGTCTTAAAATGGAAAAACATTCAAAAAGTGATATTGAAAAAAAAGTAAACCAGGCTGCTAAAACACTTCAAATTCAAGATTTGCTTAATAGAAAACCAAAAGAACTTTCTGGAGGTCAAAGACAGAGGGTTGCTATAGGTAGAGCAATAACGAGAAATCCAAAACTATTTTTATTTGATGAACCATTATCTAATTTAGATGCAGCATTAAGATCCGAGATGAGAGTAGAAATTTCAAAACTTCATAAGAAAATGAATTCTAATATTATTTATGTCACTCATGATCAGGTTGAGGCAATGACACTAGCTGACAGAATAGTGATTTTAAATAATGGAAATATAGAACAGTTTGGTACACCTAATGAAATTTATGCTGATCCAAATAATATTTTTGTTGCAGAATTTATTGGTTCGCCAAAGATGAATATAATTAAATTAGAAAAAGAGAATATTATTAATAACAATACATTAAATTTTTTTAATAATGAAATTATATTTAAAAACTACAATTTTAAAGATGAAATTTATTTAGGTATAAGACCTGAGGACATTAGTTTAAAAGATTCTCATCAAATAAAGATAGATGTTAAAGTTGATCTTGTAGAAAATTTGGGATTTGAAAAAATTATCTATTCAACTGCTTCAAATAAAGAAATTAATGTAAAAACATCAGATAATGTATCGGGTAAAACTTTAAAAATATCTTTCTCAAAAGATAAAATATATCTGTTTGACAAAAATAGAAATAGGTTAAGATAGTCAATAAAGATAAACCCAAAAATATTATAATGAAAAAAAAACATTCAGTAATTATTTTTACTGATTTAGATGGTACACTATTAAACAGGGATACTTTCAAATTTGATGAAATAAAAGATTATATTAAGAATCTCGTTAGCGAGGGAATAATCATAATTCCTAATACAAGTAAAACCCAAGTAGAGATTGAAGACTTTAATAAAAAAATAGATTTAAGTTTACCCTTTATTTCTGAAAATGGGTCAGCAATATTTGGATTAGATAATTTAAATAAAAATTTTCCGGAGAGCATTGTTTTAAGTAGGGAGAAAGAAATTACATTAAAACTTTTTCAAAAAGGGGTACCTGAAAACTTAAGATCTAAATGTAAATTAATTTCAAAAATGGAAAAAAAAACTCAACGTGAAATTTTTGGATTATCAGACAAAAATTTAAAAAATGTTCTTAATAGAAGTTATTCAACACCCATTTTATTTAAAGGAAATAATGAACAAAAAAAAGATTTACTTAAAATCGTAAAAAATATTGGTTTGTCTCTTCACGAGGGTGGGCGTGTGATGAATATTTGCGACAATGTAAGTAAACTCAAAGCAATGAATAGAGTTATTAAAATAATTAAAAAAACTGAAGATGAAATTAAAACAATTGGTGTTGGCGATAATTATAATGATCTAGATATGTTAAGAAATAGTAACATTGCATGTCTAGTATTTAACGATCAATTTCTTATGGAGCCAATAAATATAAATAATTGCTTAGTTTCGAAACAATCAGCTCCACAAGGATGGGAAGAAGTTGTTAAAATGGCGCTAGAAAAAATTAAATAAACGGATTAAAATTTATTATGAGTGATTTTTCCCAAAATGGTATTATTTCAAGTTTACATGATTTCGGAACTAAATCTACTAAGGACATAGAAAAAGATTTATTAAAATTTTCTAAAGAAAGAAAAATGGAGTTAATACTTCCAAGTCTTTATTCAGAACTTGAAGGAGATGCATTACCAAGAATTGTTAGTGAAATAAGTAAAGTAAATTATCTTAGTCATATAATTATTGGTTTAGACAGAGCAAATAAAATACAAGCAGATAAAGCTCATAAATTCTTTAAAAAACTTAAAACTCCTTTCTCAATTTTATGGAATGACGGACCTAAGCTTAAAAAACTTCATAATGAATTGAAAAAAAAAAATCTTGCACCTAATGAACTTGGTAAGGGAAGAAATGTTTGGTATTGCCTTGGCATGTGTATTGCAAGAGATGAAGCAAGATCAGTTGCTCTACATGACTGCGATATTAAAACTTATGATCGTAGGATGCTCGCTAAATTATTTTATCCTGTGGTTAATCCACTATTTAACTTTGAATTTTGCAAAGGATATTACCCAAGGATAGCTCAAGGAAAAATGAATGGCAGAGTTGCAAGATTACTTGTGTTTCCATTAATAACAGCTTTAGAAAAAACAATTGGTAGAAGTGATTATTTAGAATTTATGAAATCATTTAAGTATCCATTAGCTGGAGAATTTTCTTTTAGAAGAAATATATTACCAGAGTTAAGAATATCATCAGATTGGGGTATAGAAGTTGGAGTTTTATCTGAAATGCAAAGAAATTTTTCTCCAAACAATGTTTGCCAAGTAGATCTAGCTGATACTTATGACCACAAACACCAAGAACTTTCAATTAGTGATGATAAAAAAGGATTATCGAGAATGTCTATAGATATTATTAAAACTTTGATTAGAAAACTCGCAACACAAGGGAATTCATTCAGTCTTGAAACTTTTAGATCTTTAAAAGCAACTTATTATAGATCTGCATTAGACTTAATAGATACATATAGAAGTGACGCTGAAATGAATGGCTTAAAGTTCGACTCTCATACAGAGGAAAAAGCAGTTGAATTGTTTGCACTTAATATAATGAAAGCTGGAGAGTCGTTTTTTAAAAATCCAATGGATACACCCTTTATACCAACATGGAGTAGAGTTAAAAGTGCGATACCAGATTTTCTAGAAAGATTAAAACATGCAGTTGATGAGGATAATAAAAAACATAAATAATGAATTCCTCAGAAATCCGAAATCATATTAATCTTAAATTAAGAAAAATTTATAAACCAATCTGTAGTAATAAAGAATTATCAAGCTTCTCAGATGACATAGTTAAAAGCATTAGTAAGTCTAATAAAATAAAAAATTCAAAGAAAAATTTTAATTTATCAGAAAAAACATCACTCTTAATTTGTTATGGCGATAGTGTTTTAGGTACAAAAACAAATAAATCTATTACAGAGTTTAAAAAGTTCTATAAAAAGTACTTAAGTAAATCCTTCAATTCTGTTCACTTTCTACCCTTTTATCCATCAAGTAGCGACAGCGGTTTTGCTGTTAAGGATCATTATAAAATTGATCCAAGATTAGGTAAATGGAGTGACATTAAAAGTTTTTCAAAAAATAGTTTTATTATGGCTGATGTTGTAATTAATCATTCATCATCCAGGGGTCTTTGGTTTAAAAACTACTTAAGAAATAATTCACCGGGAAAAAATTATTTTTTTACTGTTAATAAAAAATTTAATTCTAAAAATGTAGTTAGACCACGAGAACATCGTTTATTAAAGAAAGTGAATATTTTTGGTGAAAATAGATACCTTTGGCGAACATTTAGTAACGATCAGATCGATTTAAATTTTAAAAATCCAAAAGTTTTAATTAGATTTATCAAAATTATAATTAATTTGATTAATCATGGAGTAAATATATTTAGATTGGATGCTATAGCTTATCTTTGGAAAGAAAGCGGAACTAAATGCATTAATTTAAAACAAACCCACGAAATTATTAAAATATTAAGAATTGTTTGTAATAGCTTAAACAAATCAGCAATAATTGTAACCGAAACAAACTTGCCTGAAAATGAAAATATTAGTTACTTTGGTAATAATGATGAGGCAAATTGGATTTATAATTTTTCGTTACCTCCTCTTTTGGTTCATTCATTATTATTTGAAGACAGTAGAAAAATAACTTCTTGGAGTAAAAAATTACCACAAAATAAATTAGGCAATAGTTATCTAAACTTTATTGCATCACATGACGGTATTGGTATGAGGCCAGTTGAAGGTCTTTTAAATAAAAATGCCATCAATAAAATGTTTAAAAGGCTTAAAAAGAATGGTGGAGAATTTTCGTTTAGAAAAGTCCAAGGAAAATCAAAAAAGGTATATGAAGCTAATATTACTTTATTTAATGCTTTTCAAAAAACTGATACTGATCCTAAAGGAAAGTTTCATTATGCAAGATATCTATGTGCTCATGCAATAATGATTTCTTTTGAAGGTATTCCAGCAGTTTATTTTAATTCAATGTTTGGAACTTCAAATGACATTAATAAATACATTATTTCAAACAATAAGAGAGATTTAAATAGGTATAAATGGAGTGCAGAACGTTTGAATAAATTATTAAAAAATAAGAACTCAAAGCATTATTTAATTTACGAAGAAATAACTAATTTATTAAATATCAAGCGAAAAAATAAAGCTTTTCATCCTAATGCATTAAGAAAAACGATGAACTTTGGACCAAAGATATTTGCATTTAAAAGAATAAGCTTAGATAAAAAACAAACTGTTATGTGTATTTCAAACTTAAGTTCAAAAACCCAAAGTATTAAAATCCAATTAAAAAATAAAAAGTATAAAGAGTTAATAATTGGAGCTACGGTTAGTAAAAAAAATATTACCTTAGATCCTTATCAAACTATTTGGCTGTCTAATTAAAATTTATTAGATATTTCTAAATTTGCACCATAATCTGGGATTTCACCCATGAAATTATAATTTGAACTCATTTTGATATCAAAACCATTTAAGTCACGATTATAATTCAAAGATGCTTTATCATTATCATAAGTCAAAGCATATTCGCTGTTATCATCAGGTATATAGCCAAATCCTAAATATAAAGTATCACTATGAGAATTATCACTCTGATTTCTCTCATAGATGGTCATTATGGATAAACCGTCCTCAGTTATTAAATCAAATCCTATGTTTGCTCTTATGTTCTTTGAATCTTGGTCTATAGACTTTGTGTATTCTGTAGTTTCAGAAAGATAACGATACGTGGCATCTGATGAGGGGCTAAAATCTAGTCCAATCTCTAATCCACCGTTTGGCTTAAATGTAAGTGAATCAAAATCAAGGACATCACTAACCGTAAAACCAGTAGATATCATTCCAGTTTCGATAATTTGATTTTTATAAACTAATGCTGTACTTCCAGTTTCTCTATATTTAGATAACTCTGTATAACTAAGATCAATTCTTAAGTTCGGAGCAAAGTTAAATTTCTCCTTTTCATATATTGTAAAATAATTAATTGACCCAAAAACTTGTGCGCCATCTCTTTCACCAGTATGGTAGTTTAATGTAGTTTTTCTAAGAGTATCAGTTTTTAGTGTACCTATACCAAGAATTCCTTCGATAAATCTTTCATCATCTTGAGGAAATGTTCCATAAAATGACAAACTATTTGAAGTGGTATCTAACCAAGATCCAGATGAACCAACATCAACCCTATCTCTGCCAAGTCGAAGTGCATAGCCGTATAATTTGTTTTTACTTATCTTTTTATCCATACCAATTGTAACACCTTTGCTACTAATATCTTTAGAGGATGATGTAGATGTATCACCAGTCTTACCAATACTTACACTACCCTCGCTCCAAAAAGACCAATTATCAGATAATTTATCCAGCACCTCATTTGTTTTATTAGATACTGGGACAACTTTTGATAAAGATGCCATCATTGAATTTGAAAAGTTAAATTTAATATTTTGATTACTTAATTTATCATTAGCTCTATGACGTCTTAACCAATACATTCGATTAAGAACTGGTGTTGTTGCATGTATAACAATTTGTTTTGCTGTTGCAGTTTGAGACTCGATTGAGCTTAAAATATCTTTACCCCCATCAGTAGTAGTTATTGGATCATCACAAGCACCATCAATTACACTCCAATCACAACTTAGGTTAAATTCATGAACTTTATCATTACTATCATCAAGGATAAACATTTTACTTCCATCATTACTAAACACAACTTCTCTTGAATCTCCACTAACAGAACTTACAGTATAAGTGCCTTCAAGTGATAAAGTAGAAACATCATAAGGTGTAGTTAATTTAAACTGATACATCAAATCTAGTGCTAAAGATGGAACATCGGAATTCATTAATGTAATGGTATACATTTTAGTACCATCGTAATTAAAAGTAACTCCATCTATGTGATTTTGAAAAGAAATTAGGTCTTCAGTATTAAGTTGAGTAACTCCTGAGCTAAGATCAAATGCTGTATCTAGTGAAAATTCATGAACACGCACTTGTGAATCATTTCCTACACCAGCAATAAACATTCTGGTACCATCATTATTAAATGCAATTGAATTAGCTCTTTGTTCTTTACCAATGAGACTATATTCGCCATCAAATGTAGCAGTTGAAACATCAAATGCAGTGGTTAGTGACCAGTAATCTACTGTCCTTCTACCAGCATGGTTAACAATAAACATTTTTGTTCCATCGTTATTGAACACTACTTGTGTTGGTACATGAGAGTCGTTACCTCCACTTACATGTACTACTTTAGTATTATTTACGGTTGCCGTTGAAATATCATATGCGGTAGTTAATGTATGTTCGATAACTGCATCGACTTTTAATTCACTTCTTAAAGTATACATTTTTGTTCCATCATTATTGAACGTTAATCCAAAATAAGTGGATGCCTCGATTGATTTGCTTTGCACAAAGCTTGGTTCGGCTATTGCTTTAGAAAAAAATAGTGAAAAAGAAAAAAGTAAAACTATAAAAACTGAACAAAGATTTTTTAACGCCATTAAATACTCTCAACATTATTTTTAATAATTTATGGATAATTTGTTTTAAATGTAAAGTTTTAATGACAACTAATATTGAATTTCTTTAATCTCCAATAATTATATGGCCAAGGGGTTAAAAAACCTACTATCAGCATAATTGGTACAACCCACCATGTAAGTATCGCGCCACCAGTAAGTGCAAAATCAGTTAAATTCATTGCAACTTCCATGCTGATCATAGAGATAAAGCTCATTCCTAACGCTGTTTTTAAAGCATTTGAAAATTTAAAATTTTGTCGTAACAAAATTATAGTTTCTAAAATAATACTTGTTATCAATCCATTAATGATTGCGAGTGTCATAATTCCTAGAACAGGAAATGGTATTTTTGTTATTTGAAAAAATAAAATTGTTCCAAAGTCTCCAATTGCACAACCAAGTAAACACCAAGCAGTATTTTTTGCACTTCTTCTCCAAGTATGTTTACAATTCCAATTAAATTTAATAGCCTCAGAACTCATTCTTAAAAAACTTTAGTATAGATTAACTGCTGCAATCATGCCAGCTTGATAATGACCAGGAACATTGCATGCAATCTCTATATCAACAGCATTTTCAAACTTCCAAATTATAATTCCTTTTTCTTTAGGAGCTAACAATACACTATTACTATGAGAATGACCCATAGATTTATCCATTGCAGCCATTTTATGCATTTGATCCTTGTCAATTTTATCACCTAATAATATTTCGTTCTCAACCATTTTTTCCATTTCTGGCTGATGTTTAAGGTGCATCATTGCATTTGCTATATTAAATTCATGTACTAATTCACCTAAATTACTAACTTCAAATTTGATTGTTTCACCTTTTTTAATATTAAATGAATTTGGCTCATAATAATTATCATACATTTTAACTTTAATTGTTCTTGATACATCTGATGATTTACCTTTAGATCCAATTTTCATATTTTTGTCAGCAAAAGACACGGAACAGATTAGAAGAGCAAATATGAAATAAATAATTTTATTCATATTAACTACTTATCAAAAATTTTAACCAATTAAGATGGTCAAAATTGACTTATATATTTAGCAGTTTTTAATTGAATTAGATATATTCTTAATTAGATCAAAATACAGAGTTTTTCCTTTAGTCAAAGTTGCGCCTAAAGGATCTAAAACACCCATATTTATATTTGTATCTTTTGCAAGTAAAGTTTTATTAGCTAATTCAAAAACTTCATCTAAAGTCAGAGAAACAGTTGTCATTAATATTATTAGAACTTATTTAATGAAAAAAAGCAATTACTTAAACTATTAGAAGTATTCATTACTTATTATTTTTATATATGATTAAGATAAAGTTTTACTATAATAAAAAAATTAAATTATATGAAAATTGAATACTATTTCAGTGTATTGTCTCCATTTACTTATTTGGGCAAAGATAGATTTGCCAAGATAATAAACGATTACGATGTTGAAGTTATAGAAAAACCATTTGATTTAGTTGGAGATATATTTCCAAACACAGGAGGATTGCCAGTTCCAAAAAGACATCCTGCACGACAAAAATATAGACTTTTAGAGCTTACAAGAATTGCAAAAAAACTAAATTTGCCAATTAATAAACAGCCAAAATTTTTTCCACCTAAAGACCCTCATTTACCAGCAAAATTTGTAATTGCTTCAAATAAAATGGGAAATAAACTTAGTTTTGGAAATGAATGTTTAAAATATTTATGGTCATTAGAAAAAGATATTTCAGATTTTAATATTCTTCAGGAAATTTGTGAAAAATTGAGTTTAAATTTTGAAGAGATAAAGAAATTGGCACTAAATGATGAGATCAAAAAAGAATATCAACAAAATTCAGAGGACGCGATTAAAAATGACGTATTTGGTGCACCTTCATATGTCTTAAATAATGAAATTTTTTGGGGGCAAGATAGATTAGACTATCTTGAGGAAGCTTTAAAAAAATAAGTATTTTAATGAGAGTGGTTAAGAGAGTTACTCAATTGAACAATATCTATTTCTAAAATATCATTAATTGGTTTTCCAATACGCCAATTTCTTATTTTTCCATCGATTTTTCTTTCAGTTATGATCGTCTCAATAGGAGGACAATTAGGTTCATGGCAGCTTAATTCTGCAATGCTTAAAATTGATGTTTCGGGAATATCTTTTTCTTTTAAAAATATTTTTTTTAAATTTCTTATTTTTTCTACATTTGGTTTTTTTTTATTGAACATATTTATTTTTCCTCTTCATCCCATATTGATGTCCATAAAATATTTCCTCCGATATCACCAATTAATATACTTGAACAATCTTCGGTCACTGCAATTGTTGTTACCTCAGACTCAGTAAAGCTACGGATGATGATCGTATTGGTTGATTTTTCAATTTCTGATAAAAAAACTGAACCATCACTTAAACCAGTGAAAATCGCATTTTCGTTTGGGAATGGCTCAACAAAAGTTACTGGTTTATTTCCAACGTAAGGAAGACAAATTGGTTTACGACCTTCTGGTCCATTTCCATCAAACGGCCAACAGATTGCTTCATTTGAACCGGATGTTACTAAAAATTTTGAATCATAAACAAAAGCAAAACTTTTGACTTTTGCCCCATAGCCAGACATGAAGGAATCTGTTTTATCTTTTAAGCGCCAAAAATGAAGTTGGTTTTCTTGCATAGATGTAACCAAAAATCGATCATCAGTGCTAAAAATGACTTTATTGTGCGAGCCTTTCCAAATTAAATTGGATGAACTCCACTTATTACTATAATCTTTTTTCCAAAGAGTAACACCACCATAACGAGACACTGCTAGTCTTCTTCCTTTTGAATCAAATGCTACACCACCGATGGTACTCTCGTGTTCTAATAATTTTGGTTCTTTTTTATTTGGCATCCAGAGATAAACAATATTTCCAGATGTACATACCAAATTACCATTATATGCAGTAACATGATCTACCCATCGAGAACCAAAGTTTGCAATTTCGTTTATTTCTCCATCAAGTGAAATTTTTAAAAATCTACCATCATCGCCACCAGTTAAAATATCTTCACCATCTTTTGAAATACTAAGAACAACACCGCTATGTGCTTTTATTACCTCTGAAATTTGTCCTGAGCGAAATATTCTTACAGTTCCATCTCCAAATCCAACAGCTACAGAATTCCCAATCGTAATAGCATTAGTAACAGGAATTCCAAGCTTAAACTCCTTTCCTCTATTTTCAAATTTGGTTTTATTTAACTCTGGAAACTTATTTGAATCAGCTTTCATGCCGATTTGCAATTTTCAAATCCTTCTTTCAAATTCATACTCTCAAGATTTCGACCAATAAAAACTAGTCGAGAGTTTCGTTCTTTGCCTTCTGGCCATTTACCCATTGGCGAGGCATCCATAAGCATATGCACACCTTGAAAAACATATCTATCATTTTCTCCAGTAAAATCGAGAATCCCTTTGGTTCTTAATATATCTTGTCCCTTTGTTTGTAAAAGCTTGCTAAACCAATCCTGAAACTTTTCCATATCTAAAGGAGTATCTGAAACAAATGATAAGCTAGTTACATCATCATCATGTTCATGATCGTGATCTGATGTTAAAAAATCAGGCTCAGTATCTAAAATACGTTTTAAATTAAAAGCATCAAGATTTAAAATCTCACTTAAAGATACTCCACATTTAGTGGTATGAATAATTTTTGCAAATGGATTAATTTTTTTTATTCTCTCTTTAACAACTTCTAATCCACTTTCATCAACAAGATCTATTTTGTTTAATAATACAACATCAGCAAATGCAATTTGCTCTTCTGCTTCATGATGATCTGATAATTGTGTACTCAAGTGAACAGCATCAGCAACAGTAACAATTGCATCTAATTTTGTACGATCCGCAACATCTTGATCAACAAAAAATGTTTGTGCAACAGGAGCTGGATCAGCTAATCCAGTAGTTTCTACTATGATTGCATCAAGTTTATCTGCACGCTTCATGAGGCCACTTAGAATACGGATTAGATCACCTCTTACAGTGCAACATATGCAACCGTTGTTCATCTCAAATACTTCTTCATCAGCATCGACAACTAAATCGTTATCAATGCCCTGCTCACCAAACTCATTAACTATCACAGCATATTTTTTTCCATGCTGCTCAGTTAATATTCTATTTAAAAGAGTAGTTTTTCCAGCGCCCAAAAAGCCAGTTAAAACAGTAACTGGAACTTGTTTGTTAGTTTCTCCCATTAATTAAATTAACACCCTTTAAAGGATTTTGACATATTTTTTATTAAATCAAAATATAAACCTTTTCCGGGAGTTAATGTTGCACCTAATGGATCAACAACACCAGTTTTAATATTCATATCTTTTGCAATAGCTTTAATGATATTAGGATTAAATTGTGGTTCTGAAAGTACACATGTTACTTTTTCATGTTCTATTACTTCTCTGATTTCAGCAAGCTGTTCTGCGCCAGGTAAAACATCTGTATTTACAGTTAATGCACCAATAATATTTACCTTAAATCTTTTTTCAAAATATTGATAAGCGTCATGAAATACTACAGCTTTAGCATCTTTGTTGACATCTGATTTAACTTCTTTAATCATTTGATCTAACTCTTTTAAAGCTTTCTTGGAATTTGCTTTATAGATTGAACTGTTTTCTTTATCTAATTTTGATAATTGGTTTGTAACCTTTTTAACAATAGTTTTTGCATTCATTGGATCTAGCCAGATGTGTGGATCAAACTCACCATGTCCGTGTCCATGGTCGTCATGTCCGTGATCATCATGATCATCTTTTTTAGCTTTTTTATCATGATCGTGATCATCGTGGTCATCGTGATCTTCTTTTTTAGCTTTCTTGTCATGATCATCATGATCGTCATGATCATCTTTTTTCTTTTTTCCATGGCCGTGATCGTCATGGTCATCATGATCTCCAAAAATATTTCTTTCTCTAAACTTCAATTTTTTAATTCCACTTTGGTTCATCAATTCAAATTTTACAGAGTTCTTTGATATAGACTCTAAAGGTTTTTCTAAAAATTCCTCAATTCCCTCTCCTACGTAAACAACCATATCTGCTTCTTGCAACATTTTTGCGTGAGATGGTTTTAAACTAAATCCATGTGGAGAATTATAACCATCAACTATTAAATCTGTTGTTCCAACTCCATCCATAATATAGCTTACAAGAGAATGTATTGGTTTTATTGATACAACTACCTTTATTTCAGCTTTTAAAGAAGAAAAGTAAAATAATATTGAAACTAGTGATAATATAAAAGGGATTTTTGATTTAATTCGCATAATTATAAATTTGTTATATTATAACAATGCGTAATATTATAACAAATTATAATAGTCAACTATTAAATTTTAGATATGAAAGAAAATAATAACATTCTCGTCAAATTAGAAAATACTGGCGTACAAGTTGATAAAAAATGGCTTGTAAGAGGAGTTTCTTTTGAGATTCAAAGAGGAAAAATTGTAACTTTAATAGGTCCAAATGGTTCTGGAAAAACAACTACCGCTAAACTTGCTCTTGGGATTCATAAGAACATAGAGGGAAAAGTTCATAAATTTACAAATAAGATTAGTTACGTTCCACAAAAAATTTCAATTGATTGGACGTTACCTCTTAGAGTATCAGATTTTATGCTTCTAACTGAAAATCTTACAACTAATGAAATCGATACTGCATTAGATCTAACTGGTGTTAAACACTTGAAAAATAACGATTTAAGAAATTTGTCTGGTGGAGAATTCCAAAGAGTTTTAATTGCAAGAGCAATAGCTAAAAAACCTGATCTTTTAGTACTTGACGAGCCCGTTCAAGGAGTAGATTTTAAAGGAGAAATCGCCCTTTATGAATTAATTAAAAAAATTTCTGAAAAATTAGGTTGCGGTATATTATTAATTTCACATGACTTACACGTGGTAATGTCAGCTACAGACTATGTAGTATGTTTAAATGGTCATGTTTGTTGCTCAGGAACTCCACAAGCTGTTGCTAATGATAGTAAATATAAAGAGTTATTTGGTGATCGAGCTTCAACAATATTGTCAGTTTATGAACATGACCATGATCACACCCATTCTACAGATGGATCAATAGAAACTAAAAAATAAATGTTTGATGATTTTTTCATAAGAGCACTTGCTGCTGGTCTTGGTTTAGCGTTAGTTACAGGACCCTTAGGTTGTTTTGTGATCTGGAGAAGATTATCTTTTTTTGCAGGTACATTAGCCCACTCAGCATTGTTAGGGGTAACGCTTGCTATTTCTTTCGATATAAATATTTCTTTCTCTGTTTTATTAGTTTCATCTGCAATAGC
The DNA here is from genome assembly GCA_902581445.1 of uncultured Pelagibacteraceae bacterium. GTDB lineage: Bacteria > Pseudomonadota > Alphaproteobacteria > Pelagibacterales > Pelagibacteraceae > Pelagibacter. The sequence goes on from CACHOG010000003.1 coordinate 15,249, forward strand.
TTTAATTCTATTACGGTTGCAGAAAACTACAAAACTACCCGGTGATGCTTTGTTGGGGCTATTAGCACATTCATCTTTGGCAATTGGATTGGTAGTAATTGGATTTCTATCTTACATTCGTTTTGACATAATGGGTTTATTATTTGGTGATATACTAGCTGTTAATAAAAAAGATTTGTTAGTTATATGGGTCGGGGGAGCAATAATATTATTGATACTTAAAATTATTTGGAAACCTTTGTTCGCATCGACGGTAAATTACGAGCTAGCAGAAGCAGAAGGAATGCAACCAGAAAAAGTAAATATTATTTTTACAATATTAATGGCTGCAATTATTGCTATATCAATCAAAATGGTTGGGATATTATTAATTACTGGCATGCTGATAATACCAGCTGCAATGGCAAGAAATTTAGCAAACAATCCTCAGCAAATGGTAGTTTTATCTATTATAGGTGGTATATTAGCTGTTTTAGTTGGGTTGTTTTCTTCAATGCAATTTAATTCAGCATCCGGCCCCTCAATTATAACAGCTGCATTACTTTTATTTATTTTATCATTTTTAAAAATAAATAAGTTAAGACAATTGAAAAAATAATATGGACTTGGTAAAATAGAATATGACTCAAAAAATAGATTTTCTCTCAAAAAACCAACAAATAGTTTTAGAAATTATTGAAAAAGCAAAAGAACCTTTAAAAGCTTATTCAATTTTATTTAGTGTCCAAAAAAGAGGAATTAAAGCACCCCCGCAAGTATATAGAGCGCTTGATAGATTAATTAAACTTGGAAAAATTCACAAAATTGAAAGTAAAAATGCTTTTGTAGCATGTAAAAACGATAGTTGTACCATATCTAACGCAACAGCTTTTTCAATATGTGATAGCTGTGAAATGGTTACAGAAATAAGCAATCCAAAACTTTCTAAATATTTAGCTAATTTTCAGGATGAAACTGGCATGAGATATAATAAGTATAATTTAGAATTTTTTGGATTATGTAAAAAATGTAAAAAGTAAAAAATGATTTTTTTTACATTTAAAGTAATTGTAGCAGCATTAATAATAGCTTTTTCTAGTTGGTTATCTGGAATTTACCCAAAATTAGCAGGATTTATTGTTGCATTGCCAATCGTCTCATTAATAGCAATTTTATTTTCATACTACGAATATAAAGATGTCGATAGAACAGTTACATTTACGAAGAGTATATTGGTTGCTATTCCAGTGAGTTATTTGTTCTTTCTACCATTTTTTTTTTCAAAATCATTGGGAATGAACTTTTATTTATTGTATGGATTGGGAATTCTTTTATTAATAATTGGTTATTTGATACATAAATATATAGTTTCTTTTATTTAGAACTTTTTAAATTATATAAATGCAAAAAAAAATTAAACTAGTTTTTTTTCATCCTTACTCATACCTTGGTGGTGCAGATAATTCTTTAAGAAGACTAATAGAAAACTTAAATTTAAATGATTTTTCAATAACTTTTTTATCTCTTAATAAAAGCTATTTACAAAATATTTTAGATAAAAAAATAGAATTTAAACAATTAAAAGCAAAAAGAACTTTATTTGCTATTTCTGAAATAAAAGAAATTTTAAATAGTTTAAAAAAAAATAAAAAGTTTAAAAAAATTATACTTATTTCAAATCAAAATTTTGCAAATATTATTGCATCATTTTGTATTGAAAAGAATAGTAAAATTAAATCAATTTTTATAGATCGTAATCACTTAGATGAACTTTCTTTCTATAAAAATCTAAACGATAAAATTAAAAAAATTATTATTAAAATCTTAATTAAATTTAGATATTTAAAAGCTGATAAGGTTGTTGGAATTTGCAAGAAACTTAGTAGTGATTTAGGAAACTATATTGGAAAAAAAGTAATCACAATTTATAGTCCTTCTTATGATAAAAATATAATAAAAAAATCAAAGGATAAATTAAATCTTGATAAAAAATATAAATATATCTTGAATGTATCAAGATTTTCCAAACGAAAAGATCATTACACAACATTAAAAGCTTTCAAAATTGTTTTAAGAAGGATCAAAAATGTAAAACTTATTTTAATTGGATATGGACCAGAGCTAAAAAATATTATTGGATTTGCAAAAAATCTCAAAATTAATAAAAATATAATTGTAATCAATAAAACCTATAATCCATACTCTTACATGAAAAAGTCAAAGTTACTTATATTAACATCTGTGTATGAAGGATTTCCAAATGTTCTTGTAGAGTCATTAACAATAGGAACACCGGTAATTTCAACAAATGCAAATGCAGGGGCCTCTGAAATATTGCTAAATGGCAAAGGTGGTGATTTAATTAGGATAGGAGATTACAAAAACCTAGCAAAAAAAATTATAAGACATTTTTCTTATCCAAAATTATTAATTAAAAAGGCTAAAATAGCTAAAAAAAATCTATACAGATTTGAAACAAAGCGACATAGTAAGATCTATACAAATTTATTTCAAAGAATTTAATGAAAATTGCAATAATTGGTGCAGGTTTTTTTGGTTCAACAATTGCTCTAAAGTTGAGCGAACAGCATACAGTACATCTTTACGAAAAAGAAAATAATATTCTTAATTGTGCATCAAAAGTAAATCAATTTCGATTTCATATGGGTTTTCATTACCCAAGATCTCAGAAAACAATTAAAGAAATTAAATCTTCATATAAACTGTTTTTAAATTTTTATTCAAATAGAGTTTTTGGTAAAACTAAAAATTATTATGCAGTGTCTAATAAAGGTAGTAAAACAAGCTATAATAAATTTTTAAAAACTATAAGAAATAATAAACTAAAACATAAAATAACATCTTTAAAATTTCCAAAAACGTCAAAACTGATATTAACAAATGAAAAAGTATTAGATTACTTTAAATTTAAAAAATTATTAGAACAAAAAATTAGGAAAAGTTCAGTAAAGCTCTTTTTAAAAAAACAATTTCAAAAAAAAAATTTAAATTATTACGATAAAATAATAATATGTACTTATTCATCAAATAATGAATTATTAAAAAATTTATCCTCTAATTATAAAAAGTCAGTTAATAGATTTGAGCTTATTGAAAAAATATTAATTAAACTTCCCAAAAGGTATAAAAATCACAGTTATGTAGTTATAGATGGAAAATTTGTGTGTTTAGATCCCTATTTAGGTACGAATTATCATTTATTAAGTGATGTTAAGTATTCAAAGATCGAGGTAGTTAAAAAAGAACTTCCAAATTTTAAATCTTATAAAAATAAATATTTAAATAAAGAAATTCAAAAAAATCTTAAACAATCAAATTTTAACAAGTTTATTAAGCATAGTAGCAATTACTTGCCGTTCTTAAAAGAAGCTAAGTACGTAGGCTCAATGTTTGTTATTCGTGCTTTAAAAAAAAATGTTGAAAAAACAGATGAAAGAACAGGTGATATAAAATTTGTTGATAAAAAAATAATATCTGTTTTCTCAGGAAAGTGGAATACCTGTGTATCAGTTGCTAATAGATTAAAGGATATGTTTAGATGAAAAATGTATTACTAGTTGGTTTAGGTGAATGGGGTAAAGCAATTCATCGCTCTCTTAAGCAAATTAAATCTATAAAGAAAATTCTTATTATCAAAAGTAGAAAGTCAAAAAAAAATGCTAATTTGGACGATATAGAATGGGTGATTATTGCTGCTAATAATCAGAACCATTTTAAATTAGTAAAAAAGTATTTAAATCTAAAAATAAATGTATTTTGTGAAAAACCCCTTACATTAAAAATTAAAGATAGTTTAAAACTTTATAAAATTGCGAAACGAAATCATTGTAAAGTTTATGTTTCAGATGTCGAAAATTATAAAAAAATAAAACTATCTATCAAACAAAAAAACAGGATTTCTAGATCAAAGTTTTCTAATTTCAAGAAGGATATAATTTATAGATTAGTTTATCACGATTTTACCTACTTATATAAATATCTAAAATCTATAAAAAATATTAAAATAAAAATAATAGAAAAAGGTAAAGGTTTTTTAAAATTTAATTTAGAAAAAAATGGTAAAGTTTTTAGTTTTAGTTATAACCTCAATACTCGAATAAAAGTTCATAAATTTAATAATAAAAGCTTAATAAGCAAAAAAAATGTTTTAAAAGACATGCTAAACAAAGTTGTCAGCAAAAATGTTGATTTTGAAAAAAATAGAAAAATATCTTTATTTTCAGAAAACATGTGTCTTAAACTTCTAAAGTTAACAAAAAATTAAAATTTTTCTTTTAAAGCATTTAATAAAAATTTTGAATCTAACCCACAATCTTTATAACCTTGTTTAACAACATTAAAATACCTTTCGGTGGGATATCTAAACTCTGTTTTTTTAACCATAGTATAGGTCATTAAAACCTTATTATAATATTCTAAATAAATTTTTTTATACAATATTGGGTAATCCTCATATATGTCTAATTTCTTTTCATCACTTTTTGAAATTTCAAAAATACCTCCTGGAACAATTGAATTTTTTTTTATTTCAATATCAGCAGCCCTATATTTACTTCTAAATGTTAATCTAAAATTCTTAAGATTATATTTTTTTATGAATTTAGAATCTTTGCATCTTCTTTTCATCTGAAAATGATTTAAATTACTTCCGTAAGCAAAATATAGCATTAGCTACCTTCTACTAATTCAATATTTTTTTCTTTTACAAATTTAAGTATCTCAGAATTACACTTATCAATTTTTTTTTGCTCTGGAGATCTCAAGACAATTGACACTCCTAATTTTCCTGCTTTAAAAAAAGGATAACTACCTATATCAACATCTTTATTATTATCTTGCACATTTGATAAAGATTTTGCAATTTCACTTTCTACAGTTCTTAAACTAAGTGTGTGACTAATAATTGGGTCTCCACCAACTAATTCGTTTGTAAGGCCTCCAATCATAGATTTTAGAATAGATGGAACACCTGGTAAACAATAAACATTTTCAACGTTAAAACCCGGTGCACCACTACTCGGATTATAAATTAATTTTGCTGAAACAGGCATCCATGCCATTTTCTGTCTCCCTTCTGAAAATTCTCCTGGTTGGTAATAATTTTCTAAAATCTTCATTGCTTCTTTGTGTGGTCCGTATTCAATATTAAAAGCTTTTGAAACAGATTGAGCAGTTATATCGTCATGTGTTGGTCCAATACCGCCTGATGTAAATACGTAATTAAATCTTTTTTTAAATTCATTAACAGTATCTATGATTGTTTTTTCTGCATCAGGTATGATTGTTACCTCTGTTACCTTAATACCAATAGTATTCAACCATAAGGATATAGTTTTAGTATTAATATCTTGGGTTCTACCAGATAATATTTCATTACCTATTATTATAATTCCTGCAATTATTTCTTTTTTATTTGACATTTACAAATATAAATAAATTTCAATGAAGTTTACCAATAGTTTAATTAAAGGCAAATTAATCAAAAGATATAAAAGATTTTTTGTAGATATAAAAGTAAAAAATGCAGTCATAACTGCTCATTGCCCAAATACTGGTTCAATGCAAGGACTACTAGACAAAGACAACGAAGTTTGGTTAACGAAAAATGATGATCCAAATCGTAAACTTAAGTTCACATTAGAAATTATCAAAGTTAAAAATAATTTAGTTGGAGTGAATACTCATAAAGCAAATAAAATTGTAAAACATGCACTTGAAAATAAATTAATGAAAGAGTTTAAAAATATAAAAAATATAAAACCAGAATTTAAATATTCAAAGGATACAAGGTTTGATTTCTTGTGTGATAAAAACTTAATCGAAGTCAAAAATGTTACTTTAAATCGTGAAAGCGATATAAGTGAATTTCCAGATGCAATAACAAGCAGAGGGTCAAAACATTTACTTAATCTTAAAGAATCGATCAAAAAAGGCTACAAACCCTATGTCTTATTTTTAACTCAAATTCAGGGTATAAATAAATTTAAAATCGCTAAGGATATAGATGAAAAATATTATGAAAATTATCTTTTAGCTAAAAAACATGGTGTTAAATTTATCGCTTACAGATGTGATATAAACAACAAAGAAATTAAGATAGAAAAGAAAATTAAAATTATTGATGAGTAATTATTCTGAGAAATTTGAAAAAATGAGGATTGCAGGAAGACTTGCATCCAATACATTGGATATGATTACTGATTATATTAAACCAGGAATAAGTACCGAAAAAATAGATAATTTATGTTTTGAGTATATTAGAGATAATGGTGGATACTCTGCACCTTTATTTTATCGAGGATATAAAAAATCTGTTTGCACATCCTTAAATCATGTTATTTGTCATGGAATTCCATCAGATAGAACGCTTGTTGAAGGTGATATATTAAATATTGATGTTACTTCTGTCGTAAATGATTTTTATGGTGATACAAGTCGAATGTTTGTTGTGCCAGATATTTCTGTTAAAGCAAAAAATTTGATTGATGCAACTTACGAGTCATTAATAAATTCAATCAAAATTCTCAAACCTGGAGTAAAACTTGGAGATATTGGACACGAGATACAGACTTACGTTGAAGCTAAAGGATTTAGTGTTGTAAGAGATTTTTGTGGTCATGGTATTAGCGATGTATTTCATGAACCACCTAATGTTTTACACTATGGCAATAAAAATACTGGAAAAGAGTTAACTCCTGGAATGACTTTTACTATTGAGCCGATGGTAAATGCAGGCAAATTTGAATCTAAGCTGTTAAATGATGGATGGACAGCAGTAACAAAAGATAAATCACTTTCTGCACAGTTTGAACATACAGTTGGAATTACAGAAAATGGTTATGAAATTTTTACAGAATCTGATAAAGGTTATACAAAGCCCCCTTACTAATGATATCTCGTTATTCAAGAAAAGAATTAGTTAAAATTTGGTCAGAAGAAAATAAGTATAAAGTTTGGCTAGATATAGAAGTTGCTGCTGCGCAAGCAATGGAAAAATATAAAATTATTCCAAAGGGTGTATCTAAAATTGTACAAAAAAAAGGTAAAATTAAAGTTAAAAGAATTCACGATATTGAAAGAAAAGTTAAGCACGATGTAATTGCTTTTTTAACATCAATCACAGAACAAGCAGGGATAAAGGCAAGATATTTGCATCAAGGCATGACTTCGTCAGATGTGTTAGATACAAGTTTTAATATTCAATTAGTACAATCAGGAAATATTCTTCTTAAAGACATTGATAAAATACTTTCAGTTTTAAAAAGAAAAGCAAAAAAATATAAGTTCACTCCATGCATTGGTAGAAGTCATGGAATTCATGCTGAACCTATTACATTTGGTTTAAAACTTGCATCTTATTATGCAGAATTTAAAAGAAACAAAAAAAGGCTTGAAAATGCAATTCATGAAATATCAACTTGTGCAATATCTGGAGCTGTTGGCACATATGCTAATATTGATCCTAGAATTGAAGTACATGTCGCAAAAAAACTAAAGCTAAAGCCTGAAACAATTTCTACACAAATAATACCAAGAGATAGACATGCTTATTATTTTTCAGTACTGGGAATAATTGCGGGATCAATTGAAAGAGTATCTACTGAAATCAGACATTTGCAAAGAAGTGAGGTTTATGAATTACAAGAATACTTTTCTAAAGATCAGAAAGGATCTTCAGCGATGCCTCATAAAAAAAATCCTATTCTAAGTGAAAATTTAACAGGATTAGCAAGAATGGTTAGAAGTTACGTGTTTCCCGCATTAGAGAATATTGCTCTATGGCATGAAAGAGATATTTCTCATTCAAGCGTTGAAAGAAATATAGGGCCGGATGCTAATATTACTTTAGATTTTGCTTTAGTAAGATTAGGAAACATCTTGGATCAAATGATTGTTTATCCAAAAAAAATGCTAAAAAATCTTAATTTGACAAATGGTGTAGTGTTTTCACAAGAAGTAATGCTTAAACTTACCCAAAAAGGCATCAGTAGAGAGTTGGCTTATAGAAAAGTTCAGAAAAATGCCAAAAAAAGTATTGAAAAGGATATTAATTTATTGGATTTACTAATTTCAGATAAAGAAGTTTCAAAACTAATTTCAGAAAAAGAATTGAAGCAAATTTTTGTTTATAAAAAACATTTTAAAAATATTAATCGTATTTTTAAAAGAGTATTTGGTTAATGTATTGTTCTATACTTATATCTAATTACAACAAAGAAAAGTATCTAAAAGACTGTTTATCTTCTTGCATAAATCAAGATTATACTGATTTCGAAATCCTAATTGGAGATAATGGTTCACAAGATAAATCCATTGAAATAATAAATTCTTTCGAAAATATTAAACTATTTAATATAGAAAGAAAATTTCCAACTGCTGAATTAAATCAAATCAATATTATTAAAAATCTATTTCAGTCGTCAAAAGGAGAAATAATTTTATTATTAGACTCAGATGATTGTTTTGAAAAAAATAAACTAAAAAAAATATCCAAAATTTTTGATGAAGATAAATCAAAAGAATGTTTGTGTGATTTACCACAAATTATCAATGATAGTAAAACCACAAAAAAATTCAATTACACAAACAATAGGAACTTTAAAGAAAGATGGCCAACTATTTTTCCTACTAGCACAATCTCAATAAGGAGAGATAGCTTTGCAAATTTTATTAATGAAGAATTTGAAAAAGAATACTCTGAGCTTGCTATTGATTTTAGATTAGTTACTTATTTTTTTAATTTTAAACAAAACTTATCAATTACTGATCAAATACTTACAAGATATTTAAGCAATAGCGATGGGAATGAGAATAATTATAAAAAATACACTCCTAGGTGGTGGAAAAGACGAAGTCAATCTTTTGATTTTTTAATAGAAATTTTAAAGAAAAAAAATATAGATCATGATAAAACAATAGATTACAGAGTAACTAGATTCTTAAATAAAATATTTTAACCAATGAAAAAAGGCAAAAAACTATACGAGGGTAAAGCAAAAATAGTTTATGCAAGTAGCGAAAAAAATTTAGTTATTCAGCATTTCAAAGACGATGCGACAGCTTACAATAATAAAAAGAAATCAGTAATAGATGGTAAAGGCATTCTAAACAATAGAATATCTGAACATATTCTTACATATTTATCTCAAGTAGGAATTAAAAATCATTTAGTAAAAAGATTGAATATGAGAGAGCAGCTTATTAAACGTGTAGAAATTATACCTATTGAGTTTGTTGTTCGTAATATTGCTACTGGATCTCTTACAAATAGACTAGGTATCGAGGAAGGTACTGTTTTAGACTCTACATTGATTGAGTATTGCTTAAAAGATGACAAGCTAGGCGATCCTCTTATTTCTAAGGAACATATTTATACTTTTAAATGGGCAACTAGAAGAGAAATCGAGAAGATTGATCGACAACTATTAAGAATTAATGACTTCTTAGTAGGTCTGTTTAGAGGAATAGGAATTAAACTGGTGGATTTCAAAGTTGAGTTTGGAAGATACAAAAATAATAGTAAAAATGAAATTCTATTAGCTGATGAAATAAGTCCTGATACTTGCAGGTTGTGGGACATGAATACTGAAAAAAAACTTGATAAGGATAGGTTTAGAAAAAATTTAGGTAATCTTATACAAGCTTATCAAGAGGTCGCAAAAAGACTAGGAATTTTACATGAACAATCTAATGTTAGACCACTAAGATTTCCAAAACCAAAAGCTGTAAAAATAAAAAATAAATGAAAATAAAAGTAATAGTAACACTTAAAAATGGTGTTTTAGATCCACAAGGTAAAGCGATACAGCAAACATTAAATGGGATGGGCTTTTCCTCTGTAAATGAAGTTAGACAGGGTAAATTCTTCGAGGTTGACGTTAATGAAAAGGATGAAGCTAAGGCAAAAATCAAAGTTGAGGATATGTGTAAAAAACTTTTAGCAAATCTGGTAATTGAAAATTTTGAAATTTTATAATCAATAATGAATTCATCTGTTATTATTTTTCCGGGCTCAAATTGTGATAGAGACATGGATGTAGCCCTAAAAAAATTCGGCTTTAAAAATGAGATGGTATGGCACGACGATGAACAACTACCTAAATCAGACTTAATTGTTCTACCAGGAGGATTTTCATACGGTGATTATCTTAGATGTGGAAGTATAGCTGGTAAAAGTAAAATTATTAAATCTGTAGTAGATTTTGCAGCAAAAGGTGGGTTAGTTTTAGGTATTTGTAACGGTTTTCAAATATTAACAGAGACTGGTCTGCTGCCTGGTGTTTTACAACAAAATAAAAATATTGAATTTATATGTAAAAATGTATTTGTAAAAGTTAATAACAAAAATAATAAATACTTTAATAGTATAGATAAAGACGTTTTAGAACTTCATATTGCTCACAATGAGGGTAATTATTTCTGTACAAATGACGAGTTAAAAATGCTTGAAGATAACAATTTAATAGCAGTTTCTTATTGCAATGAAAAAGGTGAAGTAAATGAGAAATCAAATCCCAATGGAGCATTACAAAATATTGCTGGTATTTTTAATAAAGAAAAAAATATTTTAGGTATGATGCCTCATCCTGAAAGGATGATTGATAAATATCTTTCGGGAGAAGATGGATCAATTTTTTTTAAAAATTTAATTAATAATATTAAATGATGTTTAGATTATTAGTATTTTACACAATATTAACATCCTCTATAATGATAGGTGTTGTATTAGCAGATTACGAAATTATATCAAAAAAACCCAATTATCTAAAAAGAGGACCTGGATATAGTGAGGCGAAGATTGCGAATTATTTAAAAAAAGAAGTTCATAAAGCAAACTACTCTATTATAAAAGACCCAACAGGCACATCTCCCATTGAAATAATTGAAAACTTTAGTCCTAGAAAAGGTGATTGTGGTAATTATAAAAGCTTTGGTGGAAAAATGGGTGGGCAAACGGACTGTAACAGTGACAGATTAAGACTTGAGGTAGCGCTTAAAAAAGAATTGAGAACAGGTAAAAAGCCTAAAGAATATTGGTATGGTTATTATTTCTATGTTCCCGATACACCTGATAATTTTGTAGATAAGTTTTTACAACCGTACATAACACAGTTCTACGGTTTTAATAAAACTGGTGGTCAAGACTCTGGGGGTTATGCTCCTCAAGTCTCTGCCTCAATATCACACGGTAAACTATATGTTGCAGGTGCATATGTAATTGATGAAAAAAATCTAAAAGGTAAATGGCATAAAGTTGAATTTAATATTAGATGGTCAAAACAATATGATGGTTTTATTAAAGTGTATATTAATGATGAATTAAAAGTTGATAGAGAAGGTTTTAAAACATCTCATCATGATTATGTAGAATTTAAATATGGTTCATATAACCATAAAGATTTTGGTTATATTTATCCCGAAGGATATCAGTTCCCTTCTCATACAATATTCTTTGCTGGTTTTAGTATAAGTAAAGATAGAGCAAAATTAAAAGTTAATAATATTAAATGAAAATTAGAATTAAACTATATTATATATTGATAACTTTTTTAATGATGATCGGTGTTGTATTTGCCGAAGTTATATCAAAAGATCCTAACTATATAAAAGATAGAGGTTATGCTGGTGGCGTTAAGTTTAATAAGGTGCATATTGCTAACTATCAAAAGAAGGAATTAAAAAATCACAATTATACCATCATTAAAGATCCAACAGGTAGATTCGATATAATTGAAAGTATTAGTCCTAGAACAGGTGATTGTGGTACAGCAGGTCATTTCTGGCAGGCAAACAAAGTTAAGATAGGTACTGGCACTACTGATTGTAATAGTAATAGATTAAGACTAGAGGTGTCTATGTCTAAAGATATTAGAACAGCTAAAAAAGATAAAAATATTTGGTTCAGTTATTATATCTATGTACCTGATACACCTGATAATTTAGTTGATCCATTGTTACAACCTTATATTACACAATTCTATGGTTCAAATCATAAAGAGTATGGTGGTCAAAACAGAGGCGGTTACGGTCCTCAATTCTCTGCTTCTATATACAACGGCAAACTAACTATGGATGGTGTGACATTGGTTGATAAAGAAAATCTAAAAGGTAAGTGGCACTTGATTGAGTTTAATATATTGTATTCCAGAACAAACGGTTATGTAAGAGCATATATTAATGGTGAATTAAAAGTAAACAGAGAAGGCTTTCAAACATCAAAACATAGTCATACCCATGTTAAGTATGGTACATATATGCATCCTGAATATGGTGGTGCTGGTTATCCTGAAGGATATAAGTTTCCAGGACACACTATATACTTTGCTGAGGTTTCTTTTGCTACAGAGAGAAGTAAATTAAAGACATCTAAATAATGCTTGTTAACGAGAAAATTGCAATTGAACATGGTTTGAAATCAGATGAATATAAAAAAATTTGTCAGTTACTGAAGAGAACTCCAAATATTACTGAGCTCGGAATTTTTTCAGCTATGTGGAATGAACATTGTTCATATAAATCTTCGAGGAAGCACTTAAAAAATCTTCACACACAAGGCAAAAGAGTAATACAGGGACCTGGAGAGAATGCTGGTGTTATCGATGTTGATGATGAAGATGCCATCGTTTTTAAAATTGAAAGTCATAATCACCCATCATTTATAGAACCATATCAGGGTGCTGCAACTGGTGTAGGTGGTATCATGAGAGATGTTTTTACAATGGGTGCAAGACCTATAGCAAATTTAAATTCAATACATTTTGGATCAACTCAACACAAAAAAACAAAAAATTTATTAAGAGGAGTTGTGAAAGGAATTGGTGGTTATGGAAATTGCATTGGAGTACCAACAATTGGTGGTCAAACATGTTTTGACGAGTCTTATAATGGAAATATTTTAGTAAATGCAATGACACTTGGTTTAGTTAATAAGAAAAAAATTTTTTACTCAAAAGCAGCTGGTATTGGTAAACCTGTAATATATGTTGGATCAAAAACTGGAAGAGATGGAATACATGGTGCTAGCATGGCGTCAGCAGTATTTGATGATAAAATTGAAGAAAAAAAACCAACAGTACAAGTTGGAGATCCGTTTACAGAAAAACTTTTACTGGAGGCATGTTTAGAATTAATGGCTGATGATTCTATTATATCAATTCAAGATATGGGTGCAGCAGGATTAACATCGTCAAGCATTGAAATGGCTTCAAAAGGTAAACTAGGAATAGAACTAGACTTAAGCAAAGTTCCATGCAGAGAAGAAAAAATGACACCTTATGAAATTATGTTATCTGAGAGTCAAGAAAGAATGCTTATTGTGCTTGAGAATGGAAAAGAGGAAAATGCGAAAAAAATATTCGATAAATGGGATTTGGACTTTGCTGTAATTGGAAAAACAACAACTTCAAAAAAAATTGAACTTTATTTCGATAGTAAAAAAGTTGCGGACATTCCAATTGATTTTTTAGCCGAAGATGCTCCTGAATATGATCGTAAATGGAAAAAAACAAAACTACCTCAAAAAATAAAATTTAAAAAAGAGAATTTTAAATCTCTTAAGATAAATAATTGTTTAATAAAATTACTTTCAAATCCAAATATTTGTGAAAAAAAATGGATATGGAACCAGTACGATCACACAGTTATGGGAGACACCATACAAAAACCTGGTGGTGATGCTGGTGTTGTAAGAATTCATGGAACTGAGAAAGCAGTTGCTGCAAGTGTGGACTCTTCAGCGACATATTGTTTTGCCCATCCTCTAACTGGAGGAAAACAAGTGGTATGTGAAAGTTGGAGAAATCTAATTTCAGTGGGTGCTGAGCCAATTGCAATAACTAATTGCTTAAATTTTGGAAATCCTGAGAAAGAAAAAAATATGGGTGAGTTTGTTGAATGTGTACAGGGCATATCTGAGGCGTGTAAATATTTAGATTTCCCGGTCGTTTCTGGAAATGTTTCTTTTTATAATGAAACAAAAGATAAAGGTATTAAGCCCACCCCATCAATTGGTGGAGTTGGATTATTAAAAAATTACAAAAATATGTTAACTATGGATCTAAAAAACGAGGGTAATGTAATACTTGTTATTGGTAAAACAGAAGGTCATATAGACCAAAGTGTGTTTGCAAGAAACATTCTAAATGAAAAAAAAGGTCCTCCACCAGAAATTAATCTTTTTAATGAAAAAAATAATGGTTCTACAGTTATGAAATTAATAAAGGAAAAACTTATACTATCTTGTAGAGATGTATCCCTTGGTGGAATTATTGTAGCTATTGCGAAAATGTGTATTAAAGGAAAAAAAGGAGTTAAATTAAATAAATTGAAAAGTTTGATAAATAAATTTGAGTTTTTTTTCAGTGAAGATCAAGGAAGATACATAATTGAAGTTTCTAAGAAAAACTTAAAAAAAATTGAAAATATCCTAAAAGAGAACTCAGTACACTTTGATAATTTAGGGGAAGTTCAAAAAGATAATTATATTAATATAGATAATGAAAAGATATCAGTTGACGAATTATCTAAACATAATAAAAATTGGCTAATGGAGTACATGGTGCAATAATGGCAATGAATGTAAAGGAATTGGAAGCTCTTATTAAAGAGGCTTTTCCAGATGCAACTGTTGAGATTCAAGACTTAGCAGGTGATGAAAATCATTATTCTGCGACAGTAATCTCATCTCAATTTGCAGGAAAAAGTAAAATAGAACAGCATAAAATGGTATATAGTTCGCTAAAGGGCAAAATGGGAAATCAATTACATGCACTTGCCTTGAAAACGAAGGAGAAAAATGGATCAACAAATTAAAGAAACAATAAGTAACGAGATAAAAGGAAATGACGTATGCCTATTTATGAAAGGTTCGCCTGATGCGCCTCAGTGTGGTTTTTCTTTAGCAGTGGCTAATATATTAAAAGTTTTAGAAGTAAATTTTAAAAGTGTAGATGTTTTGCAAAACCAGGATATACGACAAGGTATTAAAGATTATAGTGATTGGCCAACTATACCTCAACTATATATCAAAAATGAATTTATTGGTGGGTGCGATATCATCAAAGAAATGTTCGAAAATGGCGAATTGAAAAAAGTTTTAAAGGATAAAAATATACCACATAAATCATGAAGCAATTCATTTATAAAACTTTAATAGCAGTTGTTGCTATAGTTTTAGTTTATGAATTAACGATTGCAAAACAGATTAAAGAATTTACATCTCAAAGTGAGGTTCTTATGACAAAAGAAGGTCGTAAGGATGGAGTAAACAAAATCAGAGAAGAATTAAAAAAAGCTGTAAAAAAAGAGCGTTATTTATCTAAAGAAGATGCCAAATTAATAAATCAATTTATTCAAAAAATAAAAAAAGAAATTAGAGAAAGCTCAGATTAATTACAGTACCATAAACTACCAGCACTTATAGATCTTAAATCAAATAAATAATTAAACGTTTCATTTTTAACCAGTTCACAGTCTTTAGGATTTGAACGTTTTATATTTCTAACATTTTTTATTACATAATATGGTCTATCTTTGGCAGAGTCTAACTCACTATATGATTTAAAGCACTTGAAATCATAATTTTGTAAAAAAACATCTGAATATTGACCTCCGTAAATACAATTACTTTTTTTAAATTCTTTGGTTTTATAATCTTTTATAATCTGATTACTTAATGATTTATTACTTATACCCCAATAATCTATTTCAAAGTTTTTATTTATATTATAAAATTTTGCAAAAGAATTCATCCATGTGTACTGATAAGGGTTTATAGAAACATTTTCAGCTACAAAAAATATTGAAGTTATAATCCCAAATATTAAAAATATTTTTTTATTATATAAATAAATACAGCTTAAACTTATTATAAATATTAGAGGGATTAAGAACATAACATGTCTAAGTTCATCGTAAATAGCCACCTTGAAAATAATAAAAATGGCTAAAACAGCAACTAAGGTTATCAAAAGAGATATAATAATAAAGTTTGCAAATTTATTTTTGGATAGTTTACTTTCACAAAAAGGATATAAAACTAAACCAAATAATACAATAATTGGTAATTTAAAAAATAACCAAATAAAATAATAGCTCGCAGGAAGATCCAATGCTTTCATACATTTTCCTAAAGTTGTTGTGCAAACATCTTGTTGATACTTTCCCATCCACGCAATTGAATTAATTATTTCAAGTGGATTATGCCAGAAAATTGGGTTCATGATATAAATCAGAAATAATGTAGAAGTGGTGAATATGAATAAATTTTTTCTTTGTTTTTTGATTAATGTTAAGAGATCTTGTTTATATGTTTCAGAAAATACAATTAAAAATATTAAGTATTGTAAAAAAATAAGTAAACCAAGAGTCCTTATAGAAATCAAAAATGCAGTTAAAGACGATAAAATTACAAGCAATTTTAAAGATATATAATTATTAGTTTTAAAATTTTGAATTAATATAATTATATAATAAGTGCAAATTACCCAAACCGACAAAAATGGTATGTCTTTAGGGTTAAATAAAGAATGACCAAATAGATAAGGAAATAGAAAATAAATTCCTGTAGAAATGATAGCAAAATTATCATCATCATTGATAATTTTAAAGATTTTAAAGAGAAAAATTCCTGAAGTAAAAAAGATTAAGAAAATAGCGATATGCTTTGAGATTAATAATCCTCCATATTCACTTAATTGATAAGTTTTTCCTACTAAATCAGAAAATAAAAATTGTACTGGTTGACTGATATAATGGAAGCCTATGCCGTGATATCTATCCTTGAAACTTAAAAAACTAGCATATTCGCCTGTGCCTAAAAAATCTTTAACTGCTTGAACATTGTAGGTCCAATTTTGTTGTTCATGAAATTCATCATGAGATATTCCTGTATTTAAAGAAAGATAAATGCCTAAAACTAGATAAGCAAAAGCTAAAAAAACTGAAATTTTTTTAAAAGATAAATTCAACTACCTTGAATAATATTCTATTACTAGGTTTGGTTCCATAACTACTGGATAAGGAACTTCTTCAAATTTTGGAACTCTGACAAATTTTATTTTTTTATTTTTCTCATCAACTTGTAAATATTCAGGTACTTCCCTCTCTTTATTTGCAAGAGCTACATCTATTAAAGCTAATTGTTTAGATTTATCTCTAACTTCTATAGTGTCTTCCTCTCTAACTTGATAGCTTGAAATATTAACTTTTTTTCCATTCACTTTAAGATGCCCGTGGTTAATAAGTTGTCTTGCTGAAAATATTGTAGTAGCTAATTTTGCTCTATAAACAATTGCATCCAATCTTCTCTCAAGTAAACCAATTAAATTTTCTGCACTATCACCTTTTTTCATAATTGCTTTTTTATAAACATTTCTGAACTGTCTTTCGTTCATATTTCCATAATAACATTTAAGTTTTTGTTTAGCTTGCAATTGAACACCAAAGTCAGATGGTTTAGCAGATTTACTTTGTCCATGCTGTCCTGGTGGATAACTTCTAGTATTGAAAGGACTCTTAGGTCTACCCCAAAGATTTACTTTTAATCTTCTGTCAACTTTGTGTTTTGAGTTTAATCTTTTTGTCATTTAATAAAAGGGTTTATAAACTTACTCATCATTTTGTCAATCGACCTTTTTTAGCTAAACTTGCAAATACACTAGATAAAATACGTGTTTCTTTATCTGAAAGTTCCATTCTATAAAAAATGTTTCTTAAATTTTCAAGCATTATAGGTTTTTTTTCTTTATGCTTAAAAAAATTAATTTCGTTCAGATTACTTATACATAAATTAATCATTGATTGAATTTCTTTTTTAGAAGCTTTCTTTACCTTTTTTGACTTTTTAAAATTATTTGATTTAGAGTTTAAAAAACTTGATATGAATTGTGCAATTATTATTACACTATGTGATAAATTTAGAGAATTAAAATTAATATTCGTTGGAATTTGTAAAGTATAATTTGCATAACTAATCTCTTTATTTGATAGCCCTGATGCTTCAGAACCAAATAAAAATCCAATTTTTTTTCTAAAATCTATTTTTTTTAAATTCTCAAGATTAATATGTTTTATATTTTTGTTTCTAAATCTTGCAGATGTTGCAATTAATATATCAATATCACCAAGAGAACTTTCTAAATTAGTGAATACTTTACTTTTCTTTATAATGTCTTTTGCTCCTACCGATGTTGCTAATATTTTATCATTAGGAAAGATTGGTTTTGGTTCGATCAGATACAATTTTTGAAAATTAAAATTCTTTATTGCTCTTGCACATGCACCAATATTTTCTGAAAGCTGAGGTTTGTGTAAAATAAATGTAACTTTATTACTGTTCATTTATTTGATGCCATGATTTCTATTATAATTTGACGTTGTCGAAGGATTAATTCCTTTTAAGAATTTTTTATCAACATCCCAAATTGAAACCTTTAATGGGTAACATTTTGCAACATCAGATGAATGTTCTGATCCACAGTCTCCTCCTGGACAAGCAGATAAAACACCTAATAAATCTGTTTCGGCAAAAAATTCTAAAAAATCACCAGGTCTTACTGGACTGGACTTCATAAAATATTGTTTGGTTTCGTTAGTAAAACCAGTGAGCATAAATACATTTAAAACATCATGAACAATTTTTTCTGCATCATCTAGTTTGATTTTTTTTTCTGATACTAAAGCTCTAGTTAAATTTGAATGACAACAGTAATGATAATCATTATTTGATGTTAGCTTGTATGTATAAGGATCACATCTTGTACCTATGACGTCATGAACAGAACCTCCGTCCTTATCATAGCCATACCAGTCTAATGTATCCCATGTAATTGTAGCTAATGATCTTAGATATGGAAAGCTACTGAGCATTTTATCTCCAACTGAAACATGTGTTCCGTAAAGAGCTCTGGTTTTTCCAGAATAAAACTTTTCTTCTAAATTATCAGCTTGAAATAGATTTAAATCTCCAACTTGTGGTCCCTCAATACTTTCTATTCTAAAAAAATTACCTGATTTAACTTTAAAAGTTTTTGCATCTCTTGGTGGGACTATGATCTCATCAATTTGTTTAATATGTTTTCTTGCTTCATGTAA
The DNA here is from genome assembly GCA_902581445.1 of uncultured Pelagibacteraceae bacterium. Lineage (GTDB taxonomy): Bacteria > Pseudomonadota > Alphaproteobacteria > Pelagibacterales > Pelagibacteraceae > Pelagibacter. The sequence goes on from CACHOG010000003.1 coordinate 34,341, forward strand.
AATTTGAAGATCGTCATTTATATTATTATTTGGATAACAAACAACTGGTTCAGCTCCTACCCTGCCTTTAATGTCAGTAGGTTTCTTTGAAAACATCTTAATTTTCATTTATTTACTTGCGGGAGCTTTATCCTTAAATAATTTGAAATCTAAACTATCAATAAGAGCTTTAAATGATGCATCTATTATGTTTGGCGAAACTCCAATAGTAAACCAATTCTTCCCTTTAGAGTCTGTGCTTTCAATCGAAACTCTAGTAGTGGCCTCAGTTCCTGTATTTAATATTCTTACCTTGTAATCAACTAATTTTAAATCTTTTAAATATTCTGAATATTTTTCTAATCTGGTAACATTTTTTCTTATAGCGTTATCTAGAGCATGAACAGGTCCATTACCCTCACCTTCACAAACGATCTGCTCTCCATCCACTTCTAATTTTGCTTTTGCTCTAGAAATGATTTTATCTTGATCATTTTTTGAAACTGATACGTCATATTCTTTTATCGATATATACCTTGGAATTTCTCCTATTACTCTTCGAGCTAATAGTTCGAATGACGCATCAGCTCCATCATAACTATAACCAATAAACTCTCTATCTTTTACTTCTTCTAATAGTTTTTTGACTTTCGGGTCATTTTCCTTAATTTCTATTCCAATTGTTTTTAGTCTAGACAAAATATTTGATTTCCCTGACTGATCTGAAACAACTATGTTTCTTGCATTACCAACATCTGAGGGATCAATGTGTTCATATGTTTTTGGGTCTTTTTGTACTGCCGAAACATGCAGGCCGCCTTTATGCGAAAATGCTGCAGCTCCAACATATGGTAAATGTTTATTTGGTTTTCTATTTAAAATTTCATCAAGCAATCTTGAACATTGGGTAATGTGTTTTATATTTTTCTCTTTTATATTTATTTCAAATTTATCTGATAATTCTTTTTTAAGGTGAAATGTTGGAATAATTGACATTAAATTAGCATTACCACATCTTTCACCCAAACCATTAATTGTACCTTGTATTTGACGAGCACCAGATAAAACAGCTGCAATTGAATTTGCAACAGCATTGCCAGTATCATTATGGGCGTGAATACCCAAATTTTTTCCTGGTATATGTTTAGATACCTCTTTCACTATTTCAGTTACTTCATGAGGTAATGTCCCACCATTAGTATCACATAGAACAATCCATTTAGCTCCATTATCATAAGCGGCTTTAATGCATTCTAAAGCATATTTTGAATTTGATTTATAACCATCAAAAAAATGTTCTGCATCAAACATAAATTCTTTATTATTTTTAACAAAGTGTTTAGTGGTTTCACTTATGTTTTCTAAATTTTCTTCTTTTGAAATACCTAGAGCTACATCAACATGAAAATCCCATGCTTTTCCCACAAGACAAACTGATGTTGTGTTTGAATTTAAAATTGACGATAAACCAGGATCATTTTCAGCACTACGTCCTGCTTTTTTAGTCATTCCAAAAGCAGTAAAGGTTGAATTTTTTAAATTTAAACCTTTTTGAAAAAATTCCGTATCAGAAGGATTAGCACCTGGCCAACCTCCTTCTATATAATCTACACCTAAAGCATCTAATGCATGAGCAATTTTAGTTTTTTCATCAAGAGAAAAATGTACACCTTGGGTTTGAGCCCCATCTCTCAACGTTGTATCAAATATATATAGTCTTTCTTTACTCATTTAATTTTCCAGATTGTTTTACCATCTTTATCTTCAATTAAAATACCTTTGTCTAATAACTCATTTCTAATTTTATCAGCTAATTCATAATCTTTTTTATCTCTTGCATTATTTCTATCATCAATTCTCTTCAAAATATCGTTTTCAGAAAGTTTTAGATTTTGTTTTTTAAAATTATCCCACTCCTCTTTTGATTGACCTAAAAGACCGATAAATTTACATGCAGTTGTAAATATTTCTTTTTCTTCTTGATTGCCTTCTTTAGCTTTATCATAAAGTTTATGAAGAACAGCAATAAAGCCTGGAGTATTTAAGTCATCATATAAAGGGTTTAAATCATCGTTTTGTATTAATATTTTTTTATTTATCGGCACATAACAATTGTACCATTTATCTAAAGTTCTTTGACATTCATCCATTAGTTTTTCATTCCAGTCTAATGGTTGGCTATAATGAGTACTCATTAAAGCTAATCTTAAGACCTGACCATTATATTTTTTTTTAAAATCGCTTATTTTCAAAATATTTCCCTGTGACTTTGCCATTTTCTCTTTAGACATAGTGATAAAATTATTATGAACCCAATAATTTGCAAATTTTTCTGTTTTATTGGCACATACTGATTGAGCAATTTCATTTTCATGATGAGGAAATATTAAATCCCTTCCACCTCCATGAATATCAAAAGTATTTCCCAGATATTTTTTTGACATAACAGAACATTCTAAATGCCAACCCGGTCTACCCTTCCCCCAAGGAGAGTCCCATGACGGCTCATCATCATTTGAGGGTTTCCATAAAACAAAATCTTCAGGATTTTCTTTTTTATCGGATAATTCTACTCTTGATCCTGCAATTAAATCATCAAGGTTTTTATTTGAAAGTTTTCCGTAATCTTTAAAATTTTTGACTTTAAAATAAACATGTTTTTGATTTTCATAAGCGAATTTATTTTTTATTAATTCTTGAATCATAACTACCATTGATTCAATATTATCTGTTGCTTTAGGTTCATGAGTAGGAATTTCACAATTTAAATACTTACAATCATCATGGAATTTTTCAGTAATATTTGATGTTAACTCAGATATTGAAATATTTTTTTCTTTTGATGATTGAATAATTTTGTCGTCAATATCTGTAATATTTCTTACATATGTTACAGATTTATTTCCATATTTACATTTTAGAACTTTAAATAGTAAATCAAAGACGACTAAAGGTCTGGCATTTCCAATGTGTGGATCATCATAAACTGTTGGCCCACAAACATACATTCCTACTTTTTTATTATTTATCGGAACAAATTTTTCTTTTTTTCCTCCAAGGCTATTTGATAAAAAAATATCTTTATTCATTATTCTAGGAATATACTTAAATATTAGATTTGTGAATCTAATTGATTAGTTGGGAATCTTACATACTGGAATAGGCTCCATCTTATGTAAGTTAGCTTTTCTTATTTTTAAATATTTTTCTCGATTTTTTGAACTTTCATTATCCATAGCTTCTTCAAGTTCTTTATAAGAAAGTCCTAGTTGTCCTTCATCGGTTCTGCCATCATCCCAGAGACCATCTGTGGGTGGTGCATCTATAATTTCTTTTAAAATTTTTAATTCTTTTCCAAGTTCCCAAACCTCTGTTTTGTTGCAATCTGCAATTGGCGATATATCAACACCTCCATCACCGTATTTAGTATAAAAACCTACTCCAAAATCCTCTACTTTATTTCCAGTTCCTACTACTATACCCTGGTTTGCTGCAGCAACTTGGTAAAGTGTTGTCATTCTTAATCTTGCTCTTGAGTTTGCCATACCATGCTCATTATCAAATTGAGAAAGAGATGATTCAAACGCTCCAAATAAATTATCTAATTCAATTGTGTGACCCTCAACATTAGAAAAGTTTTCTTTTAGCCACTCTTGATGTTTAAGGCTTAAATCATGTTGCGCACTTTTCTGTTTAATAGGCATAGACAAAACGATTGTTTTCATTCCGGTCATAGCACAAAGTGTACTTGATACAGATGAATCTATTCCACCTGAAATACCAATAACCAAAGATTTTGCTTTTACAGGCATTGAATCAACGTAATTTTGTATCCAGCTTCTTATAAAATCAACTTTTTTTATCGTATCCATATTTTCATAATATATTGAGTCGCTTTGATTATTAAAGGGACTAAGATGCCGCTTTAATAATGTTTTTTGCGTAATTAGAGTTCTTTTTTATTTCATCAGAAATTAAAAATGCTAGTTCAATAGATTGATCCGCGTTCAACCTTGGGTCACAATGAGTGTGGTATCTGCTTGATAAGTCTTGATCTGAAATATTTTTTGCACCACCTGTACATTCTGTCACATTCTGCCCTGTCATTTCTATATGAAGACCTCCTGCATATGTTCCCTCACTTTGATGTACTTGGAATACATTTTTAACTTCATTTAAAACATTGTTAAATGGTCTAGTTTTAAAACCAGTTGTAGATACTAATGTATTACCATGCATAGGATCACAAGACCAAATTACATTTAAACCTTCTTTTTTGATTCCTCTTATAAGTTTAGGTAGAAACTTCTCTACTTTATCGTGTCCAAATCTAGATATTAAAGTAATTTTACCTTTTTCATTATTTGGATTAATAAGCTCACAAATTTTTGCTATTTCATCTGCTTTTGAAGTAGGACCACATTTAATTCCTATTGGATTTTCAATACCTCTACAAAATTCAACATGGCCTCCATCAATTTGTCTAGTTCTATCTCCAATCCATACAAAGTGAGCAGAAGTATCATGGTACTGCCCTGATGTTGAGTCAATTCTAGTCATGGCTTCTTCAAATGGTAGCAATAATGCTTCATGTGAAGTCCAAAAGTTTACGGTTTTTAATCTTCTATTAAATTCAGCATTTATTCCACAAGCATCCATGAATGCTAAAGCATCTGCTATTTTATCTTCTAGCTCTTTAAATTTTTTAGCTTGAGGACTTTTTTTGATATAACCTAGATTCCATAAATGAACTTTTTTTAAATCAGCAAAACCACCATGACAGAAAGCTCTAATTAAGTTTAGTGTTGATGCTGACTGTGAATATGCTTTGAATAATCTTTTTGGATCAGGTCTTCTTGCTTTTTCAGTAAATTCTATAGCGTTTATATTGTCTCCAAGATAGCTTGGTAATTCTTTATCACCTTGTTTTTCTGTTGGTGCGCTTCTTGGTTTTGAGAATTGACCTGCAATTCTTCCTAATTTAACAACTGGTAAGGATGCTGAGTATGTTAAGACAAGAGACATTTGTAAAAAGACTTTAAAATAGTCTCTTATGTTATCTGGATTAAACTCAGCAAAACTTTCTGCGCAATCTCCGCCTTGAAGTAAAAAAGCTTTTCCATCAACAACTTCGGCAAGCTGTTTCTTCAGGTGTGTTGTTTCTCCTGCAAATACTAAAGGAGGAAAGGACTTTAGCTTATTTAAAACTAAATTTAATTCCTTATCATCCTCGTATTTTGGGATGTGTTTAACAGGATATTTTCTCCAGCTATTTGTAGTCCATTTTTTCATATTCAACCTTAAGGTGTTGTAGCAGAGTTTATTAATTATTCAACTGTAACTGATTTAGCAAGATTTCTTGGTTTATCTATATCATAGCCTTTTTTAAGAGCTGTGTAATATGCTAACTTTTGCAAAGGTATAGTTACTAAAAAAGGATACAAATCATTTTCTATATTTTCAATTTCGATTTTTTGCCAAATATTTTCTGATACTACTTGGCTATCCTCTTTATTAGTTATCAATAATACTTTAGCACCTCTTGCTATAACCTCTTGCATATTTGAAATAGTTTTTTTGTAATGCTCGTCTTTTGGAGCAATCACCACAACTGGCATGCCATCTTCAATTAAGGCTAATGGACCATGTTTCATTTCACCTGCTGGATATCCCTCGGCATGTATATATGCTAATTCTTTCAATTTTAGAGCTCCTTCAAGTGCAATAGGATATGAGTAACCTCTACCTAAAAACATTGATCCTTTTGCATTAGCAAAAGTATTACAAATTAATTGAATTTTATTTTCAGCAGAAATAGCTTTATTAACTAGATCAGAAAGTAATTTTAGATTTTTAATTTTTTCAATATATTTATGTTTATTAATATCACCTTTAAAAAAAGAAATTTTAACGCATAACAAATAAATTACTAACATTTGTCCTAAAAATGCTTTTGTGGACGCAACGCCAATTTCTGGACCACAATGAATTGGCAAGACAAATTTAGAATCTCTCGCTATAGAGCTTTCTACTACATTTACTATACTGCATGTTTTCATGTTATTTTTATTACATAAATCTAAAGCAGCATAAGTATCTGCAGTTTCTCCAGATTGAGAAACAAAAATATATAGACAATCTTCATTGAACTTGTTTTTTCTGTACCTAAATTCAGAAGCAATATCCACTTGTACATCTAAATTAGTTAATTGTTCAAACCAGTATTTACCTACTAAACAAGAATGAAATGCAGTTCCACATCCAATTAGTTTGATTGATTTAATTTCATCTTTTTTCCATGGAAAATTATGAAGATTTATTTCATTATTAATTTTATCAATATATTCATTTACACAATTTTTAATTGTAATTGGTTGTTCATCTATCTCTTTTGCCATGAAATGTTTATATTCACCTTTCTCATAATTTTCATCACTCGATGATAAATGTAATATTTTTTTATTTACTTTTTTTCCTTTGGAGTCGAAAAAATCAATATCCTTTTTTTTGATTATACAGAACTCACCATCATTTAAATAAGTAATCTTATTTGTCATCGATTTTAAAGCGTATGAGTCTGAACCTAGATAATTTTCATTTGGACCGTATCCTACAGCTAATGGTGAACCTCTTCTTGCGCCAATAATAAGTTCAGGCATATCTTTAAAAATTATACCCAAAGCAAAACTCCCGTCTAAATCATTTAAAGTTTTAATAATTGATTCATTGAGTTTATTATTTTTCAAATATTCAACTAAAAGATGAACAATAACTTCTGTATCAGTTTGTGATTTAAATTTATGTCCTTTACTAATTAACTGTTTTTTTAGAACAGCTGAATTTTCAATTATTCCATTGTGAACAACTGAAATACTTTCAGTGGAATGTGGATGGGCATTAATTGTACTAGGTATGCCATGCGTTGCCCATCTGACATGGCCAATTCCAACATTTCCTAAAAGATTAATTTGTGAAATGTTTTTTTCTAATACGTCAACCCTTCCCTGGCATTTAACTTCATTTATTAAACCATCATTTATTGTTGCTATACCTGCTGAGTCATATCCTCTATACTCAAGTTTTTTGAGTGAATTTAATATCGATGAAGAGACAGGTTTATTGCTAGTAATTCCAATAATTCCACACATTATTTTTTTTTTCTTTTATAATTTTTTTTCTCGACTTGATTTGGTCTAGTCAAAGCTAAACTATTTTTATTTACATTTTTGGTAATAACAGATCCTGCTCCAATGACTGCATTTCGTCTAATTTTTAATGGCGCCACTAAAGATGAATTAGATCCAATAAAAACATTATCTTCAATGATTGTTTTGTTTTTACTTACCCCATCATAATTACAAGTAATAGTTCCGGCTCCAATGTTTGACGATCTACCAATTAGACTATCACCAATATAAGAAAGATGATTTACTTTTGAATTTTTTTTAAGTGTGCTTTTTTTAATCTCAACAAAATTTCCAACTTTAGAATTTTTTTCTAATTTTGTTCCAGGTCTTAATCTAGCAAAAGGTCCTATAATACAATTTTGCTCTATTACGACTCCTTCAACATGAGAAAAGCCTAATATTTTAACATTATTTTTGATTTTTACTTTTTTTCCAAACACTACATAAGGTTCTATAATTACATTTTTACCAATTTTAGTATCTTTTGAAAAAAATACAGTTTCAGGAGCAATCATTTTAACTCCTTGTTTAATAAATTTTTCCCTCAATTTTATGTTTAAATTTGTTTGTCTCATTTAGTTTTTTCTTATAATTAAGTATCTATGATCTTTAATTCACAAATTATTTCTTAATAATACTTTTAAAATGAGTCAAAAATATACAATTCTATTTGATCTAGATGGCACATTAGTTGACACAGCTCCTGATTTAATGGCTGCACACAATCATGTAATGAAAAAATTTGGGTATAGCACAAAAAGTGTAGATGAGATTAGGAACTTGGTAGGTAAAGGAGCTGCTGTTCTAATTGGCAGATCTATTTGGGGTGCTGCAAAAAAAGAATTTTCTAAAATAACAGACGAAAAAATTAAAAATGAAATGGTAAAAGAATTTATAGATTTTTATGGTAAAAATTTAGTTATTAAAAGTAAGTTAATTAAAGGAGTTCAAGAATTTTTAGATTGGGCAAAATCGAAAGATATCTCAATGGCTGTATGCACAAATAAGCAAGAGCATCTTGCAATTGACTTGTTAAAAAAAATTAACATATATCATTATTTTGAATATGTTGCGGGAGGAAATACATTTGATTACTGCAAACCTGATCCAAGACATTTAACTAGTATAGTTGAAATAATTGGTGGAAAATTAGATAAATGTTTAATGTTTGGTGATAGTGAAAACGACGCTGATGCTGCAAGGGCTGCTAATATTCCAATGATCCTTTTAGAAGATGGTTATACTGATAAAAAAATAGAACAAATTTATCATAATCATCTCATATCAGATTTTGTAAATGTAGAAAAAATTGTCTCCAAATATTTACATGTTTGATACTAATTTAATCTTCGCACTAATAAGTTTTTATTTTGTTATGTATGTAACTCCAGGACCGAATAATGCCATGGTTCTTGCTTCAGGATTAAAATTCGGTTTTTTAAAAAGTATTCCTCACATGACAGGTATAACTATTGGTCATGTAACTCAATTGATTTTGGTTTGTCTTGGATTAGGAAAAATTTTTCAAATATTTCCAGAATTACAAAATATATTGAAAATATTATGTGCAATCTACTTAATTTATCTTGGTTATAAAATAATTGGTTCATTTAGTAAAATTAAAGATGATGATTCAAGGCCACTGAAATTCTATGAGGCAGCATTATTTCAAATAGTAAATCCAAAAGCATGGACTATTTCAAGTATGGCTGCTTCTGGTTTTTTACCAAAAGATGGTAATTTAATAATATCTATATTATTTATCTCCTGTATTGCTCTTATTATTTGTCCAATTTCAATTTCTCCTTGGGCTGCTTTTGGATCAGGTATTAAAAATTTGGTAAAGAATAATAAAATAAAAGTAATAATAGAGTTTTTTTTAGCATTTTTACTTTTAATAACAGCCATTTTGATTGTAATTGATTAATAAGTCATTATTACTGTATGAGAAGTTAAGGAGATAATTTGATTATACACAAAGTAAAAGTTTATCCATCAAAAAGAGATTGTCCCAAAAAAAAACAATTGGCATGGAAAATTGCTGAGATAGCAAGTGATAATGCTAAATTAAATAAAGAGTCTGTTGAGATGGTTATTAATAGAATTATAGACAATGCATCAGTAGCTATTGCATCTTTGAATAGAAAACCAGTTGTATCATCAAGAGAAATGGCTTTAATGCATCCACGAAAGAATGGAGCTACATTATTTGGTATTAATTCTAATCTAAAATACGATTGTGAATGGGCTGCGTGGTCTAACGGGACAGCAGTAAGAGAATTAGATTTTCACGATACTTTTTTGGCTGCAGACTATAGCCATCCAGGTGATAATATTCCTCCATTACTAAGTGTTGCTCAACAAAAAAAAAGAAGTGGTGTAGATCTTTTAAGAGGAATTATTACAGCATACGAAGTCCAAGTAAATCTTGTGAAAGGTATATGTTTACACAAACATAAGGTTGACCACATTGCTCACTTAGGACCAAGTGTTGCCGCAGGGATTGGATCAATGCTTAAATTGAATACTGAAACAATTTATCAGGCAATACAACAAGCTTTGCATACAACTATATCAACAAGACAATCAAGAAAAGGTGAAATTTCAAGTTGGAAAGCATTTGCTCCTGCACATGCAGGTAAGCTTGCTATAGAAGCAGTAGATAGAGTTATGCGAGGTGAAGGTGCTCCTAGTCCAATTTATGAGGGTGAAGATAGTGTTATTGCAAGAATATTAGATGGTAAAAAAGCTCTTTATAAAGTTCCCTTACCAAAAAAAGGTGAAACAAAAAAAGCAATCCTTGAAACATATACAAAAGAATATTCCGCCGAATATCAATCTCAAGCTCTAATTGATTTAGCAAAAAGATTAAAAAATAAAATTTCAAATTTAAATCAAATTAAAAAAATTGATATTTTTACAAGTCATCATACTCACTATGTAATAGGAACTGGTGCTAACGACCCTCAAAAAATGGATCCAAATGCAAGCAGAGAAACATTGGATCATTCAATTATGTATATTTTTGCAGTAGCCCTTGAGGATGGAGATTGGCACCATATTAAATCATATACAAAATCAAGAGCAAAAAAGAAATCAACAATTAAAATTTGGAAATCGATTACTACTCATGAAGATAAAAAATGGACAAGAAAATATCATGATCCAAATCCAAAAAATAAATCTTTTGGTGCGAAAGTTGTAATTACACTAAATAATGGAAAAAAAATTGCAGACTCGCTTGAAAGAGCTGATGCACATCCATATGGAGCAAGACCATTTAAAAGAGACAATTATATAAACAAATTTTTAACTTTAACTAAAGGTATCCTAGAAAAAAAAGAAAGTGATAGATTTATTAAAGTTGTTCAGAAACTAAAAAAACTAAAATCGGGTCAACTTGGAAAATTGAATTTAGTAGTTAAAAAAAGTAAATTAAAAAGAAATTTAAAGAAAGCTATATTTTAATGCATTTTGTTGAAAAAGATCCTAGTCAAAAAAGAATAGATTTTGTAAATAAATTAAAATCTAAAAAAATTATTAGAGCGCCAGGTGCTTATAATCCTTTAACGGCAAAATTAATTCAAGAAATAGGATATGACGCTGTTTATGTTTCTGGAGGTGTTATGGCAAATGATCTTGGGTTCCCTGATATAGGATTAACCACTATTGAGGATGTAAGTACTAGATCATATCTCATATCTAGAGTAACAGATCTTCCAACAATTGTTGACATTGATACTGGTTTTAAATCTTGTAAAGAAACAATAGAAACTTTTGAAGAGTTTGGTCTAACGGCTGTACATTTAGAAGATCAAATTGAAAGAAAAAGGTGTGGCCACTTAGATAATAAAGAGCTCATATCAAAAGATGAGATGGTAAAAAAAATAAAAGATTGTGTATCTGCAAGAAAAGATGAAAATTTTAAAATTATAGCAAGGTCAGATGCAAAAAGTGTTGAAGGACTTGATAAGATGATTGATAGATGTAAAGCATATATTGATGCAGGAGCTGAAATAATTTTTCCAGAAGCCTTAACAGATGAAAAAGATTTTGAAAAAGTAAGAAAAGAACTGTCGTGCTACTTATTAGCTAACATGACAGAGTTTGGAAAAACAAAATTATTAAACTATAAAGAATTGGAAAATTTAGGATACAATATAGTAATTTATCCTGTAACAACACAAAGATTAGCCATGAAAAATGTTGAGGATGGATTGAGGGACATTTATGTAAATGGACATCAGAATAATATTATTGATAAAATGCAGACTAGAAAAAGATTATATGAGCTTGTCGAATATGAAAAATATAATAGTTTAGACGAGAAAATTTATAATTTTAATACAAAGGGTCATGAGTAATGAGTGAAGATATAAAAAAAGGTTTACTTGGAATAGTTGTTGATGAGACAGAAGTTTCAAAAGTTATGCCAGAGATCAATTCTCTTACTTACAGAGGTTATGCAGCTCAAGACCTATGTGAATATTGCAGATTTGAAGAAGTTGCCTACTTAATTTTAAATAAAGATCTTCCAAATACTATTCAGCTAAGAAAATTTGAGAAAGAAGAAAAAAATAATAGAGAATTATCTAAAGACCTTTATTCAATTTTAAAAAAGATGCCTAAAAAAGCTCATCCAATGGATGTAGCAAGAACAGCTGTTAGTGTAATGGGCTTAGAGGATAAGGAAACGACAGACTCTTCACCAGAGGCAAACATGCGAAAAGCAATTAGAATTTTGGCTAAAACACCTACTGCTTTAGCTGCCTTTTATAGATTGAGAAAAGGAAAAACAATTATTAAACCTAAAAAAGATCTAAATATTGCTGAAAATTTTTTCTACATGTGTTTTGGTAAAGTGCCACAAAAGGAAATTGTCAAAGCTTTTGATGTTTCTCTAATTTTATACGCTGAACATAGTTTTAATGTATCAACATTCACAGCAAGAACTATTACAAGTAGTTTATCTGATATTCATGGAGCAATAACCGGAGCTATTGCAAGTTTAAAAGGACCGCTTCATGGAGGTGCAAACGAAGAAGTGATGCACATGATGAATAAAATTAAGAAACCTGAAAATGCCCTTAAATGGATTAATAATACTTTAGATAAAAAAGAAGTTGTTATGGGTTTTGGTCATAGAGTTTATAAATCTGGCGACTCAAGAGTACCAACAATGAGAAAATATTTTTCAAAGGTTGCTAAAATTAAAAAAGATAAAAAGTTTGAAAAAATTTATGACATTGTTGAAAAAGTAATGATTGATAGAAAAAATATACATCCGAACGTTGATTACCCAACAGGGCCTACTTATCATTTAATGGGCTTTGACACAGATTTCTTTACGCCAATATTTGTAATATCTAGAATTACAGGTTGGTCAGCGCACATAATGGAACAACACGCTGCGAATAAACTAATCAGACCTTTAGCTAGTTATAAAGGTAATCAACACAGAAAAGTTGTTCAATTAAATCAGAGATAATTAACTAAACGCTTCAGTCCAGTTTCCTCTAGTTGATGCTTTTGAATATTCTGTTGCTCTTCCTTCAAAAAAGTTCATGTGTTCAACAGCATTCAACATGGTATCCAACCATGTCAAAGGATTCTTATCAACTTTATAAATTGGTTCTAATCCTAATTGAGATAATCTTCTATTACCAATAAATCTTATATAGTCTTTTACTTCTTGTGCAGTTAATCCTTGCATTGGCCCCATTTCAAACGCGAGATCAATAAATGCATCTTCATGCTCAATAATCGTTCTGCAAGCCTCATAAAGTTCTTTTTTAAGTTGTGGCGTCCAAACTTCTGGATTTTCTTTTATGAACTCTTTAAATATTCTTATCATTGAATTGCAATGAAGTGTTTCATCTCTAACTGACCAAGTTACGATTTGACCCATACCTTTCATTTTATTAAATCTTGGGAAGTTTAAGAGAATTGCAAAACTTGCGAAAAGCTGAAGTCCTTCTGTAAAAGCACTAAATACTGCAACAGTTTTCGCAATGTCCTCTTTTGAGTTTACATTAAAATTTTGCATATAATCGTATTTATCCTTCATCTCTTTATATTTCATAAATGCAGAGTATTCTGACTCCGGCATTCCAATTGTATCTAATAAATGTGAGTAAGCAGCGATGTGAACTGTCTCCATTGCTGCAAAAGCAGTCATCATCATTAATACTTCTGTAGGTTTAAAAACTGTTGTGTAGTGTCTCAAATAACAGTTATTTACTTCAACATCCGCTTGAGTAAAAAATCTAAAAATCTGCGTTAATAAATTTTTTTCTGCTTGGGATAAGTTTTTTTGCCAATCTCTTACATCATCTCCTAAAGGCACCTCTTCTGGAAGCCAGTGAATTCTTTGTTGTGTTAACCATGCATCGTAACACCAAGGATATCTGAACGGTTTATAAACTGGGTTTTCTACTAATAGACCCATTTTTTTTGGTTGAATAATTTCTTTTTTTTCTTGTTTTATTACTGACATGATAAACACTCCTCGTATTCTGGTTGACTGTCTTGTTGTTTGTTAGATTTGTAAACGTTAGCTGTAATATCTGTTGATTTTGCATCATTAACATTTTCAGCACGTTGAATTGATTTTGACCTACAATAATACAAGCTTTTCAATCCTTTTTTCCAGGCTTGAAAGTGAATTTGATGCAGCTCTTTTTTATGCACATCTGCAGGTAAAAATATGTTTATTGATTGAGCTTGAGATATATGAGGTGTTCTATCAGCGCTCAATTCTATTATCCATTTTTGATCTAGTTCAAAAGCTGTTTTAAATACATCTTTTTCATTTTGATTTAAGAAATCTAAATGTGAAACAGATCCTTGATTAGTTGTAATGCTTGACCAAACTTCATCGTTATCTTTATCGTATTTAGCAAGGATTTGTTTTAAGTGTCTATTCCTTACATTAAATGATCCAGATAAAGTTTTATGCGTATAACTATTGGCAGCTATAGGTTCAACACCTGGTGATGTTCCACCACAAATAATAGAAATAGATGCTGTTGGAGCAATAGCGGTTTTATTTGAAAATCTTTCATTAATTCCATACTCAGCCGCATCAGGACAAGGTCCTCTTTCTTCAGCTAAATCTTTTGATGCTTTATCGACATGTCTATGAATGTGTTCAAAAATCTTTTTATTCCAAGCTTTACTCATAACAGATTCTAACGGAATCATTTTTTTTTGGAAAAATGAATGGAGTCCCATTACACCTAATCCAACACTTCTTTCTTTTAACGCAGAGTATGTTGCATCACTAAATTGTTCTGGTGCATTTTCAATAAAATCAGTTAGAACATTGTCTAAAAATCTCATTACATCTCCAATAAAATTTTCATCATCTTTCCATTCATCATATTTTTCTACGTTTAAAGAGGACAAACAACATACTGCAGTTCTATCTCTGCCCTCTTTATCAACACCAGTCGGTAAAGTAATTTCGCTACAAAGATTTGATGTCTTAACAGTTAAACCTGCAAGCTTATGATGCTGTGGGATCATTCTATTAACTGTATCTATATAAATTATATATGGCTCACCAGTTTCGATTCTAGCTGTTAGAAGTCTAATCCATAAATTTCTTGCTGATACGGTAGCTTGAACAGCTCCATCTTTTGGACTTTTTAACGCCCACTGTTCGTCCAACTCTACTGCTCGCATAAACGCATCTGATACCAAAACTCCATGGTGTAAGTTTAAAGCTTTTCTGTTTGGGTCACCACCTGTAGGTCTTCTCATTTCAATAAACTCTTCAATCTCAGGATGATCAATTGGTAGATAACATGCTGCCGATCCTCTTCTCAAAGAACCTTGACTTATTGCCATTGTCAAAGAGTCCATAACTTTAATAAATGGAATTATTCCAGAAGTCTTACCTACTCTTCCAATTTTTTCACCAATAGATCTAAGGTTACCCCAGTAACTTCCAATTCCTCCGCCTCTAGCTGCTAGCCAAACATTTTCACTCCATAAATCTAAAATTCCGTTTAGGCTATCTCCTGCTTCGTTGAGAAAACACGAAATAGGAAGGCCCCTTGTTGTTCCCCCATTAGATAAAACTGGTGTTGCTGGCATGAACCAAAGTTGACTTATGTAATTGTAAAGTCTTTGTGCATGTAAATTGTCATCTGCATAATGACTAGCAACCCTTGCAAAGAGATCTTGAAATGATTCATTTTCACCCAAATATCTATCGCTTAAAGTTGCTTTACCAAAATCTGTTAAATTACTATCTCTTGATCTGTCTATTTTGATAGTTATGCCTCTAGAGTTTTGGAATAGTTCTGTATTATTATTTAAGGAGAATAAATCTGGTCTTTTATCCTTATTAATCAACTCCTGGTTGTTATTGCTATATTCTGAGACAGCTTTCTTTATTGCCTGAGATACTAATTTGTTCATAAATCCCTTAAAATTTGTTAAACAACTATATGTTGTATGAAGATATCTTTAATACACTATATGAATTAAAAATCAACAGAACATTTATAGAACATAATAAAAAATTTAGCAATAAAAAATTAAAAAAAATATACAAATATCAACATGTCTAATCTTAAAAAAATAGATCCCTTAGGCTTTAGAGAATATGACGCAAGGTGGTTATTTCCAGAGAGCATTAATGAAGAGGGAATCGATTCAGTTGGAAGGGGATTTGGGACTCAAGTTATTTCTAAAATAAAAAATCCAACAGTGATAGTTGGACATGATTATAGATCATATAGTGAAAATGTAAAAAAAAATTTTGTTAAAGGACTACTATCAACAGGTTGCAACGTAAAAGATATAGGTTTGTGTCTCTCACCTACAGTATACTTTTCTCAATTTAAATTAAATTCTGATGCAGTAGCAATGATAACTGCAAGTCATAATGAAAACGGATGGACAGGTATAAAAATGGGTATTGAAAAAGGCCTAACTCATTGCAAGGATGAAATGTCAGATCTAAAAGATATTGTATTGAATGAAAAATTTTCAAAAGGATCTGGAAAATATGAAGAAGTGAAAGATTTTAATAAAACTTACATTCATGAACTATCACAAAATAAAATTAAAAAAAAACTAAAGGTAGTAGCAGCTTGTGGAAACGGCACTGCTGGTATTTTTGCCCCAGATATTTTAAGAGGTATAGGTTGTGATGTAATAGAATTAGATTGTAATTTAGATTATACTTTTCCAAGGTATAACCCTAATCCGGAGGATATGGAGATGCTTCATGAAATCGCTAAATGTGTTAGAGAAAATAAAGCAGATGTTGGTTTCGGGTTTGATGGGGACGGTGATAGAGTTGGTGTAATAGACAATAAGGGAAATGAAATATTTGCAGATAAAATTGGTTTATTAATTGCAAGAGATATTTCTAACTCTCATAAAAATTCGAAGTTTGTTGTAGATGTTAAATCAACAGGATTATTTATGAAAGATGAAATTTTAAAAAAAAATAACTGTGAAACTATTTATTGGAAGACAGGTCATTCATATATTAAAAGAAAGGTAAATGAAGACAATGCAATAGCAGGATTTGAAAAAAGTGGTCATTTCTTTTTTAATAAACCACTAGGATATGGATATGATGATGGTATTAATTCCGCCATTCAAATATGTAAATTATTGGACAATCAAAATGAATATTTAGATGTTTTAATCAATGCTCTACCAAAAACATTTCAAAGTCCTACTATGGGTCCCTTTTGTAAAGATAATGAAAAATATGATGTCATAGATGATATAACTTTAAAAATAAAAAAATTAAAAGAAAAAAACATAAAAATTGAAGGCCAAGAGATAATTGATATTTTAACAGTTAATGGAATAAGATTTACTCTAAATGATGGTTCTTGGGGCTTAATAAGAGCTTCATCAAATAAACCTTCACTAGTTATAGTTACTGAAAGTCCGACTTCAGATAAAATTAAAAAAAAAATTTTTGATTTTATTGATAATCTTTTACAACAAACCGGTAAGATTGGTAAATACGATCAAAAAATTTAATTAAATATTAAAATATCTATAAATAAATATTGTTCCTACAGTATATAAAAAAACTCCAAACAATCGTTGAGCTTTTAATTTATCCATTTTATAAACTGTATTCGCTCCTACTCTTGCCATAAAACTAGTGATCGGTACAAAAAGAATAAAAGCAGGTAAATTAACAAAACCAATACTAAAAGGTAAGTTCACATCAAAATAAAATCCAGAAATTAAAAAACCTATTGATCCAGTAAATGAAATAAAAAAACCAATTGCAGCAGCGCTTCCAATACATTTGCTAATCGGATATCCCAAATATCTTAATATTGGCACATTCATCATTGCACCAGTAATACCCATCGGTGCTGAAATAAATCCAGACAGAATTCCAAAAATAATACGTGGGGAAAGTGATGGATTGGGTTTAATTTTTTTAATTTTTTCCTGTGCTAACATTAAATAAGCTCCAAAAACATATACAACTATAGAAAAGAACAGAACTAACATCTTAGTTTTCATGATAGATGCAAAAAAAGTGCCTATCAGCACTCCAATAACAACAAATATACCAAAAGTCTTAACCACGCTTAAATCTACTAGTTTGTTTTTATGGTGAGTTATTACAGAAACTGTTGATGTAAAAATAGTAATAGAAAAGGCTGTTCCCACAGTTAAATGCATCAAATAATTTTTATCGAAATTTAACTTTTCAAAGATAAAAAAAAGGCAAGGAACAGAAATTAAGCCACCACCGATACCAAATAAACCTGCAAAAAAACCAACAGCAGTTGCTGCAAACATTATTAGTAGTAAGAAATACCAATATTCGTTTATTAAATATGTTAGTGACAGAAAAACCTTTTGATTAAGTTATACTAAAGTATTCAAAGAACGATCTAGCAGATACAATTAATAAAAAACAGCCAAATATTCTACTTAATAATTTTTTGTCAATTTTATATACAACCTTTGCGCCTATTCTTGCCATAACCATTGTTACTGGCACAAATACAGCAAACCCTAAAAGATTTATATAGCCAACGCTATATGGTGTATTAATATTATCAATTATATTTCCACCTATTATCATTGTGGTGGTGCCTGTAACTGCTATTAAAAATCCAACTGCAGCTGCAGTTCCTATAGATTTTCTGATATCATATCCAAAGGTTCTCATAAATGGCACCATTAATGAACCACCACCAATTCCTAGAGGTACAGAAATAAAACCAATTAATAAACCTGAAATATTTTTAATTGTATTTGAAATTTTTTTTGGGCTTTCAACAAGTTTTTCTCTTAAAAAAATAAAAAAAAATCCTACAAAACATGAAAAGATTGCAAAGAATAAAACTAGTGCTGGAGTTTTTAAATTTACTGCCAAAAAAGTTCCAGCCAAAACACCTAAGACAATTAAAATACCAAAAGTCTTTACCATTTTAAAATCTACCGCATCATATTCCATATGAGTTTTTGCCGAAATTATTGAAGTTGGAATAATTATTGCAAGAGAAGTTCCAACAGACAAATGCATTCTTGTAACAATGTCAAAGTCAAGAACACTGAATGCATAATACAGAGCGGGAACCATTATTATACCTCCCCCTACTCCAAGTAATCCTGCCATAAAACCAGCAACAGCTGCAGCAATAGCTAATACTGTTAAAAGATTTATTATGACCCCTGAATCTATATTTTCCATCAGGCAGTTAATTGATTTGCTTTTTCATTATTTTGAGCAATATCCATAATATGTTTTGCTTTTTGGAAATCAGAATCTCTTGCCATCATATTATCACTTAAATATTTTTTCCACTCTTTTGAACCTGGTTGACCATAATAAAGTCCAACTGTATGTCTCATTACTTGATTTACTTTAGTTCCAGTTTTAAGTTCTTTTTCAAGATATTTTAGAATTTGTTTAACGATATCTTCTCTCGATGATACGTTTGAATTGTTAAATATTTCTTTCTCAATATCTTTTAAAAAATACGGATTTTGGTAAATCGCCCTACCTATCATCACACCATCACAATAATTTAAATGGTTTTTAATCTGATCCGTAGTAGTAATTCCTCCATTAATTATAATTTCTAAATCCGGGTTGGATTTCTTAATCTCATAAACCATTCCATAGTTTAATTTTGGAATATTTAAGTTTTGCTTTGGAGTAAGGCCTTTTAAAATTGCCTTTCTGGCATGTAAAATAATAGTTTTACAACCAGTTTGTTTCATTTTATTGACAAACATATTTAAATAATCAAATTCCTCTGTATCATCAAACCCTATTCTTGTTTTAGCTGTGATTGGAATACTGCAAGATTTTTTCATTTCAGCCAAACATTCAGATACAAGATCTGGTTCTTTCATTAAACAAGCCCCAAAAGAATTTTTTTGAACTTTTTTACTAGGACAACCTAAATTAATATTAATCTCATCATAACCATAATCTTCGGCAATTTTAGCAACTTCGGCTAGCTCTTTTTTATCGGAACCACCTACTTGTAATGCTAAAGGTTTTTCCAAGTCATTAAACATAAGTAATTTATGCTTATCACCACGTAATACTGCTTTAGTAACAACCATCTCCGTGTAAAGCATTACATTTTTACTTATAAGTCTTAAGAAATATCTATCATGACGGTCGGTACAATCCATCATGGGAGCAACCGAAATTTTTCTATTAATTTTTTTTTTAATATCCAAGAGCTTTACCCATTACTTTATCAGGTAACCATGTAACAATTTCTGGAAAAATACATAATATTAAAATTGCTAAAGCCATTATTATCATAAAAGGCACTGATCCTTTTAAAATTTCTTTCAAGCTAACATCGGGAGTAATACCTTTAATTATATATAGATTTAAACCCACTGGTGGAGTGATTAAACCAATCTCCATATTAATTGTAAATACTATGGCAAACCAATATGGATCAAAGCCTAGAGTTGTAATTACTGGTAATAATATTGCTGAAGTCATTACAATTACTGCAACAGGGGGTAAAAAGAAACCAGCTATTAAAAGAAAAATATTTATTAAAATAAATATAACCCATTTATTTGAACTTAGTTCTACCATGCTCTGAGCTAAAGATTGAGTTACATAAAGTTGCGAAAGAGTAAATGCAAAAAGATAAGAGGCTGCAATGATGAACATTATCATTACACTTTCTTTCATTGAAACTTTAACTATGTTCCATATTTTTTTTGGTTGATAAATTTTATAAACAACCGCTATCATTACAAAAACTAGAAATGCTCCAACTCCTGAGGCTTCAGATGGGGTGGCTACTCCTCCATATAAAACATACAAAACTCCAGCTATAATTGCTAAAAATGGGAAAATCCTTGGTAACACTTCAAGTTTTTCTTTTAAGGTGGGACGTTTCCTATTCTTTAAAGCTTTTGCAGCGTCTTTATCAATAAAGTAACTGTGGATTAATGCCCATACTGCAAACATACCTGCAAGCATGAAGCCAGGTATTAAACCGCATAAAAATAATCTTCCGATAGAAGTACCAGTTGCAATACCATAAACAATTAAAACTATACTTGGTGGAATTAAAACTCCTAAAGTTCCTCCAGCAGCAATGGTTCCTGTAGCGATTTGATCTGAATACCCTCTCTTTCTCATTTCAGGTATACCCATAGTCCCAATTGCTGCACAGGTAGCTGGACTTGAACCACTTAAGGCCGCAAAAATTGAGCATGCACCTATATTAGAAATAACTAATCCACCTGGAACTCTCCATAACCATCTATCTAAACCAATATATAAATCTTTACCTGCTGGTGAATTAGCTACAGCCATTCCCATTAAAATGAACATCGGAATTGAAAGTAAAACGAAAGAATTTAGACCAGCATAGAATGTTTCAGCAAAAACATCTAACATTTGAAAACCTTCAAAAGAAACAAGTAGTGCTATAGAAACAAAACTCAAACCAAAAGCAATAGGGATTCCAGAGAAAAGAACAATCAAAGTAAAAACTGCAACAATCAATGCTATTATTAATGGATCCATTAATTGTAATCCTTATCATCAATTAATTTTATAATTTCCGCTATGTATTGGAGTATCATCAAAATAGCTCCTATCATCATTGAAGAATATGGTATCCAAAGCGGAGGATCCCAAACAGTTCCTGTTGAATAATTTTTTGTAAATGCTTCCTCAACCATTAAAAAACCAAAATAAAATAGTATTAAGAAGAAAAGTAAACTTAAAAAGGATGTAAAAATTTTTAATCTAATAATATTTTTATTAGATAAAAAATCATATATCCATTCCATACTAACATGTGCCTTTTCACTTAAAACATATGCGCTACCAATAAATGTTGATGCAACTAAAAGCATTGTTACCAGTTCTGTTTGCCAAGTAATTGCTCTTTGGAAAAAGTATCTTTCGAATACTAATTCTACAATGACTAAAATAGATAATAGTAATGCTAAAACAGCAAAAGCCCCACAAGCCTGCGCAACAAGATTACAAAACTTTAAATACTTTTTTTTCATAAAAAAAACCCCTATTTAAAATTAAATAGGGGTTCTTCTTTATATATTTTTTTATTTAACTGATAAAGCCATTTCCATTAGCTTATCGCCACCTGGAACTTTTTCAGCAAATGCTTTGTGAGAAGATTTTTTAGCAATCTCAACCCAAGCTGCATGATCTTTTGCATTCATATATACTAATTTTACACCTGCTGCTTTGTAGGCGTCTTCAAATTTTTTATCTAAATTTTCGACTTGAGCAGTCATATATTTTTCTGCAACTTTTCCGGCTTTCATTAAAGCATCTTGTTGTTTAGAGTTTAATTTATCAAAACTCATTTTTGACATTAAAATTGGCTCGTACATAAACCATAATCCAAATTTACCTGGAGGAGTTGCACAAGTTACTTGTTCATAAATCTTATAACTTACAAAACTTCCTGAACTAGTATTTGCACCAGTAAGTACTCCAGTTTGAAGACCAGTATAAATTTCAGATGATGGCATACTTTGTATACCTGCACCAGCTGCCTCTAGCATTTGGTTAAATGCTTTACCAGCCGCTCTCATAACTTGTCCTTTAGCATCACTAGGATTTTTTATGCATTTTGTTTTAGATGCAAAACCTCCACCTAACCAAGCGTCAGATAATACAACTACACCAGCGTCGTTAATAATTTTTTTAATCTCAGTCATCATTGGACCTTTATTAAATCTCAATGCATGATCGTGATTTTTAACTGTTCCTGGCATTAGAGTTGCATCAAATTCTGGATGAAACTTAGATGCATACGCTAATGGAAAAGCAGAAATATCCAATTGACCAGTTGTCATTGGTTTCCACTGTTCTTTTGGTTTGTAAAGTGATTTTGCAGGATAAATTCTGATATCTACTCCTACATTTGCTTTTTTCATTTCATCAGCGATTATCTGTACCATTTCGTGTCTTGGATCATAAGATCCATCAGCTCTAGGCGTACCTGGCCATTGGTGGCTCGCTTTTAAAGTAACAGCATAAGCCGATCCAACTGTGGTTAGGACAAATACTAATGAAGTTAAAAATAAATATATTTTTTTAAACATTTTTTCCCCTTCTTTAGTTATTAAAAAAAGTGTATTAAAGATAAGATATGATTAAGAGTCAAGTTCGCTATTAACTCATATATAACTTTATTAATTTATGGATGGACCTTTAAAAAACTTACTAGTAGTTGATTTAACAAGAGTATTAGTAGGCCCTTATTGTACAATGATGCTCTCAGACATGGGTGCAAGAGTCATAAAAGTAGAAGCACCAGGTATAGGTGATGACTCTAGAAAATTTGGGCCTTTTGTCAAAGATAATTCAGCCTATTTCATGTCACTAAATAGAGGAAAAGAAAGTATTGCCTTAAACTTAAAAGATGAAGAAGATAAAAAAATATTTTTAAATATATTAAGTAAAGCAGATATTCTTGTTGAAAATTTTAAGCCAGGAACATTAGAGAAATGGGGTTTTGGCTGGAAAGATATGCGTAAAAAATTTCCAAAATTAATTTACGCTTCTGCATCCGGCTTTGGTCAAACTGGACCATTAAAAGAATTACCTGCATACGATATGGTTGTTCAGGGAATGGGAGGTTTAATGAGTGTTACCGGACAACCTAATTCTGAACCTACTAGAGTTGGAACGTCTATTGGAGATATTACAGCTGCACTATTTACTACAATTGGAATCAATGCTGCTCTTTATGATAGAGAAAAAACAGGTAAGGGAATGTTTATCGATGTTTCAATGCTCGATTGTCAAATTGCAATTTTAGAAAATGCAATTGCACGTTATTTATCAAAAAATGAAATACCGAAACCAATGGGATCAAGACACCCATCTATTGCACCATTTGAGGCTTTTAAAACAAACGATAGCTACATAATAATTGCTGCAGGAAATGACAAACTTTTTGAAAAATTATGTAATGTTCTTGAATTAAATGATTTACCCCAGAATGAAAAATTTAAAAGTAATTCTTTACGTTGTGAAAATATGAATGAACTTAAATTAATTATGGAGGAAAAACTCAAATCTTTAAATACTAAGGATTGGATACAAAAAATGGAGAATGAAAAAATTCCGTGTGGTCCTATTTTTAATATAAAAGATGCTGTAGAAAATCCACAAATAAAATCAAGAAATATGATAGTTGATACTTTTCACAAAGTTGTTGGTGATTTTAAAACGGCAGGTAATCCAATCAAAATGTCCTCATATAAAGATGAAACAAAAAGAGGAGATATCCCAGATTTAGACGAACATAGAAAAAAAATTATTGAGGAGTTTTGTAATTAGTCTTGATTTGCGTTTTCGCTTGGCTCTTTAATCTCTTGGTCTTTTAAATCTTCAACAGATGCATCCTCTGTTTCTCCAGAAGGTTCAGCTTGTTCAGTAGGTTGCGTTGGAGCACTTTGAGCAATATCTTCTTTAGAAAAAGCTTGTGTTTTTTCAGGGATTTTTCTAGCTCTTTTAGAAGGTAATATTGGTGTTCCGCTCTTAGATATTTCACCCTTGTACAAGTTTTCAAAATCATCACCTACTTCTTCATCTTCTGTTAATGAGTCATCAACTTGTTCTACATGTTTTCTAAGTTTATAAACTCCACTATCAATTAAATCTGAAACTTTAACATTCTCATTTGCAATTTCCCTTAAAGAAATTACTGTATTTTTGTCGTTATCGATACTGACAGTTGGTTCAACACCTGAGTTTAATTGTGTTGTTCTCTCTTTAGCAACTAAAACTAATTCGTAAGGACTTTCTACTTTATCTACACAATCTTCAACTGTTACCCTGGCCATGCGGGGTATTTATACCTGCTTATGAATAAAATCAAGGTATTTTTATACCTTAACAGGATTTAGTTTGGATCTGATAATAAAAAGCATGATCAAAGATATGGATATATAAACGCTTGATATTGCCGCAATTTTCTCAATAGAAAAACCACGGTCGATCAAAATTCCAAAAAAGGCTGTTCCAAAAGCTGTTGAGAATACCATTAGTGCTGTTGTCAAAGCTTTAATCGATCCAATATATTTAACACCATAAATTTCTGCCCAAGTAGAAGACCCTAGAACGTTTGCGAAACCATTAGAAATACCAATTAAACCTAAAAAAATAAATGCCGTAAGAGGATTGTTAAAATAAATTATCACTATTGTTGCAAGTAAAAGAGGTAAATTCATGTAAACCAATATTTTTCTGCTAGTAAACTTATCAATTAAAAAACCAGATACGAATAATGTTATCACTGACATAATTGAATAAACCATAAAGGATTGAGCTATGATGTATGGTCCCCAATTTTTTGACTCTAATATAAAAGATTGATAAACAAAAGTTCCTGTGGCTATCCAAGGCATAGCTAGCATGTTAGCGCTGATGATGTAGAATCTATAATCTTTTAAAACTTCAATTCTTTTCCAATCTTTAATCTTATTATTAACTTTGTTTTCTAAATTGTCAGTTTCTCTAGATTCTAAGTTTAAGTTCTTTACTAAAAAAAATGAAACTGTCGGTAAAAATAATATTACAATTAAAGAAATTACAATCCATATATCTCTCCATTCATAAATGGTTAAAAGGTAAATTATTAGCACTGGTAAAATAAATTCTGATGTAGATAAACCAAACCAAGAGGTGCTTAAAGCTTTACCTCTAGATTTTGTAAAAAATCTTGAAATCGTTGTTGATGCGGTATGAGACATCATACCTTGACCTGAAAATCTCATAAAAAGAATTGCCAAAAATAGGTAATAAACTGATGATATCTTTGAAAAGAAAAAACAAGAAAATGCTAATAAAATTATTACCAAGTAAGAAAATTTGAGAATATTAATATCGTCAATTTTTTTTCCAAACCAAACTAGAATTATGCTACTAAGTAAAGTTGCTGATGCATAAATTGAGCCAAATTGTCCATGAGTAATTGAAAGAGCTTCCCTTATGCTTGAATTGAAAAGACCAAGAAAAAAACTCTGTCCAAAGCTTGAAAAAAATGTAAAAATAAATCCAAATAAAATTACTTTTAAACTTAAATTTTTAAACATAAAAAAAATGACTTGTAATGTTGCTTTCATAGGTCTTGGTGTAATGGGTTATCCAATGGCTGGATATATATCAAAAGGCGGACACAATGTAACTGTTTTTAATAGAACACATTCAAAAGCAGAAAAATGGATAAAAGAATTTAAAGGCAATATGGCTAAAACTCCAGCAGAAGCTGCAAAGGATGCGGAATATATTTTTACCTGCGTCGGAAATGATAATGATTTACGAGAGGTTACCTTTGGTGAGAATGGTGTATTTAAAACAATTAAAAAGGGATCAGTTTACATTGATAACACAACTGCATCTGCAACAATTGCTAGAGAAATTTATGAGTATGCAAAGAAAAAAGGATTTGGATCCCTAGATGCTCCAGTATCAGGTGGTCAAGCTGGTGCTGAAAATGGTGCTCTTACAGTAATGATTGGTGGAGATCAAACAGATTTCGATAAAGCAAAAGATAAAATTGACTGTTACAGCAAAAAAATGAAATTGCTTGGAAAAGCTGGAAACGGACAATTAGCAAAAATGGTAAATCAAATCTGTATCGCAGGTCTAGTTCAGGGGCTATCTGAAGCTATTAATTTTGGAATGAAAGCTGGGTTAAACATGGATGACGTTATTGAAGTTATTTCAAAAGGTGCTGCACAATCTTGGCAAATGGAAAATAGATTTAAAACAATGATAGATGATAAATTTGATTTTGGTTTTGCAGTAGATTGGATGAGAAAAGATCTAAAAATTGCGATGGAAGAGGCAAAAAATAATGGATCATTATTGCCTGTAACTGAAATAGTGGATACATATTATAGTGAAATTCAGGGAATGGGTGGAAACCGGTGGGATACATCAAGTTTAATTAAAAGATTTAGGAAATAAAAAGTATGCAGCCAGCATACTACGAAAATTTAGATGAAATTCAAAATAAGTACTGGTCAATGCTTGATGATGCTGTGACTAACAGAGGTTCATCATTCAGAATTCCTGTCTTTATCTGTGCTCATCAAGATGAAGTTGATGGTAGAATTGTTGTTTTAAGAAAAACTGATAGAGCAAATAATCTACTACAATTTCATACTGATGTAAGATCACCAAAAGTGAATATTTTAAAAAAAAATAAAAATGCTTCTCTAATTTTCTACGATAAAGAGGAAAAGATACAATTAAGAGTGAAAGTTGAGTGTGAGGTTAATAATAAAAATTCTACTACTGAAGAATCTTGGAAAAAAACCCAACATATAAGTAGACGTTGCTATCTTACTGATTGTCCTCCAGGCACCAAATCGGAAAATCCAACTTCTGGAATGATATCTAAATTAGAAGACTTTAATTATACCATGGAACAAAGTGAAAAAGGCTATAAGAATTTTACTGTTATAAAATGTAAAATTAAATCAATTGAGTGGCTTTACCTAGCTGCTAAAGGGCATCGTAGAGCTAAGTTTGATTTAGTAAACAAAAAAGAAAGTTGGCTAGTACCATAATGAAAAAATATGAGGCAATGGTTCTTTCTTGTATCGATCCTAGATTTCAACATAAAGTATTTAAATATTTAAAAACTAAAAAACTTAGAGGAAAATATAGCTCATTTACCATTGCGGGTGCAGCTATTGGAGTAGCTCACAAAAAATTTAAAAAATGGCGTTCTACTTTTTTAGATAATTTATCAATCTCAATAAAATTACATAATATTAAAAGACTAATAGTGATAAATCATAGTGATTGTGGCGCAGCAAAAATAGTTAATGGAAAAAAGGAATTTAATTATTCTGTTGAAAACAAAATACATCAAGAGTCTTTTAAAAAGATAAAAAAAATTTTAAGTAAAAAATTTCCTACTTTAAAAGTAAATTTTAAAATTTTATCTCTTAATGATTAATTTAATTTGGAAATTTAATATTATACTACAATTTTTACTAATCTATCGTTTAGATTTATAATTTCAGAAACTTTTTCTTTTAACTCATCTACAGCCTTTTTTACGCCATATTCAACTTGGTCATAATCATCACAAATAATTATTTTATTTTTCTTTAATTTTGATGTTATTATTTTTAAATCATTACTAACAGTTTCGTATGAATGGCCTCCGTCTAAAAAAACAAAATCAATATTTTGCAAGTCTACTCTTGGCAACTGAACATCGCTCGAACCTTTTAGAAGTTTAACACATGTTCCAAATTTTTTTAATAATCCTTCTACAGACTTTAATGAATTTAAGTCTTTGTTGAGTATTAAGTTAAAGAATATATGTTTAAACGGATTAGATAACCTGTTATGTTTAACTGTCATTTCTTTATGATCTAAGTCTATGTTTCTATCTTCAAAAAAGTCTATGCCGACAAATTTAAAATTATTTTTATGAATTTTTTTTAGGATTTCACATACATTCCTCGAAGTAACACCTTGGTAAACTCCTACTTCTAAAAAATTAACTGGTTTATATTTTTCAATTTCTAATAACAAAAGTCTTGCAGAATCTAAATCCTTTTTAAAACTAGTTTTTCTAAAATAAAATTTAAATTTCATAAATTAAAATATTGATTTTGAATATTTTTTCCAATTATCCTGATAATGTTTTGTATTTTCAGATACAGCTTTTTTTTCTTCTTCTGTGACCTCTCTCACTACTTTGCCAGGCGACCCAATTACAAGTGAATTGTCAGGGATAACTTTATTTTCAGTGATTAATGCTTTTGCACCAATTATACAATTTTTTCCAATTTTTGCGTTGTTTAAGATTACGGCACCAATACCAATTAGACTGTTTTCTCCAATTGTACATCCATGAAGCATAACAAGATGACCCACGGTAACATTTTTTCCTATTTTTAATGGATAACCAGGATCAGTATGAAGCACACATCCATCTTGAATATTTGACCCTTCACCTACATGAATATTTTCTAAATCACCTCTCAAAGTTGCATTAAACCATACACTTGTATTTTTTTCTAAAGTTACATCACCTATCACAACCGCATTGGGTGCTACCCAATTTTCGCCAGAGTTTTTTGGTTTTTTATCTTTTAAATCATAAAACATAAATTATATATTGTTGTATCATGTCTCTTACAAAAACTCCAATTTGCGATTTTGGAAAAAAAGCTGAAAGTTTCAAACTTAAATCTACAGATAATAAAATAATTTCTTTAAATGATTTAAAAGGCGAAAAAGGAACTTTGATTATGTTTATTTGTAATCACTGTCCATATGTTAAAGCAATAATTAAATATTTAGTTGAAGATTGTAAAAATATAAAAAAATTTGGAATTAATTCAGTTGCTATATGCTCTAACGATGTAAAAAATTATCCAGAGGATTCTTTTGAAAACATGACTATCTTTTCAAAAGAAAATAATTTTTCTTTTCCATACCTTCACGATGAAACACAGGAAGTAGCTAAGATATATGATGCTGTTTGTACACCAGACTTTTTTGCTTATAATAGTGACTTAGAACTTCAGTACAGAGGGAGAATTAAACAGTTAAAAGATTTAAAACCTATAGATGAAGGTGACAGTGAGTTATTTAAAGCTTTAACATTAATTTCAAAAACAGGTCAAGGCCCTGTAAAACAATACCCAAGTATGGGCTGTAATATAAAGTGGATTAAATAAAATAAATGTTTTTAATTTTAACTAGAAATTTCCCTCCTGAAATTGGCGGTATGCAAAATCTAATGTATGGTTTAACTAAATCTTTATCTAAATTAAATATTGTAAAAGTTTTTGCCGATTATCATGAAAATTATTTGAATTTTGATAATAATGTTAATTTTTCTATTGAGAGAATTGGGGGGCCAAAATTACTTAGAAAGTATAGAAAATCTTATTTAATTAACGAATTTATAAAAAATAACAAAAATATTAGTTGTATAATTGCTGATCATTGGAAGAGTTTAGAGCTCATAAATACTAGTAAAAAAAAAATATGTTTAATTCATTCGAAAGAAATTAATCATGAAAAAGGCTCAAGACAAAATAAACGATTAACAAATATTTTAAATAATGTTGACCATGTAATATCAAACTCATTTTTTACAAAAAATTTAGCAATAAGTATGGGAGTAAATGAAAATAAAATAGGTGTAATTAATCCAGGTGTTGATGCGGTAAAAGCGATTTCTAAAAAAGATTTAGATCAAGCTGAAAAAATTTTTAATGGAAAATCAAGTAGATTAATTACTGTTTCTAGATTCGACAAAAGAAAAAATCATGAAAAAGTAATTATGGCAATTAGAAATTTAAAAGAACTGTATCCAAATATTATCTATGTTTGCATTGGTTATGGAGATGAAGAAGAAAATTTGAAAAAATTAGTTAATGAACTTAACCTAAATAATCATGTTATTTTTCTAAAGAATGTTGAAACAGAACTTAAGAATGCCTTAATATGCAAATCAAATATTTTTGTAATGCCCTCTATAATTCATAATAAATCAGTCGAGGGTTTTGGAATTTCTTATATTGAGGCTGCGCAATATGGAATTCCTTCTATTGGGGGAAAAGACGGTGGAGCTGCAGATGCAATACTACATGAAAAGACAGGATTAATTTGTGATGGAAATAATCTTGAAGAAATTTATTCCTCAATAGATAAAATGCTCAAAGATCATAAGTATAAAGAATATGGAAAAGAGGCAAAAAAATTTTCAGAAAACTTTAATTGGGATAAAATAATTAAAAGTTATCAAAAAATTTTATAGAATTATTTTTTCAAAAACTTTTCTTGCACTTAATTTTTTTAAATCAGAAACTTGAATTGCTTTAAATTTTTCCCTTTCAATACTTACCTTGTAAGCGGTTGTATGAGATCCAAAAAGAGCAATACCTTTAACTCCAAGATGAGCCGACATATGCGCTGGTCCAGTATCATTAGCTACTACAAAAGAACTACTTTTAATTAGAGATGATAATTGAGGAATTTTTAGTGCTTTACCCTTATCTAAAATACATTCGGCATTAAAATTTTGTGCCTCTTGAAGTTCATTGGGCCCTGGTGCAATTACAACTTTATATTCATTTTTTAACTCATCTTTAATTAATTTTATAAGTTCATTGTAATGGGGCCATTTTTTTAAATTAAGGTGCGGTGAACAAAATGGGAATAAAATAATATATTTTCCTAATTTAAATTTAGAATTAATTTCTGATATTTCTGAACAAGACCAATCAAAATTTGGTTTAAGTGTATGTTTAGTATTTAATCCAGAGGTTTTTAATTGATGGTCAAATCTCTCCAAAACTGAAAGTTTATCAAATTCTTCCTTTGTAGTATTTGAGGGTAAGGTTGTTTCTGACGATGACCAAGAATTATTATTTGAATTTGGGAATAATACTTTTTTATAAAATGAAGTTCTTGATGAATTTTGTAAATCAAATACTTTTACAAATTTAAGTTTTTTAATTTTTCTCATTAAAAGATATAGGTAAATAAGGTTAAATCTAGATAATCTCTTATCCATGATTACATCTTTGATGAAGGGGCTTTTTTTATACAATTCTACGTAAGGTTTGGAGGTCATTATATATAAGTTGTGATCTTTATGATTTTCATAAATATCTTGAATTGCACCACTTGCCTGAGCTATATCACCTAAAGATCCGTGTTTAATAATTAAAATATTAGACATATTTTAAACAATTTAACATAATATAAAATTTTATGAATAAAATACTTGTCGAAGTTTCAATAGGTGAATTATTAGACAAAATTTCTATCTTAGAAATTAAAAAAGAAAAAATAAAAGATCAAAATAAACTTAAATTTATTAATGAAGAGCTTGAATTATTAATAGAGCAATTTAAAAAAAATATAAAAACAGACAATAAACTTGATAAGCTTTTTCAGTCACTAAAAGAAATAAACAATAAACTATGGGATATTGAGAATGAAAAAAGATTATGTGAAAAAAATTTAGACTTTGGTGAAGTTTTTGTTAAAACATCAAGAGATATACATTTTCTAAATGACAAAAGAGGAAAAATTAAGCTCGAAATGAATAATCATACTGGATCTAAGATCAGAGAAATTAAAGAGTACACATCATATTAATAACTATATTTTCTCTCTAAAAACTTTATGACATTATGAATTATGAAGGTCATAAAAAGATAAATTCCACCAGCAACTATAAAAACTTCAATTGGCTTGAATGTTGTGGATATTATGTATTTGGCTACACCAGTAAGATCCATCAAAGTTACAGTGCTTGCCAATGAGGTACCTTTCATCATTAAAATTATTTCATTACCGTAAGCTGGCAAAGATTGTCTTATGGCAATTGGAATTTGAATTTTAAAAAAAATAATTTTACTCGAAATTCCTAAACTCTGACCCGCTTCAATAATTCCAGGTTTGATTGTTTGAAATGCAGATCGTAATATTTCAGATGTGTAAGCTCCTGTATTCAATGAAAAAGCAATTATTGCACACCAATAAGGTTCTTTTAAAATAACCCATAACACAGTTGATCTTAAATATTCTATCTGACCTAAGCCAAAATAAATAATGAATATTTGTACTAAAAGTGGAGTACCTCTAAATATATAAGAATATCCGTAAGCAAATTTATTTATTATTAGATTTTTATTTACTCTTAAAATTGCAAAAAAAAGTCCGATAAATAGTCCAAAAATTAATGAAGCAGTTAATAATTTGAGAGTTATTAGAGAAGCATTAAGCAATTTAGGTAAACTACTTATCATTAATTCAAAATCCATTAATACCCCCTACTGTATCTAATTTCTAATTTATTGATTAACTTCATGCTCAAGTATGTTAGTAGCAGATATAAAACTGCCGCAAATGAGTAAAAAAATAAAGGATCTCTAGTTGATCCAGCAGCAATGTAAGATTGTCTCATTATTTCGACTAAACCAGTCACAGAGATAAGAGAAGTATCTTTCAATGTTATTTGCCAAACGTTGCTCAAGTTAGGAATAGCTAGCCTTAACATTTGAGGCATAATAACTTTAAAAAAATGAATAGGTTTATTTAAGCCTAAAACTTTTGATGCCTCAAATTGTCCTTTGTCAATTGATTGAATTGCACCTCTGAAAACTTCAGTTGAGTACGCCCCTGAAATAATACCAATAGCAAATGACCCTGTTATAAATGCGTTAATTTCAATGTATTCATTATATCCAAATATAGATGCTACATACATAACAGCACCACTTCCTCCAAAAAAAAATAAATAGATAACTAATAATTCAGGAACTCCTCTTATTACTGTTGTGTAACAATTTCCAATAAGATTTAAAAATTTACTTTTTGATAGTTTAAGTGGAGTAAATATTAAAGCAAAAAGAAAACCTATAAGCATAGCCGTAATAGATACAGCGATTGTCATCATTGTAGCGATTAGTAGTTCATCGCCCCAACCAGTTTTTCCGAATGAAAGAAGTTCCATAAAGATTGGCGACTATATATTATAGTCGCCAAATCTTAAATTATTTACATAGATGCATCAAAGCCGAACCACTTAGTAGCAATTCTACTAATGTCGCCGTTCTTTCTTGCTTTGTCGATTGCTTTATTAAAAGCGTTGAGTAACTCTGTGTCGTCTTTTCTTATACCGACACCTACGCCATTACCAAAAGCACCACCTGAAAATGTTGGTCCAACTAGCACAACTGGTTTACCTGATTTTTCTGCATAATCACTAAAAGCTACAGCTGCAGCTAATGCAGCATCGCATCTTCCTGATGCTAAATCTAAGTTTACTTCGTCTTGAGTTTTGTATGTTCTAACATTTACTTTTCCAACATCACCTGAATCTAAGAAGTTTTGATGAATTGTTGCAGTTTGTACACAAACTGTTTTACCTGCCAAAGCATTTGTAAGCGTTTTAAGTGCTTTTTTTGCGGCAGCATTTGGTTTAGTTAAATTAATTCCAGCTGGTGTATCCATGCCCTCTAAACTTGAACCTTTCATTACAGCCAATGAAGCAACTTCATCAGCATATCCTTGAGAAAAACTAATTGCTTTTTGTCTTTCAGCAGTAATAGACATTCCAGCCATTATTGCATCAAATTTTCTCATGATAAGAGCCGGTATCATTCCATCCCAATCTTGCTCAACTATCTCACATTGCTGACCTATATATCTACAAAGTGTCCAAGCAAGCTCAACCTCAAATCCAATTAGTTTGCCTGAAGCATCTTTTGAATTCCATGGCGGGTATGCACCTTCTGTTCCAATTTTAATTTTATCAGCGTTAGCAGAAAATGATAAAAATAAAGTAATCAAAACTCCTAAGCTAAATTTTTTAATAATATTCATATCGCCTCCAATATTTTTTTTTGAAGTATTTCACAAATTAAAAGATTTAAAAAGAAATTATTTATTTAATGAAGATGCAAAATTCCAGGAACAATCAAAACTAGGTATATAAATTCTATCTAAAGATGTATTGCCAAAGCTCTTTTCAAATAAATTAAGCCATTTTTTTACCTGTTTAGGTTTTTTATCCTGACTTCCAACTTGTGCTGTTATTGTACCATTGGGCTTCAAAATTCTTTTAAGTGAATTTATATTTTTTGCTGCAAGATCAATACAATATTGGTCGTCGTTAAGATCTACAAATATTTTATCGTATTTATTATCCTCAACTTTTTTAATACTTTCAAAAGCATCACCCCAAACGCACTTAACTGAATTTTTTGTTGTAGCTTTTTTGCCAATTTTGGATAAATGTTTTTCACAAACTTCGACTACCTCTGGATCAAGTTCAAACCAATCTATATAGTTAAATCCTTGTGATATACATTCTCTTGCCACACCACCGTCTCCACCACCAATGATTGCAGATTTATCTTTGTGTGGATTTAGTTTAATACCAGAATTAACAAAAGTTGAACTATACAAATGTTCATCACTTTCAGCAACTTGAAGTTCGTTATCAATAAATAAAGATTTTCCAAATTGTTCAAGGTTTAAAATTTCGATATGTTGACCAACTTTAGAATTGAAATCTTCTAAAACGTCTTTAACTAAATAATATTTCTTAAGTCCTGGTGAACTATAAATATCATCGTAGTAAATAATGTTATCTCTATTAAATTCTTTTTTAACAATTTTCTTATGTTTAATATCTTTTTTAACAATATCTAAAGCTACAATGGGGTTAACTTTTCCACACGTAAAAAAATCAAAACTTATAATACCTTTTTCAGGAAAAGTATGAAAACTTATATGACTTTCAGCTAAAAGTGCAACTAAAGTAAAGCCTTGAGGTTCAAATTTGTACTTTGATATTTCTAAAACTGTTACTTTAGCTTTTTTTGCAATTTTGTAGACTAGTTTTTCAAAGAATTTTGGATCATATTCTTTAATTGTACCTATAATATCTAACGTTATATGTTCACCAACTTTAGTCATAAAAAAGTTTTAGCTTTTTTTATAGTCCTTTGTTTTGTCTAAAATTTTTCTCATTTCTTCATCCGAAAGAATTTTAGGTTGACCTAACTTTATTGTATTTATGTATTGATGACAAATATTTTCGATCTCTTCTGCAAGTTCAAATGCCTCACTAAGAGATTTGCCAAATGCAACCTGACCATGATTAGACATAAGGCATGCTTTTCTCTCCTCTAACGCCTTAATAATATTTTGAGATAATTCTTTTGTTCCAAATGTTGCGTATTCTGCACATTTAATGTTATTACCACCTGCTAAAGCGACCATATAATGAAATGCAGGGATATTCTTTCCATGGGCTGAAACCGCTGTGGCATGAGTTGAATGAGCATGAACTATCGCATGAGCATCCCTTTTTTCAATATAAATATCTTGATGAAACCGCCATTCTGAAGATGGATTTATAATTTCATCAGAAATTTTTTTTAAATTATTAATTTCGTTCAATTCCAAAAAAACTATATTGTCTGTAGTTATATCATCGTATTTTACTCCAGAAGGTGTAATAAAGAACCCATCTACTCCTTCATTGATACCTCTAATCGAAATATTCCCAGATCTCAAAGGTGAGAGATTTTTAGTATTAAGTTTTTTTGCATACTCAATTACTTCCTGCTTTTTATCTAACATTATTTTTTAAGTTTTTTGTTTATTTCTCTCTCACAAAAAGATTTAATGTCATCGATATTTTTATTCTTATCTAACTTTTTTTGTGCAATTATGCATCCTTTCATTGATTTATCTAAACTATGAGAACCATATTCAATTCTTGATATATATAACATAACAAAAGCAATAATCAGAAATAATATAAAGTATAAATTTTTTTTCATTTAAATAAATTTTTTAGTCCTGCAGTTGATGCTTCACAAATTCCTTTTTCTGTAATTAAACCAGTAATATATTTTGCAGGAGTAACATCAAAAGCTAAATTCATTGCTTTACTTTTTTTTGGATAAATTCGAATTTTTTTAAAATTACCATCATCATCTAATCCTTCGATATGAGATAATTCATCAGAATTTCTCTCCTCAATGGGAATATCTTTATGGTCTTTAATTTTCCAGTCAATTGTAGAACTGGGTAATGCTACATAAAAAGGAATATTATTATCTTTTGCTGCCAAAGCTTTTAGATAAGTGCCAATTTTATTACATACATCTCCGTTTGATAAAGTTCTGTCTGTTCCAACAATACACATATCGACTTTTCCTCGTTGCATTAATAATCCTCCTGTATTATCTGCAATTACTGTATTTGGTACATGTTCTTCATTAAGCTCAAATGATGTAAGGTTTGCTCCTTGATTTCTTGGTCTTGTTTCATCCACCCATACATGCAGGGGAATTCCTTTCTTGTGTGCCTGATATATAGGAGAGGTTGCTGTTCCCCAATTTATTGTAGCAAGCCATCCAGCATTACAATGTGTTAAAATATTAACAGTATTTTTTTTTTTATTGTGAATTTCCTCAATTATTTTAAGACCATTTAATCCAATGTTTTCACAAAATTTTACATCTTCCTCACAAATTTCTTTTGCTTCATTTAAAGCGATTTCAAAAATTTTATCACTATTAACCCCTGATATTTTTTTCATCATTCTATCAACAGCCCATTTTAAATTTATTGCTGTGGGTCTTGATTTAATTAAATTATTTGCTGAGTTTTTCAAAAAAGATTGATCCTTATTTTCTAAAATAGATAGTACAAGTCCATAAGCAGCTGTAGCGCCTATCAAAGGTGCACCTCTCACCTCCATTGTTTTAATCGCATTTATTGCATCCTCTATAGTTTTGAGATCCTTGATTAAGAATCTATGTGGAAGTTTTGTTTGATCAATTATTTTTACAATATTATTTTCAAACCAGATTGTACGATATTCCTTTGACTCAATTTTCATTTTTAATTCTATCTAAGCTTTTTTTAGGCCAAATTTTATCTCTGTTGTAGAATTTATCATAACAGATTTTTTTATCTGCTATTTCTATCCATGGATCTTTATCTTTTATAAAGATATGTGCTTGTGGTGTAATTGGATTTACTAGAGTTTGAGTTCTGATAGCAATTCTACCTTCAGAAATGTTATATTTACAGTAAACATAAACACCACAAATAATACAAAAATACGCATTTACGCCCTTTCCACTTCCTGTCGGTAATTCTATAGAGGCGACATCCCCTTTGACTTCTAAATCTTTATCTAAGACCATAGTGTGAATAACGAAAGATGATCCTGTAGAAATTTTACAATCTTTACAATGACAGGCTTGAGTAAATAACGGTTCATCTTTAACGATGTACTTTACATTTCCACACCCACATTGACCTTTCAATTCTTTTTTATTTGTCATTTACCCAAAACTCTTCCCGCTATAAATTTAAGTTTATTTTTAGTTTTTTCGGTCCTTTTTTCTGGAGCGGTTATGATTGCAACATCTAAACAATTATTAGTTGGATCATTACGCTCAATGCTGCTTTCATAACAATCTATTAAATTTTTAATCATGTCTTTTGCCTTAGCAGCGTTTTCTAAGAGGACTTTAATCACTTTCTGAACATCAACATTTTCATGATCTGGATGCCAACAATCATAATCTGTAACCATTGATACTGATGCATATCTAATTTCTGCCTCTCTTGCTAATTTTGCTTCTGGCATGTTTGTCATTCCAATAACATCGGCTTTCCAGCTTCTGTATAAATTAGATTCGGCTAGTGTTGAAAATTGTGGCCCTTCCATAACTACGTAGGTTCCACCTCTTTGATAATCTATGCCAGATTTTTTGATAGACTCTTCGCAAGCATTCATAAGACCATTTGAAGTAGGATGAGCCATTGAGACATGAGCAACTATCTCGTCGTCAAAAAAGGTTTTATTTCTAGCAAATGTACAATCAATAAATTGATCTACAATTACAAATTTTCCTGGCGGTAAATTTTCTTTTAGAGATCCTACTGCAGAAATTGATACAATATCTGATACACCGAGTTGTTTAAGGGCGTCAATGTTTGCCCTAAAATTAATTTTTGAAGGTGAAATATAATGTCCTCTTCCATGTCTTGGTAAGAAATAAATCTCTTTATCATTATATTTAGTTTTTAATATTTTATCAGATGGGCTTCCCCAAGAAGTTCTTATGTCTAAAAATTCTTTATCTTGAAATTCCTCTATGTCATACAAACCACTTCCACCGATAATTGCTAATTTATTTGTCATATTATTTAAAATGCTTTATTTATTTATAACTTAAAAATTTATGGATTTAAAAGATTATATAAGGTCAATCCCCGATTATCCAAAAAAGGGAATTTTATTTAGAGATATCACGACCTTAATTGAAGATGAAAAAGCATTTGCACATTGTATAAATTTAATATTTCAAAAATCTCAAAGTTTTAGGTTTGATAAAATTGCAGCAATAGAGTCTAGAGGATTTGTATTTGCATCTGCCGTATCATATTTAGCTAAGAAACCTTTTGTGATGCTTAGAAAAAAGAATAAACTACCTTCCGAAACACACTCTGTTGACTTTGAACTTGAGTATGGAAAAGCAACAATTGAAGTGCATAAAGACTCCATAAAAAAAAATGACAAAGTATTAATTATCGATGATTTGATTGCAACTGGTGGGACTGCTGAAGCAGCGGCAAAACTTGTAAATATATCTAATGGAAGTGTTGCGGGATTTATTTTTGTAATAAATTTATTTGATTTAGGTGGATGTGATAATTTGAAGAAACATAATTACAAAGTTGAAAATTTAATTGAATTTCCTGGGCACTAATTATCTACTCTAAAACTAGATTTTTTTCCAAATACTGATGCAATTATTCCACAAAGTCTCATTTTGTAAATTTGTTTTTTATGAGAGTTTAAAAGAAAAAAATAAATTAAATATTTAAAACATGCTGTACTAAGATTTGTAGATATTTTTGCAATAGCATTTAAGAAACCATAATGTTTTTTATTAAAATAAAACTTTGACCACATCCAATGCCAATTTCTTAAATATTCAAACTGTAAACTCCTATTAATGCCACCTTTGTGGTTAATAAGAGAGTCTGTCACAACGTAAATGTGCTCATTTTTTTTTCTAATTCTTAAGCATAGATCATCATTTTCTAAATACAAAAAAAAGTTTTCATCAAAAAAATTTTGATCTTTAAACTTTCTTAGATTAAACAACATCGAGAATCCATCAATGCTTTCAACTGATAAAATATTCTTATTTATAGAAGAGTTTACTTTTTTATAATTTGGAAAATCTTTATTATCATTTAAGGGTGAAGCTAATGTAAATTCAGAAACATTATCTAATGCCCTAATAAAATTGCTAAGTGTTTTGTTGTATAATTTTGTATCTGGATTTAAAACAAAAGCGTAATTAGTTTTACAAGCTTTAAGACCTAAATTATTTCCTGCTCCCATACCTACGTTTTTAGAGACAATTACCTCAATATTGTCATATTTTAATTTTAAATCTTTTTCTAGATTAATGTTATTTGAGTTTTCGACAATTATTTTTTTGGAATTTTTCGGAAGTGAGTCTAAACAATTTTGAATAATATTTTCACTTTTATAGGTTACAATTATAAATGTTATATCGTCTAAATTTAATTTCATTAAGATTAAAAAAGTATACTTAAATTGACAATTGTTGTAAAAAAAAATATGAAAAAAGTTATAGTTACAGGTGGTCTAGGCTTTATTGGAAGTAATTTAATTAAAATTCTACTAAAAAAGAAATATTTTGTTATTAATTTAGATAAGGTCACTTATTCTTCAAATTTTTATAACGTTAAAAAAATATCAAAAAATAAAAACTATAAATTTATTAAACTAGACATCAACAATGGTAAAAAAATTTTTCAAGTCCTTAAAAAATATAAGCCAAATGCAATTTTTAATCTTGCTGCTGAGACGCATGTTGATAGGTCTATTGATGGTCCCGAAAGTTTTATTAGAAGTAACATTTTAGGTGTATTTAATTTATTACAGGCTTTTAGAAAAT
This sequence comes from uncultured Pelagibacteraceae bacterium, assembly GCA_902581445.1. Taxonomy (GTDB): domain Bacteria; phylum Pseudomonadota; class Alphaproteobacteria; order Pelagibacterales; family Pelagibacteraceae; genus Pelagibacter. The sequence goes on from CACHOG010000003.1 coordinate 74,525, forward strand.
TTAATCAAATAAATAATAATTCTAAATTGATTCATATTTCTACTGACGAAGTTTATGGAGATATTTTAAAAGGAAGATCAAAAGAAAATGACGCATATAAACCAAGCTCACCTTATGCTGCTTCAAAAGCTTCCTCTGACCATTTGGTAAATTCTTACATCAGAACTTTTAAAATCCCAGCAATTATAACTAATTGTTCAAATAATTACGGCCCTAGGCAACATCCAGAAAAACTTATACCAAAATTAATCTATAACATTTTAAATAATAAAAATTTACCACTATATGGTAGAGGGTTAAATTCAAGAGAATGGATTTACGTTGATGATCATTGTGAAGCCTTGATCAAAATTTTTGAAAAAGGAAAAATCGGTAATTTTTATAATATTGGATCCAATTTAAATCTTAACAATGTTAAAATTTCAAAACTTCTAATGAAAATTGCAAAATCAAGGTTAAGATTGGGAAAAAATGTAAAAATTAAATTTGTCAAAGATAGGCCAGGACATGACATTAGATATGCTTTAAACAGTGATAAAATTATAAAAAATTTAAAGTGGAAACCAAAAATGAATATCATAAAAGGTTTAAATAAAACTTTTGATTGGTATTTAAAAAATCCTGGATATTTTTCAAACATTAAAAAAAAAGATATAATTAAAAGGTTAGGAAATAAATTAAAATGATTAAAAAAGGAATTATATTGTCAGGTGGAATGGGAACAAGAATGAGCCCTCTCACAAAGGCAGTAAATAAACAATTACTTCCTGTATATGACAAACCTTTGATTTTTTATCCATTATCAATATTAATGTTAGCAAAAATCAAAGATATATTGATTATTGTTAACAAAGGTCAGCTTAACCAATATAAAAAAATTATTCCTAATGGAAATAACTTTGGCATAAGTATCACTTATAAAGAACAATCCTCACCAAGAGGTTTGCCAGATGCATTCTTGCTAGGAGAAAAATTTATTGGTAATGATAATGTTGCATTAATACTTGGTGATAACTTTTTTTATGGACAAAATTTAACTAAGCAACTTTTAAATTCTGTCAAATTAAAAAAAGGTGCGAAAATTATTTTACATAAGGTAAATAAGCCAGAACTTTATGGTGTAGCAAAAATAGATAAAAAAAATAAAGTAATTAATATAAAAGAAAAACCAAAAAAATTTTTATCAGACTTAGCCATAACAGGCTTATACTTCTTTGATAATAATGTTGTAAAATACGCAAAACAGCTCAAACCTTCAAAAAGGAAAGAACTTGAAATAGTTGATCTGATAAATAAATATAAAAAAAATAAAAAGTTAACCGCTGACTTAATTGGTAGAGGTGGAGCATGGTTGGACTCTGGTTCAATTGAAGACTTTTACAAAACAAGTTCTTTTGTATCAGCTATAGAAAATAGACAAGGATTTAAGATCGCGTGTTTAGAGGAAATAGCCCTAAATAATGGCTGGATAAGTAAATCAAAATTAAATGATGCAATAAAATTTTATGGTAATTGTGAATATTCAAATTATCTTAAAAAACTATAAACTATAAGATCTATTTTTTGTATTGGTAGCGGGAAGTGGGATCGAACCACTGACCTCGGGCTTATGAGTCCCGCGCTCTAACCAACTGAGCTACCCCGCCATTAAATAGTTGTTGATATATACTACTTATTTTTTTTCTTTCAAACAAGAAATTCTAAAAATTAATATTAAATTTAGAAGGTTTCCAATCTTTTGGTGCCAACTCCAAATCATCGAATTCAAAGGCAGGAGCAACAGTGCAACCAATTAAACTGAATGAACCTGCTGGCTTCATAGCGAACCAAGTATTTTTTTCTATACAAAGTATAAATTTATTTTTAGATCCAATTTCATTAGTTTGAAATTCCTCTCCGTCTTTAGAGGTATATATTATTAATGGACTGCCTAAATAAAAATGTAATATTTCATTTTTAGTTATTCTATGCCAATGAGAATATTGATGACCCTCTAATAGAAAATAAATTTGGCTTACATCTTTATTTTTAAATACTTCTGCATAATATCCGCCCTCGGGATGAGGTGCCATTTTATGAAGTTTAATAATAGATTTTACAACACTCATTAATAACAATTATATATTTTAAATTGAACTTAACCATTTTTTTTCTTCCTCAGATAGAACTATATTTAGAGAATTCATTGAAAATCTTAGTTCTGATTTATTTTTTGGACCAATTATTGCATAGGATGGAAAATTTTGATTAATAACCCAAGACAAGGCTATATCATTTGATGAGCAATTATGCTTCTTTGCTAATTTCTCAGATCTTTTTCTTTTTTCAATATTATCTATACTGTAAAAACAACTTTTTAAATGTTTATGAAGCCTCCTTCTAAAAATTTTTTTAAAGATTTTATCTTTTATAAAAAATCCTCTAGCTTGGCTTGACCATCCAAAATGAGAAATATTATTATTTTCCAAATAGTTAATATAATTTTTGTCAGATATGCTTAGACAATCTGGCCAAAGTGGCTTCTCCATTTTTGCTAATGAAAATTGGTTGTTGATTATTGAAAAAGGAATTTTTTTATTTTTCTTTGACCATTTTAAGGACTCATCAAACCTTTCTTTATTTATATTTGAAATTCCAAATACTTTAATTTTTCCTGAAAGTTTAATTTCATTTAACGCATCTACGTATTCACTAATTGGAATCTGCTTGTTATGATGATGTAAAATTAATATATCAACTGTATTTAATTGCAATCTTTCTAAAGAAATTTGTAATAAACTTGATATTTCTGAGGGATCTGAGCTTTCTTCTCCAACTTTTGAAATTATAACAACATTATTCTCTATATCTCTTGATTTTATCCACTTTCCTAAAAATTTTTCACTTTCTCCATTTCTATAATAAATTGAATTGTCAAATACATTTCCACCGTTTTCATAAAAGCAGTCCCATAACTTTGCTGCTGAGCTATATTTTTTCTGTTTGTCGTTACCAAGAATTAATTTTGAAATCTTTTTATCCAGTCCATTAATTGATCCAAATTGCATTCTTTAGTTTATTTTTTTAATTTCATATTTCCTAAATAAAATAAAAGAAAACAGTATTGTAAAAGTGCATAAATAGTTATTGGGACTAGATATTTAATTTCAGAAAAAATTAATGCCCCAACCACAAATCCCATAGCACCATTTTGTAATAATGCCTCTATTCTAATTGCCCTTTTAGATGAAATATCATCAACAAATACTTGAGTAATAATAAAAGATGACAAAAATACTAATACTAAAATTAAACTCATAGTAACACCCACATCATCAAAATAGCTTATTAAATTATTTTTTTCAGTATATATAGCTATAAAGACAATAATTAAAAAAATTATAAATGCTGCTCTATCAAGAGTGAATGTGTATTTTGTAAAAAAACTTGGAAATTTTTTTCTAAAATAAATTCCTGTAAAAACAGGCATTGTTATAAATAAAAAAGTCTTAACTGAAAATGATAACAATCGTAAATCGAAGCTCTCTTCATAAAAAAAGTTAGAAAAAAAATTCAAATATAGTGGCACAGTTATAAAAGCAAATAATGCACATATTGACGTTAAACAAATTGATAACGGAACATTTCCATTTGCTATCCTTGTTGCATAATTTGACATAGCAGCTGAAGGCATAATCAAAAGAAGAAAAACTCCTATTTGAAATTCTTTCTCCATTGGTAAATAGTGTATCACTATTAATCCAATGATTGGGAGGACAATTATTTGACATAACATCCCAACTATAAAATTTTTTGGTTTTCTGAATACGTTCAGAAATCTTGTAATTTTTAGGTTTAGACCTAATGCAAACATTATGAAAAAAACACCAAAAGGTCCGAAAAATTTAACAAATTCCATAAAATAATTTACATATTTTTAAATTATTTTAAATTAAATATTTAAAAAAAATTAAATGTCAAAAGAAAACAGGTTAAAATTCTCTACAGAGGTACAAGTATCAGATATTTATAACACACTTACTAAAAACTATATTGAAGTAATCACAGATTATTTTGAGCTTCAGCGAATTTGGTTAAACAACGCTTATATAACATTCAAAGATTTAGATAAATATTTTATATTAATGAGTTTGGTGAGTAAGACTTTTGATAGTTATGGTGAATATTTTATAAGATATAACTTTGATCAATTCTATAACGTTGATCAATATGAATTAAAAAAATTTAATATTGTAAGTATAGCTAAAGAACTATCAATATCTAAAGAAACAGCGCGAAGAAAAATATTAGAATTAGAAAAAATTGGAATTATTAAAAAAAACAAAAAGGCTGTAATAATAAATAGAAATGCATATAATTTACAAAAACCAGTTACATCAATACATATGATTTCTAAATTCTTATCAAATCTTTCAAAATTATTGAAAAAATCTAATATTATAAATCAAGAAATTTCATCTTTAGATTTTGAACTATTAATTAAAAATAATTATACACATTGTTGGAATTATTTTTTGAAATTTCAAATACAGATGTTAACCACTTTTAAAAAAATGTTTTTTAAGGATTATGAGACAGTTCAAATTTGGGCAATGATTGTCTATAATCAAAATTTATCACTTACAAAAAAGATTAAATCTTCAGACAAATATCCAGAAAAAGTTAAAGATAGTTATTTGTCAGAACTTTTATCATTAACTGATACACTCGGATTAAATGCTATGACTATTGCAGATTTAACTGGAATACCAAGACCGACAGTTATACGTAAATTGAATTTTTTAATAAGAAATAAGTTTGTAGATAAGAGTAAATCAGGCCTTTATACTGTTTCTAATTCCAATAAAGTTAAAGAGGTTGATAAATTTAGACTTGAAAATGTAAATAATATTTCTGATATGTCTTGTAAATTATTTAATGCAGCCAGAATTTTAGATAAAAACGTTTGATTATTAAAAAGATGCTATAGCACCAGTAATTAAAATTACAAATGCAATTAGACTTACAAAAATAAGGTTTTCTTTTTTTTCTTTTTTTTTTTCTTCTCTAACCTTGTCCATAAGTAAATTTATATCAACTTTGGTACTTTTTTTCTTCTGAGGAACGGCTTCTAATTCAATATCTTCGTTGTCGATTATAAACGTTTGAGTTGATTTTTCTGTTACTTGTTCTGATGACATTCTTAAGTAAATCATGCAAAATAAAATTTTACAATCTAGAGGTTGTTCAATTTGAGGTTTCAAATAATTATTGGAGACCAGAATGGGAATTCTAGTCTAAATTGTTTTAAAATTATTTTGGTTCAAGCTTTTTGTCTGAAGCTCGGTCGCATACTTTTTTTTTGCAACTTCTACAAATATTTCAGCATTTTGTAATGTCTCCTTTGATATTTCTCCGTTTACATATCCAAATAATAAATTTTTATTGAAACAAAAGGAATAATTTCCAGATGTTGTTCTTCCAATAATTTTATTATTTAAATAAATTGGCTCTTCATGAAGCAAAAGCGGTTCTCCAGGTTTATTTTGTTTAAGTGTTAGCATTATAAATTGCTTAGATGGAGTTTTGTCTTTAATTTTTAATAGTGCATCTCTTCCAACAAAATCTACATTTTTTTTATAACTTATGGCAAAACTCAATCCTGCTTGATATTGGTTTTCCTCGGGTGAAATATCATGACCCCAATGTAAGAAACCACTCTCCATACGCATTATATCCATTGCATGCATACCACAGTGAGACAATTCAAAGTTTTTACCCTCTAAAACAATAATGTTGTACAATCTTTTAGCATCTTCGCTTTTCACATAAAGTTCGTATCCTAGTTCACCAACATAAGATAATCGCTGTGCCCATGTTTCTATATCATTTATTTTTATTGATTTTGCTGAGCCAAATTTAAAATTCTCATTTGAAAAATCATCTGAACTCAATTTGCTAATCATATCCCTGCTTCTTGGTCCGAACAAACCAAAACAACAATAATCATCTGTAACATCATTAATTTCACTTTTATTAGATAAATATTTTTCAATATGTATTTTGTCATGCTCTCTAGTGGCTGCAGAACTCACAACTCGAAAATAATTTTTATTAATACATACAATGCTTAAATCTGTTTCAATACCTCCATCATCATTTAACATTTGAGTATAAGTAGTTTTACCAGGTGTATTTTTTATATTTGCAGTGCTAATTTTTTGTAATTCATCATGAATACTTTGACCTTTCAAATCAAATTTTGAGAAAGAAGATAAATCAAAAAGTCCAACATTCTTTCTTGCATTTATTGTTTCATGTTTTGCTGAAGGGTACCAATTTTGAAAACCAAAACTGTACTCATATTTTGGTTGCTTTCCATTCAACGAGTACCACATAGGTCTTTCATAACCTGATGAGGTGCCAAAACAAGCACCTGCTTTTTTTAACTCTTCATGATAAGGAAGTAATTTTTGATTTCTTGAGGTAGTGTGTTGCTTATAAGGCCAATGCATTCCATATAAATCTCCCAGAGTTTCTTTAACCCTTTCCATAATAAATTTTTTTGAGGAATGAAATTTTTGAAATCTTTTAATATCTAGAGAAAATAAATCTTCGTTCATATGTCCATTGATCATCCATTCTGCGGTTACTTTTCCAGCACCTCCTGCACTAGCAATTCCAATACTATTGAAGCCACAGCAGGTATATAATTTTTTTACTTCTGCTGTTTCACCTAAAAGATATTGAGTATCAGGTGTAAAAGACTCAGGACCAGAAAAAAACTTTCTAATTCCAACATCTTTAAGCATTGGAAGCCTGTGAAAAGATTTTTTTAAATATGGTTCAAAGTGATCAAAATCATCTGGAAATTCTCCAAAAGAAAAATCATCTGGCACTCTTCCAGTTTCTTTAAAAGCAGGTTTTGCATTTGGTTCAAATATTCCTACTAGCATTTTGCCTGCGTCCTCTTTTAAGTATAAACAAGCATTATAATCTCTTAAAACAGGTAAATTTTTCGGTAGATTTTTCATTGGTTCTGTTATTACATAAAAATGTTCATTAGGATAAAGAGGTACACTTACATTTATATCTTCTGCTATTTGTCTTGACCACATTCCGGTAGCAAGCACCACATACTCGCAATTTATTTTGCCATAAGAAGTATCAACTCCTACGATTTTACCTTTATTAACTAAAATTTTTTTTACTGGAGTTTTCTCAAAAATTTTTACACCTTTCATCCTTGCTGCTTTAGCTAAAACATTTGTAACTCCAACAGGATCGGCCTGACCATCTTTAGGCATGAATACACTACCTTCAATATCTGCGTCCTCAATTACTGGATATAATTCTTTAGTTTTTTTTTTGTCTAGAATTTGAACTTCTACATTAGATAGTTGCGCAGTTGTTGCTTGCCTTAAAAGTTCCTGCATTCTATCTTTTGTTGAAGCAACGGTAATAGCGCCATTTTGTTTTAGACCAGTGGACAACCCTGTTGTTTTTTCAAGTTCTTTATATAAATCAAGAGAGTACTTTCTTAGTTTTGTGATAGTTTGAGATGCTCCAAGCTGACCTACAAGACCTGCTGCATGCCAGGTAGTTCCAGATGTGAGCTGATCTCTCTCTAAAAGAATAGTATCTTTCCAGCCAAATTTTGCTAAATGATATGCACATGAGGTACCAGCTACTCCTCCGCCAATTACCACTACTTTTGTGCTTTTTGGGAGATCTTTTTTCATTATTAATATATTTATACCAAATTAATGATCAATAAAGTTAATAAAATTTTAATTACAGGTGGTGCAGGATATATAGGAAGTCATGTCGCTGAAAAATTAGTCAAGACTAAATGCAAAATAGTAATTGTAGATAATTTGCAGCGTGGTAGCAGAAAACTCGTTAATAAAAAAACTAATTTTATAAAGGCTGATATCAATAATACAAAAAAACTGCGACAAATTATTTTAAAAAAAAAAATAGATACAATTATTCATTTAGCTAGTTTTGCTAGTGTAGCAGAATCTCAAAAGTTTAAGAAAAAATATTACTTAAATAATGTAATTGGAACTCAAAAGCTTCTTCAGGCATGTAAAAATACAAATATTAAAAATTTCATTTATTCATCATCTTGCTCGATTTATGGAAATGTGAAAGGAAAAGTCAGCGAAACAAAAAAACCAAATCCAAAAAGTTATTATGCTTTTACAAAATATAAATCTGAAAATTTAATCAAAAATTTTTCTAAAAAATATAAATTTAAATATGTTATTTTAAGATATTTTAATGTTGCGGGTGCAAGTAACTCAGGAAAAATAGGTGAAATTGGTAATAGAAATGATCGTTTAATAAAAAATTTAGCGATTCAGTTTTTTAGAAGTGTGGCAAGAATAAACATACATGGAACAAATTATAAAACTAAAGATGGTACCTGCATAAGAGATTACATTCATGTTTCAGATATAGCAGATATTCATAATATGTGTATTGGTTATCTTAATAAAAATTTTAAATCAAATACTTTTAATTGTGGTTATGAAAAAGGTTATTCAGTTTTAGAAATATCAAAAATTTTCAAAAAGTTAAAAAAAAATACTATTATAAAATTTTGTAAGAGACGGCCAGGTGATGTTGGGCAGGTTTTCGCAAATTCAAGTAAATTTAAAAAAACCTTTAAATGGAAACCAAAATATAATGATATCAAAAAAATTTTAAATAGTTCAATTAAATGGGAAAAAAAATTAAATCATTTGTAAACCTACGCCTGTTTTTGGGTAAGTATAAAGATTGTAATTTGCAGTTAATTCATTTCCAGCTTTTATATCCTTTGCTGCAACCATAAAAAAATATTTTGCATCTGGTTTTTCTTGTAAGTTAAAAAACACATTTTCACCGTCATTATCATTTCCTGGAAATTTTTTTGTTGTGGCGTCAATATCTAGTTTGTCTCCGAATTTAAGTTTAGGTAAAGTATCAGTTACCATTCTCACCACTGTAGGGTCATCAGAGTGATTATAAAATCCACCTAAAGGTGTTCTGATATATTTATTTTCAAATTGTTCGTCTCTTATATGGGTTACTCCGATAAATGTATTTTTTTTTATATCAACATTAGTAAATAATCCAAGTCCCTCTATTGGCGAATTTTTGATTGTTAGTCCATCTGGCAAAGGCCTATACATATTACCCCTTATAAATCCTCAATTTATTGCTTTATCAGCTGAAACATAACTATGTCCAAAAATATCTGCCACTGCCTTATATGTCACATCACCTTTGCATACATTTAGTCCAGCAAGAAAATTTTTGTCTTCACTAAGAGCTTTTTTATATCCATCTTTTGCAAGTTTATTAAGAAATGGCAATGTTGCTTTATTTAATGCAAATGTTGAAGTTCTAGGAACTCCACCAGGCATATTTGCAACACAGTAATGAACAATGTCATCAACTATATATGTAGGATTTGCATGTGTTGTTGGTTTACTTGTTTCTACACATCCACCTTGATCGATTGCAACATCAACAATAACTGAGCCACGCTTCATGTTTTTTAACATTTTTTTTGTAACTAATTTTGGCGCTTCTGCTCCAGGTATTAAAACCCCTCCAACTAATAAATCGCATTCTGCAATAAGTTTGTTTAAATCACATTTTTCACTTAGTTCAGGTATAACTTTATCACCAAACATATTCACAAGTTGATTAAGTCGTGCCTCTGATTTATCAACAACATGAACCTTTGCTCTCATTCCTGTAGCAATTATTGCAGCATTTTCACCAACTACACCCCCACCAAGAATAACAACATTAGCTGGTTCGCCGCCTGGTGCACCACCTAAAAGAACACCTCTTCCCTTTTGATTTTTTTCTAAACAATGTGCTCCTGCTTGAACAGACATTCGACCTGCAACAGCACTCATAGGTGCTAATAGAGGAAGTCTGCCATTATTATCTGTAACGGTTTCATATGCAATACAAACACCCTTGGATTTAATTAATCCATCAGTAAGTTCTTTTGCAGCTGCAAGGTGTAAATAAGTAAAAATAATTTGATCTTCTCTTATCATTTTAACCTCGTTTGAAAGAGGTTCTTTAACTTTTACAATTATTTCAGAATCATTAAATATATCTTCAGCTTTGTATACGATCTTAGCGCCAGCATCTTCATATTGCTTATTTTCAAAACCTGCTTCGTAACCACCATTATTTTCAACTAATACTTCATGACCATTTTTAATAAGATCTTTCACACTTTCGGGTGTGAGACCAATTCTATTTTCTTGTGGTTTTATTTCCTTAGGAACACCAATTTTCATATCCCTCCAAATGAAAATTAATTTTTTTTACTTTTTGAATAGTTTGTTATCCCTGTTCTTAATTTTTCTATGATTTCATCAATATGTTTTTTTTCTGAAATAAACATTGGTGCTATTATCAAGCAGTCTCCAGTAGCTTTAAAGTTTACTCCAGCTTCATAACAATGTTTAAAGGTCGTAAGACCTGCAACACCAGGTTTTTTATCCATTTTAATATCAATTCCACCCATCATTCCATATCCTCTAATATTGTCTACAACGTCAATATCTTTTAATGAAAACAAACCTTCTTGGAAATAAGGAGACATTTCTTTTGCTCTTTTAAAAATATCATCTTTTTCAATAATTTCTTGAACTGCAAGTGCCGCTGCAACAGATATGGGAATACCAGAGTAGGTATAACCATGAAATAATTCTATTGTTCCTTTAGGTGCGTTGTCCACTATCCCATCATAAATTTCATCTTTACAAGCAACTACACCCATTGGACTTATTCCATTTGTTGTAGCTTTTGCCATTGTCATTATATCTGGAGTTACACCGAACTCCTGTGATCCAAACGCTGAACCCATTCTTCCCCAGCCAGTAATTACTTCATCAAAAATTAAAAGTATTCCATGCTTATCACATATCTCTCTTAATCTTTGTAAATATCCCTTAGGTGGAACCAATGTACCAGTAGATCCTGCAACTGGTTCAACAATACATGCAGCAATATTCTCTGCACCAAAATTTATACAAATTCTCTCTAAATCATCTGCCATCTCTGCACCCGTTTCAGGTTGACCACTTACAAATTTATGTTCTGGCAGATGAGTATGTCTCATATGAAGTACGCCTGGCATTAAAACGCTTGCAAAAGTTTTTACGTTATTAATCATTCCACCTACAGAAGTAGCTCCAATATTCATACCGTGGTAAGCTCTTTCTCTACCAACAAATCTATATCTATGTCCTTCTCCTCTTGCCTTGTGGTATGCAATTGCAATTTTTATTGCAGTCTCAACTGCAGTTGAGCCACAAATTGTATAAAATATTTTATTTAAATTCCCTGGTGTGTGTTTAGAAATTTTAGTTGCTAAGTCAAATGAACCACCAAACCCCTGTTGGAATGGTTGACAATAGTCTAACACATTTAACTGATTTGTAATTGCATCAATTATCTCTTTTCTTCCATGACCCAAAGGATTACAGAACAAGCCTGAGCTGGCATCTATCATCGTTTTACCTTCATGATTTTTTAAATAACACCCTTTAGCTTCTGTTATTAATCTTGGTCTTTCTTTAAAATCCTTATTTGATGTAAATGGCATCCAATGTTCATTTAAAGAATTTGGAATTTTTGTTTTATTATCTGCGCTCATAAAATTTTGTTGATATTTAGTTTCTAGACTAATTATTAATTTTTAACTAGAAAATTTTTTTAGTTTAACACTTGGATAAAATTATACAACCTTAGATTGTTTAATCAAATTCTGAAGCTTAAATTAAACTAAATGATCATTTACATCAGTTTAATTTTGAATTTAAATATACTTATAAATAATAATGAAAAAGGGGAAAAATGAAAAAAATAATTAGTTTTCTTCTAGGTTGTTTTGTTGCTCTTAACTTAACTATTTCGACTGCAAATTCTGCAGCAAATGAAGTTAGAGTGGCTTACTTTCTAGAATGGCCAAGTCCAAATTTAGAGGACATGATGAAAAAAAACTTTGCAAAAGCGCTAGGTGTGCCAGTTAAATGGACTAACTTCACAAATGGTGGAGCTATGACTGATGCTATGCTAGCAGGAGACATTGATATTTCTTATTCTCAAGGATTAGTACCTTTTATAAACGCTGTTAAATCTAAAGCACCTATTAAGCTAGTAGATATAGCAATGGAATATGGAATGGGTGGAACAACTTGTGTAACATCTAATGCTTCTGGTATTACAAAAGCAAATGCCACTGAATTAGAAGGTAAAAAAGTTGCTGTTCCTTTAGGAACAATGGCTGAGTATGTTTTCGATGAAAGTATGAAAGTAGTAGGTGCTGACAGAAAAAAAATGGATATCATCCAAATGGATCCTGAAGAAGGTGCTGCTGCTTTAGTAAGTGGTGATGTTGTTATGGCATGTTTATTTGGTGGTAATTCTATTAAAGCTGCAACTGCAGTTGGATCTAGATTACTTACTGTACAAGAAGCAAGAGATGCAGGTATCTTAGGAATAGATATTACTTCAGTAACTACAAAGTTTATGAAGGAAAATCCTGGAATGCTTAGAACTTTTATTGAAGTAACTCACGAAGCAAATGCAAGATATAGAGCTGGAAAAAGCGATATGAATTCTATGTCAAAAGCTTCAGAAATGAAAGTTGCCGATATGAAAGAAACTTTAAGTGGTTTCAAATTTCTAACACCTGAGGAAACTAAACAGTCTATGGAAAGTGGAAATCTTGATGCATTCCTTAAAGGAATGGGAACACCAAGAGGAAACGTAGATACTAGTTTCTTACCTCTATAATTTGAAGGTAAATTAAAATTTAATAGGCGCCAATTTTTTAAATTGGTGCCTATTTTTTTTATTTAAATTTTTATATAAAGCATTTATGAGCGATCTTGTTTCTCAAAATTTAAATATGATTTTCAAATCTCCAAAAGGAGAAACTGTTCACGCATTAAAAGATTTAAACTTCACAATAAAAAAGGGAGAGCTTTTAACTGTTTTAGGTCCTTCAGGTTGTGGAAAAACTACACTTTTAAATATTGCAGCAGGCTTCATAAGACCAACATCTGGAACTATTACATTGGGTAGAAATGAAATTAATGGACCAGGAGTTGATAGAGGTATGGTGTTTCAACAAGGCGCGTTATTCGAATGGTTAACAGTTGCTGAAAACGTAAACTTTGGACTTAGAATGAAAAAAGAAGATCCTGTTTCAACTGCTAAAAAAGTTGAAGAGTGGTTAGAAATAGTGGGTCTTAAAGGTTTTGGTAATACTCCTACTTATCAATTATCGGGTGGAATGCAACAAAGAGTGGCTCTTGCAAGATGTTTAATTAACGATCCAGATTTAATTTTGATGGATGAACCCTTGGGAGCACTTGATGCTTTAACAAGAGAAAAAATGCAGTCCCTGGTTTTAAAAATTTGGAAAGAAACTGGAAAAACAATTATTTTAATTACTCACTCAGTTGAAGAAGCATTGTTACTTGGTGAAAGATTATATGTAATGGCTCCAAGACCAGGAAGAATTCATAAAGAATACAATCTTCCTTTTGCAGAAATGGGTTTGAAAGAAGATTTAAGAGAAATAAAAAAAAATAAAGAATTTTCACAAAAAAGAGAAGAGATCCTTGAAATGATCTGGAACATGGAAGAAGAAATTATGGGGAAGGATAATTAAATGTTAACTCAAATATTAACATTTCTAATATTCTTCGCTGTAGTTGGCTGTATTCTTTATGGACGAAGATTAATAAGAACTGAAAAAGTAGATGCGGTGTTTGGAAATCCAGAAAGAGCTTTAGGTGGTACTCACTGGGTAATTGTTGGAAGTAGCTTTTTACTTTTAATTTGGCTCTATTATTCTTGGGATATTGCTAAAGGATTTTATCCAAAATCTGCAAATGAGCTGTGCCAAGTTGCAAAAGTGAATGACTCTCTTCTCGGATTGAAATATCAATTTCCAATTGAGGAAAGAGAGTTCAAGAGCACTTCACAAATCAAAAAAGAGAACAAAAATTTAAAATTAATTCAAAATGAAATTCAAAATTCCGATGAACTTAATAGCAAACAAAAAACAATACTAATTAGTTACATAAGTAAAACTAATCAACTCATCCCATTACTTACAAATGAAGATTTATTAGAAATTGAGACCCAACAAAAAATAGATGATATCACTGGAAAAATTAATCTATTAACTGAAAATTTCCAAAAACCTGATTACCCTTTTGAAACTGAGCAACAGCTTAATGAAAGAATGAAAGCTGTAGATGAAGAGGGTGGTTGGGGTATTACTAAAGTAGATGCAGGGTCAGGATCTATTGAAAATACGTTAGAGGTACCTTTGGTGCCTGCAACATATAGGGGTTTAAAGTTTCACACCGCCGCCCAAGAATTAAATTTAATAAGTGATGAATTTTTTAAGTTAAGAAATCATAACCCTCAATTTAAAAGTAGGATTAAAGAACTAAAAGAGGAAATTAAATCTTATAGAAAAGATTTAAGCGATAGTGAGGAAGTGGCTTCAACATACGCAAAGAATATTGTTAAGATTGCTAGAAGAATTGAATTTGCAAGTATCTATCCTCCAAATTCACTAGATAAGATGCAGTCAGCAATTGTCAAATTTGATAATGCTCAAAAAAAAGAACAAGGTGGATTAAGATTAATCGATATTTTGTTATTTCCTGCAGGAACTATCGTTGCTAGTGGTCCTAGTTGTTCAGAACAAGGATCAGGTAGATGGCTACCTAAACCATCCGATACTTTCAATAAATTTATATTAATGTCAAAACCAAGTGTGGGTTACAAAGATATTCCTCTATTGTGGATACAAATGGTTGATGTGAGCAAAATGATTGGCTTTATTTTGCCAGACTGGATTGCAGATGTTATACCGGGTGAATATCCTGTTCACACTAAAGATGGAATAGTAAAGCAGAACTTCAAAGGTGGTGTTCTAAAAATTGTAACTGGTGATTTTAATTTGTTTAAAGTACCTGTACCTTATGGACATATTTGGGATTCTTTTTTAAGAGTTTTTCTCGGATTAGTTTTTGGAATATTAATTGGTGTACCTCTTGGTCTATTTATGGGATTAAATAGATTTGCAAAAGGATTTTTTGATCCTTTGATTGAACTTTACAGACCTGTTCCTCCACTAGCATGGGCCCCACTTATTATTTCAGTTTTAGGAATTGATAATACAGGAAAAGTTTTTTTATTATTTATGGTATCATTATCAATAATGATAATTTCAGCAAGAGCGGGAGCATCTGGGACGCAATTGTCTAAGATACATGCTGCTCACTCATTAGGCGCTTCAAAAAAACAAATATTAAGACATGTAATATTTCCTAATTCCTTACCTGAAATACTTACAGGTATAAGAGTAGCAGTTGGTATGTGCTGGGGAACGTTGGTAGCTGCTGAATTTTTAGCAGGGACAACAGGTATAGGGTTTGTTGAAAATGTTGCTAAGAAATACTTCCAATATGAAGTAATTTGGATAACAATATTTATCATGGGAATGCTAGGGCTTTTGTTTGATATAACACTTCGTAAAATAATAGATAAGACTATTCCGTGGCGAGGTAAAGGTTAATTGATTTTTGCTTCTTATGAAAATTTTTGATTGCACAACTTTTTTTGAAGAGCATTTGATGATGGATTTAAGATTTAATATCTTAAATGAATATGTTGAAAAATTTATTGTGGTAGAGTCAAGATTTTCTCATAGCGGAAAGGAAAAAAAACTTAATTTTAATTTAAATAACCATAAAAAGTTCAGAGATAAAATAATTTATTTAGTAATAGATAAAGAACCAGAAGGTATTATAAAATTAAAAAATGGTGACGCAAGCTCATCAGTACAAAGGCTTAATAGTATCAAAAGAATAGAGCAATCATATGAATATATTAAATTTGGTCTTAAAGATGCAACTGACAATGATATAATTATATTTGGTGATAATGATGAAATACCTGATTTAAAAAAATGTAATTTGAAAAATATAGGAAAAAAAATTTACATATTTGAACAAAAAATTTTAAATTATAAATTTAATTTATTATACGATTTGATACCCTGGTATGGATCAAGAGCTTGCAAGTTAAAAAATATTAAATCGTTTCCGTGGCTTAAAAACTTAAAAAATAAAAAATATGCTTTTTGGAGATTGGATGTTTTATTTAATAAATTGAAATCTATGAATGTTGAAATAATTAGAAATGGTGGATGGCATTTTAATAACTTAAAAACTGCTGAAGAACTTTATAATAAATTGGTTAATCTTGGTCATCATAATGAATTTGACAAATCAAAACTAACTGTGAAAGAGTTACAAAGCAAAATCGACAATAAACTAGCATTTTATAATCATAAGGCTGATAAAACCTCAAATAATAAATACGAGTTTGAGTATAAATTAAAAAAAATTGACGATAGTCAACTACCAAGATACTTAATAGACAATAAAGAAAATTACATTGAGTGGTTTGACTAAATTAATTTTTTTTTTGAAGTATTCGGTAATTATTAACCTTAGCCAATAATTCGTAATTATCATTTATATATTCACTTAGGATTGGAAGTTTTTCATCTATGTCTAGATCCCAACTATAACTTGGTCCACCTGAAATAATCAAATTATTTTGATTTAGCTGAGATATTACCTTTCTTTGGTTTTCAAATGTTCCTATGCTCCATGTAAAATAAAATTTAGAACAACTTTTTTTTCTTAGTAGATATAACAGAGCAACATCATTTGAAAATAATTGTATACAATTTTTATCATTTAATTCTGAAGATATTTTTTGAATTAACTCTAATTCATTTTCCTGTAAAAAATTCTTATCCTCTAATTTAACAAAATTTTTAATTCTTGAATTATATGTTTTTAAATTCTCTAAACTATAATTAAAATTCAAACTAATAAAAATCAGCAATAAAAAAATAATTATGTTCTTTCTTTTATTTAAAATATTTGAGATACTTTTACCAATAAGAATAAAAATCAGATTTAGTAACAAAAGAGTTTGGAAGATTAATGGATAAGCAAAAGTTTCCTTAATGTGTGGGCCATCAGATCTTCCCAATGCATAAAGGTAAGTTAATAAGGAAACAACTGAAATGTAGAACAATACAAATTTAAAATTATTTGAAATTTTAAAATTTGAGTTAAAAAATAACTTTATGGATATTACGAGATTAATGATTAATAGAATTAACGTTTTAGTGGATCTGGTTGAGTTTAAATCGTCGCTGAATGGTTGAGGATGAATAATTCCATGTATATAATTCATTTGAAAAATGATATTTTTTGAATTTTCTAAAAAATAATAGAATTCATCACCTAAAATTAAAAAAGAAATATACCAAGATGTAGTTATAAAAATAAAGGAATAAATCAAATTCTTATAATCTTTTTTAATCAAAATTAAAAAAATTAAAGAGATTAGAATTATGTTATAAACTATTCCTCTGTCTAAACTCCACATCAAAACTGGAAAGCTTAGAAAAAATAAAATAGGAATTACAAAAGTTTTATTTTTATTATTATTAAAAAAATCCACAATAAGTATCAGTGAAATCAGGATTGGTATTTCTCTATAACTTATGTGATTTGAGGTAAAAGTATCATAATCTAAAAAGTTGATAAATATAAAAGAATTTATCAAAAAAAAGATAGGTTTTAAATTTGTTTCTAAATTTAAAATATTTGTAATTTTAAAAACAAATATTAAAAAAAGCACTTTTAAGATAAATATATAAACTAATATTGATATTCGAAAACTTCCAATACTTATATCATTAAAAAAGTTCCATGATAATTTAGCATTAATTGTTTCAAAAAAAATTCCAACTATCACATAGGAGTTGGACCATAAAGAACTATCTAATGAACTTCTGAATGCAGAGCTAAGTTGTTGGCCTTCGTGGACCAAATCTAATTTTTGAGTTGGTAAATTTAGAGAAAGAAAATCTAAAAATAAAAAAAAAAATATTAAAAAAAAACTTAAATAAAGATTTAAATTAGGTTTATCATTTATAAAATCTGTATTTCTAAAATTGTAAATGAATTTATTTATTTTTTTTTTATTTAAAATAAGAAAAGTTACTAGCCACGATAAAACAGGTAATGAAATAAAGATTAAATACCTTAAAATATCATTCAGAGAATTATGATTATTTTTTGAATAAATTCCAATTATATCAACATCAGGAAAGGAAATTTCAATTTTGTCCCAAATATAAGTAGTGAAAAAAACAAAAAAAATTAAAAAAACATATGGTAATAATTTTGTTTGTTTGAGTTTCATTTTTTTAAATGACACTTTTGATTTAATTAAATAATATAAATTGAATTAACAATATAATTATATTTTCTATGAAAGCAAAGCTACAGAATAAGTCCGTCACGCTTATGTTTCCTTTGTATAAAGATAAAAAAACAGTAAGAAAAATGATTTTAAATAGTTTGAAAATATTAAAAAAAGTGACAAAAAAATATGAAATAATTGCTGTAGACGACGGTTGTCCTGAAAAATCTGGAGAAATAGTAAAGGAATTTTCAAAAAAAAATAAAAAGATTAAAGTTTTTTTTCACAAAAAAAATATTGGTTATGGGGCTGCTATTAAAACAGGATTTAAAAAAAGTAAATGCGATTGCATTTTTGCAATTGATGGAGATGGGGAATATGATGTAAATATTTTACCAGAGTTATTAAAAAAGCTAGAAAAATCTGATTTAGTAATTACAAGAAGATATAAAAAAAGATATAATACTTGGAGACATATTGTTTCGTGGACTTACAACGCGATATTAAGATTTCTTTTCAATACTCCGTATAGAGATATCTCAAGTGGTTCGAGATTAGTAAGTAAAAAATTGATCAAAAAAATAGAAATAGATACTAATAGTCCTTTTTTAGGAGCGGAGCTGACAATAAAGGCTAACCATAAAGGTTATAGGGTAAGTGAACATGGAATTTTTTACTACCCGACTGGATTTAGATCTGGCTCATCTGTCAGCTTTATGAATATAGTATTAACTATTCGTGATATGATTAATTTATATTTTAAATTATGACTAAAAAGAAAATTTACTCATTAGATAAAAATTATTCAGCAGATATTTTTTTTAAGAGACCAGATAAATATAAAGAAATCGAGATAGTGAGTTCAAAATTTGACAATATTATTACAATGGGATCTTGCAACTCATATACCCCTGCAAGTTTTAGAAAAAATGCTTTAAGTATTCAGTTAACCAAATTTAATAGAATTATTGAATTTGATAAAAATCAAAAATTGATAACTGTTGAGGCCGGTATTATTTTATCGGATCTTTTTAACTTTACGCTCGCTCGAGGTTTGTGGGTTCCACAAATTCCAGGCTACCCAACAATCACAATCGGAGGCGCAGTTGCCTCAAACTCGCATGGAAAATCATGTGGTTTCCATGGAACTATTAAAAAACAGATCAAGAGGATTAAAATTTTTCACAAGTTACATGGTTGGTTAAATTTATCAAATGAGGAAAATAGAGATATTTTTGATCTAACAATCGGTGGACTCGGCTTAACAGGATCAATAGTTGAAGTGCAATTAAGGTTAGAGGAGTTATCAGGGAATAATTTTGTTACAAAAATTATTGAGACCGACTCGTCAAATGATGCTGTAAAAAAAATTAACTTTGATGTTAAAAAAGAAACCTATTGTTACTCATGGAATAGAAGTGATAGTTTTAAAAATTTTGGAAAAGGATTTGTTTTCCAAAATGAATTAAATGTTAGTTCTGATAATAAATTAACTAAAAATATAAAATTAAATAACTCAGATATTAATAAAAATTTTATAATAAACTTTTGGAATAAATATTCTGTTTTTTTTGCTCAATCTATATACCAAAATTACTTTAAATTTTTTAAATCTAAACAACATGAAGAAAGTTTTCAGAAAGCAATATTTCCTTTTATTGGTAAAGAGTTTTATTTTAAATTATTTGGTAAAAAAGGATTTTTAGAGAGTCAAATAATTGTGCCTTTTGACAAAACAGAGGTTTTTATTGATGAAGTTGAGACAATT
Organism: uncultured Pelagibacteraceae bacterium; assembly: GCA_902581445.1. GTDB lineage: Bacteria > Pseudomonadota > Alphaproteobacteria > Pelagibacterales > Pelagibacteraceae > Pelagibacter. The sequence continues at coordinate 94,620 of CACHOG010000003.1, forward strand.
TTTAAGAAACATGAACCACTTATAACATTATACTCTTTAAAAAATTTTAAGGGCGATCAAAAGAACTTACGGTTTGAAAATGATGGTATCTGTTTTACGTTCGATTTTGTGAAAAATTCTAAAAATCTATTTTTTATGAATGAGTTAGACAAAATTTGTGAAAAGTATCATCTAACGCCATCTATCATTAAAGACTCCAGACTTAAATTAGAGACAATAGAAAAATGTTATAAAGATTTTAATAGATTTAAGGAAGAGATAAATAAATTTGACAATAAAAGAATATATAAATCAACTCTTACTGATAAATTGATGATATGAGCAATTTAATAATTGGAGCATCTTCAGGTCTTGGAAGAGAAATTGCATATGAATTTGCAAGAAATTCAAAAAATCTTATTTTAATTTCAAGAAATCTTAAAGATTTAGAGATTTTAAAATCTGATTTGGAAATTAAATTTAAAATTGAAGTAAATGTTTTTCAGCTAGATTTTAGTAACTTAAATGAGGTCTCTAAATTTATTTTAGATAACACAAAGGTATTAGAAAAAATAGAAGGAGTGTTATTTCCAATTGGAATGATGAAAGAAAATGACAATGTCAAAAATTCAAATGATGATCTCATTAGTATATTTTCTGCAAATTTTTACAGTATAAATTTTTTTATCTCACATATTTTAAATATTTTCGAAGAAAAAAAAGGTGGATTTATAGTTGGGTTTGGCTCTATTTCTGGAGCAATTGGAAGAGAGATAAATGTATCATATTCATCTGCAAAAAGAGCTCTGGAGAATTATTTTGAAAGTTTAATAATTTCAAATCTTAAAAATCATATAAAAGTACAATTCTATATTCTGGGCTATTTAGATACTAACCTATCATTTGGAAAAAAATTATTATTACCAAAAGGCTCGCCAGTAAATTTAGCAAAAATTGTTTACAAAAACTTAAATAAAAAAGGTGTTAAAAAGTTTTTTCCTTTTTGGTGGATTTTTATTGATATGGCAATAAAAATTTTACCCTTTTCCATAACCAAAAAAATAATTAAATTTTTTAATTAATGCTGAATAAAAATAATAAAAAATTATACTTAAAAGTATTAAATATTTTTAAAAAACATAATTTAAGTCATAAAGACTCAAAAGTTTGTGCATCAGCAATTATTAATGCTGAACTTGTAGGATCTTCTTCACATGGATTATCTCGATTAAAAATGTACTGTGACAGAATTAAAAAAAAATTAATAAACCCTAAACCAAAAATTAAAATAAAGAAAATCTCACAATCTGTAAGGCACATTGATGCAAATAATAGTATAGGTTTTGTTTGTGCAGACTTAGGGATTAAGGAAGCAATTAAAATTGCAAAAAAAACTGGTGTAGGAATTGTTGGTATTAAAAATAGTGGTCACTATGGATTGTCAAGTTTTTACGCTGAACAAGCAGTTAAGAAAGGTTTGGCAGTTTTTTGTTTTACAAATGCTCCTCCAGCACTTGCTCCATATGGTGCAAAAAAAAGTTTATTTGGTACAAATCCAATATGCTTTGGAACACCGGTGAGCAAAGGAGATCCTTTTATTCTTGACACTTCTGTTTCAGTTATAAATAGAGGAAAAATAAGACTTGCAGCAAAAATTGGAAAAAAAATTCCACCAGGTTCTGCATTAGATCAATATGGTAAACCAACAACTGACCCAATGAAAGCTCTTAAGGGTGTACAATTGCCGATTTCTGGATTTAAGGGTTCAGGTCTAGCTTGGATGGTGGATATATTAAGTGGTGTAATGACTGGAGCAAGCCATGGAGGTAAAGTTAAAGATCCATTTGACGATTTTAGTGGACCACAAAATATTGGTCATCTCTTTATAGCTTTAAAACCAAACCTTTTTGTTTCGAATTACACGACAAGGATAAAGGAAAATATTAAAAATGTAAAAAAACTACCTAAAGTAAAAGGTGTCGCAGAGATTTTATATCCAGGTCAAAATAGAATGAAAAGGTACAAGTTTAATATGAAAAAAAATATTAGAATTCCAAAATCTATATCCGATGATTTGAACAATCTATGATAAAGATCTTTGTTGTAATTATTATTTTTTTTTGTTCAAATCTTAATGCTACTGAGTTTAATTTAAAAAAAATTTTAAATTTAAATGAACCATGGGGATCAACATTTATTAACGAAAATGAATTGTTGATAACCGAAAAATCTGGCAAAATAAAAATCTATAATTTAAAAAATAGTGAGATTAGAGATATAAAGCATAATCTAAATGTTTTGGATTATGGTCAGGGTGGTCTATTAGATATTCTTTTTAAAGATAATAGTGTTTGGGTTTCGTATACCGAAAATAGAGAAAATTATAAGACTAGTACATCAATTGCAAAAGGTATATTCAATAGAGAAAAAATAAAATTTAAAAACATTTTTCAAGCTTATCCACCAATAGACTCTCCTTATCATTTTGGATCAAGAATTGCTGTTAAAAACGATTATTTATTTGCATCTGTTGGTGAAAGAGGCCAAGGCATGATTGCACAAGATCCAAAAAAACATCCTGGTAGTATTATTAGAATTCACTTGGATGGAAGTATTCCAAAGGATAATCCTAAGTTCCTTAACAGGGAAGATTGGTTACCGGAAATATTTCAAATAGGTGTTAGAAATCCGCAAGGTCTTGCTTTATCACCTTTTGATCAAAAAATTTATATTAGCAACCATGGAGCAAAAGGTGGAGATTGGTTTGGTGAAGTTAAAAAAGGAGAAAATTACGGTTGGAAAATTTTAGGATGGGGTGGCACAAATTATTCTGGCACAAAAATTGGACCAAAATGGAAACCAGGTTTTACAAAAGCAATTAAATATTGGGTTCCCTCTATAGCAACAAGTGCAATAACAATTTACAAAGGAGAAGAATTCAAAGAATGGAATGGATATGCTTTAATTACATCTTTAAAAGATATGTCATTGAGAAAGTTAGATTTTAAAAATTTAGAAAATGTTAAAGAAGAGATAATTTTTCAAAGAAAAATTGGAAGAATAAGAGATATTCAAGTACATCCAAAAAATGGTAAGATTTATTTTTTAAGCAAAGATAGTTTATGGATAATGGAAAAAAATAACTAATGAATTATGATTATTTAATTGTAGGTGCTGGATCAGCTGGTTGTGTTCTTGCTAATAGATTATCAGAAAATAATAATAATAAAGTTGCGATTTTCGAAGCTGGTGGATCAAGTGATCTTTGGAAAGTAAAAATGCCTCTGGCTCTTTTATACACAATGCACGATCCAAAATATAATTGGAAATATTATTCAGAGCCTGAACCTTATTTGAACAATAGAAGAATTTTTTGCCCAAGAGGAAAGATGATAGGTGGTTGCTCCTCTCATAATGGCATGGTGTTCGTTAGGGGTAATAAAGATGATTATACAAGATGGGAAAGTTTTGGTCTAAAGAACTGGTCTTATGAAAAAGTGCTACCGTATTTTAAAAAAATTGAAACATGGTCAGAAGGTGAAAATCAATATCGAGGTTCTTTAGGCCCTCTTCCTATTAATTTATCAAAAAATCCAAACCCTTTGTTTAAAGCTTTTATAAACGCTGCTGGTCAAGCTGGTCATAAAATTAATATTGATATGAATGGTGAAGAGCAAGAAGGTTTTGGAATGTTTGATACAACAATGCATAAAGGTGAAAGAGCAGGTGCAGGCAAATATTATTTAAGTCCAGTTAAAAATAGAAAAAATTTAAGTATTTTGAAAAATTCATTTGTAGAAAAAATATTATTTGATGGAAAAAAAGCTGTAGGCTTACAAGTAAAAATTAAAAATGAGGTAAAAAAAATTTATGCAAATAAAGAAGTTATCCTAAGTGGTGGTTCAATTAACTCACCTCAATTATTGATGGTATCTGGAGTTGGCGATGCGAATCATCTAAGGGATAAGGGTATTGAGGTTGTAAATGATCTAAAAGGAGTTGGTAAAAATTTGCAAGATCATTTAGAAACTTATATTCAACAAGAGTGTAAAACTCCAAACACATTGTATACTTATACAAAACTAATACCGAAAGTTTTAGCGGGTATTCAATGGTTTATGTTTAAATCTGGACCGTGTTCAAAATCATTTTTAGAGGCAGGTGGATTTGCAAAATCAAATCCTCAAAGAGAGGTTGCTAATATTCAATTTCATTTTTTTCCGTCATTTGTAATAAATCATGGTCTAGTTGATCCAGATACTCATGGATATCAATTACATGCAAGTCCTAATCATCCAAAAAGTAGAGGACAAATTACTTTAAATTCTTCTGATCCTTATGAATATCCAAAAATTTTGTTTAATTATTTGAAAGATAAAGAAGACTTAAAACAAACTAGAGAATGTATACATGTTGCAAGAAAAATATTATCCCAACCCGCTCTTTCAGAACATGCAGGTAAAGAAGTTGGTCCTGGTATAAATGCTCAATCAGATGATGAATTGGATGACTATATAAAATCTAAAGCAGATACTGCTTATCATCCATGTGGAACTTGTAAAATGGGAGTTGATGATATGGCTGTTGTGGATGAGAATTTAAGAGTTAAAGGTATAAAAAATTTAAGAGTGATTGATGCATCAGTTATACCAGAAATTCCTAGCGCAAATTTAAATGCACCTGTGCTTATGATTGCTGAAAAAGGCTCAGAATTAGTTCTTAATTGATTTAACTTAAGCTTGATTAGTGCAGATATCTTTAATTACTGGGGTATTAGCACAATCACCACACTTAGTAACTTTCACGATACATCCGTCATCAAGTTTCTTAACATCAACAACTCTATGACATTTTGAACATGTTGCCGATATTGTTAAACCACATTTTCTACAGTTGTGAGTTTCTAGTTCCATATGGATAAAATAAGAAAAAAAAATTATTTTTCAACTTTTTTTAAATTTTTGATAATAAATCTCAAAACTAATGATAATCATTATCATAAAAAAAATGCATAAAATTAATAAAAAAAAATTTAGTTAGTAATGATTATCATTAACAAAAAATAAAATGAAAAAAAAAGACACCTCAAAACCTTTAATGCTCTATTTAGCAGAATCTATTTATTTTCAATTAATTAAAATTAAAGAATCAGATCCACAAATAACAAACATTGAACTTGTAGAAAGATTTTTGGCGACAAAAGAATTTAATGAAATTAAAAAAGGGAATTTTCATGATAATCTTTTTGCCAAAATAAAAGAGAATAATTTTATTAATTTTGAAACTGGAAACAAAATTCCAAAAGAAACGATAGATTTGCTTAACTTGCAAAAGAATACAGTTATAAAGCAATTTAAAAAAAATAATGAATCTTATTTTGCAAAAAGTTCTTTTCCATTATCAAATTCACAAAACGCATTTGGACTAGTTTGGAGAATGTGTGAAACTTATGAGCTTTGGTGTAAAGAAATAAAAAAAGAAAAATTAATTAAGCTTAATTTTATAGATTAATTAGATGGAACAAAAATTAAACAAAGACCGTTATTACAAAATCTTTTTCCTGTTTCTGAAGGTCCATCATCAAATACATGGCCATGGTGTGCTCCACAATTAGCACAATGATATTCAATACGTTTCATTCCAAATGAATAATCAACTTTTGTTTTAAATGCACCTGGCAGAGCTTCAGAAAACGATGGCCACCCTGTTCCACTGTCAAACTTTGCGCTTGAAGAAAAAAGTTTAGCATTACAATTTGCACAGTGATAAAAGCCTTCTCTAGTTTCATAATTTAAACTGCTTGTAAAAGGCTTTTCTGTTCCCTCTTTAAACATTATTTTTTTTTGTTCGTCAGTAAGTGAATTGTTTATAATTTTCTTTTCTATTTTTGCGTATAAAGAACTGATGGGGGGAAGAAAAAATGATGAAAAAGTTAAAAATAGAAATTTAATGAATTTTCTTTTTTTCATTATACTTAAATTAAACTTATTCCATTGACATAAAATATTACTGCTAAAATTAATATAAGAATTATATAAACCGCAAAATAAATTAAATATTTTATTTTCTTCTTCACAAGGTTAGAATCCTAACTTAGACCAACTACTTTTTTCCTGTGTTTTATTAACAAATTTAGTTATTTCTTTTTTTGAAGGTTTTCTAAACATAAACGCGATAAATAAAATTACTGTAACAACAGTCAAAGAAAATATAACAGGTACCATAAGCTCAAATTAATAAATTTATTTTTATTATATAATGGGTACAATTGTCCTAGCTTATATTTAAAAAGTCTCCATTCTACCTTGGATCTTAAGGTCTTTATTAACTACAATAATTTCTCCAGATGATGAGCCGGTATTTAACAAAGATGAAATTACTACGAAATGAGTAACAAGAATCAAATTTTTATCACTTTCCCAACTTTCAATTAGTTTTTTGATATTAGCAATTTGTAAATCCTCATTTTTTGAAAATTTTGGATCATAGAAAGAGTTCAAAGCGTCAAAAGTAATAAAGTTTTCAAAAGCATGAAAAGCGGTATCTTTACATCTACACCACTCACTACTTAAAACTGCATCTATTTTGATTTTATTTTCTCTAAAAAAATTGCCTATATTTTTTGATTGCTCTATACCCTTTTGACTAAGGTTTCTTTGTGTAGAACAGTCATTGATAACAAAATTATCAGGGTCCCCATTACCTGGCGCAAGAGCATGTCTTATAAATATTATTTTATTACCTTCTTTAAGAGAATTTAATATTTCATCGTTTGCAAATACATTGTTAAAAAAAAAAGATAATAAGATGAAAAAAGAAATAGAAAATTTCTTAAACCAAAACATAAATTAGAATAATAATTTGTAGAAAATTAATTATTACCGAAAAGGCATGCAAGTACTTAAACTTTTTCTCTTTTCCTTGATCCCTTGCATTATTAATCATTGGCATCAAAATAAATAGTGAAATAGCAAACATTATTGCCACAATTGCTAACAGGTAAAAATCAAAACTGATAAAATTTTTATAAAATAAAAATATACAAATTAATAAAATTAATATTAGGTTTATTAAATAATAATACGGAAAAATTGTTCTTACAAATTTTCTTGCATCATTTTCTTTAAGGACTTTAAAAATTATAGGCGCAACCGCAAAAGAAAAAAACAACATTATGCCTAAAACGATTGACGGTAAAATTATTTCAATTTGCATATTGGTGTATATACCAATTTTTTTTCAATCAAATAGATGCAAAATGTCCTGAATTTAATTTTTGTTTCTGATAAAAAGAACAAAAAATATTGATGTGATGAACATTATTAGTGCATATGATGCTGTTGGAACTAGGTAAATCACATCATTAAAAATTTGAGATGCAACAAATACAGCCAATGTTCCATTTTGTAATCCACATTCAAGTGAAATACATCTTCTTTGTTCAATACCTGATGCAAACAACTTTGCTATAAAATATCCAATAGTCATCATAACTATATTAAGTACTAATGTAATAATCCCTGCCTGTTTAAGATAAGTTGTAATATTTTCCCACTCTTCAACCCAAATTGCCAAAAAAACAATAACAAATAATAAAAGTGAAATCCTTTGAATTAATTTTTCATTTGATGAAATAAATATTGTAGCAAATTTTCTAATTACCATACCAATAATTACAGGTAAGGTTACAACCAAAAACATTTTAATTGAAATTCCAATCATTGAAATTTCTTTAGTTGAATAATTTACTTGTAAGAGATCTGCTGATTTAAAAACTATAAATGGAACTGAAATAATACTTACTAAACTAATAATTGCTGTTAATGAAACTGATAACGCAACATCACCATTGGCAAATTTAGTTAGTACATTTGAGGTTACTCCACCTGGGGCAGCTGCTATAATCATCACACCTAACGCTAGTTCTAAAGGTGTTTTAAATATTTTGATTAATATAAAAGCAACAATTGGAAGAATAATTAATTGACAAATGACACCTAAAAGAAAATCCTTTGGTTGACTAATAACTCTTGTAAAATCTTTGATTGTTAGTCCTAATCCTAGAGTTAACATTATCAAAGCTAATGCAATTGGTGCAATTTTAGTTACAATTTCCATTTTATGCCATATTAACTTATTATATAGACATCGTAAATATATGTAGAAATAACTTATGCTTTCAAATAAAGAAATAATTTGCCCAATTAACCTTCTAGATGTTGCGCATAAAAAAAAAGATATTCCTGCAGGAATTGTAAATGCTGGAAAAATGCTTCCCATGCTATCAGTAATAGATGCTGTCAAAGAGAATTTGATAAATCCTATTTTAATTGGTGATAAAGATGAAATTCAAAAATGTGCCGAGGAATTACAATTTGATATTTCAAAATATGAAATTATTCATGAACCCAAAGAAAACTCAACAGCTAAAATAGCTGCAAAACTAGCTTCTCAAGGAAAAATAAAAATTATAGTTAAAGGTCATATTCATACAGATGTTTTAATGAAGGAGGTAATTAAGAAAGAATATAATTTGTTAGGAAAGACTAGACTAAGCCATATTTGGCACATGACATTAGAAAAGAATGATCGGCCAATAATAATAACTGATGGCGCTTTAAATGTTTCACCAAATGTAAAAACAAAAATGCATATTTTAAAAAACGTAATAAATTTTTGTCACAGAATTGGTATTGAAAAACCAAAAGTTTCTGTTCTTTCTGCAACAGAAGAAGTTTTAGACAGTGTTCAAAGTTCTATTGATGCTAAAGAAATAACAGAGCTTGCCAAAAAAGAAAATCTTAAAGCAGATGTATTTGGCCCATTAGCTTTTGACAATAGTGTGTCTAAAAAATCATCTGGAATTAAAGGTATTAAAAATTCAGTCGCTGGCCAGGCCGATGTTTTGTTGGTTCCTAATGTTGAGGCTGGTAATGCATTAGTAAAAATGATGATATATTTTATGGGTGCATGTGCAGCCGGAGTTGTGGTTGGTGGAAAAGTTCCAGTAGTAATAACAAGTAGATCTGATGAGGCAACTGCTAGGATGGCATCTATAGCAGCTGCAGTAGTTGCATTAGATTAATAATCAAAATATAAATATTGCCAAATGGGAATTCAATATTTAAAAAAAGCTGTCAAAACTGCCTCAACAGATGATACAAAAACTAGAGATATTGTTCAAAAATTATTATCTGAATTAGAAAAATCTAAAGAGGATGGTTGTAAAGAACTTACAAAAAAATTTGATAAATTTGACGGAGAGATAGTTGTTTCTAAAGAAAAAATAAATGAAATAAATAAGTCGCTAGATCAAAAAACTAAGGATGATATTCAATTCTCATATGAAAGAGTAAGAAAATTTGCAGAAGCACAACTGAAAAATTATGGACAAGATTTTGAGGTAGAGCTTTCAAAAGGACTTTATGCTGGTCAAAAATTAGTTCCCGTCAATACTGCAGGATGTTACATACCTGGTGGAAGGTATGCCCATATAGCGTCAGCTGTTATGAGTGTAACAACTGCAAAAGTTGCCGGTGTAAAAAATATAATTGCTTGCAGTCCTCCAAAAGAAAAAATGGGCGCGCATCCAGCTATTATATATACTGCAAATCTTTGTGGAGCAGATGTAATTTTAAATCTTGGTGGAGTTCCAGCTATTGCTGCAATGACTTATGGATTATTTGGAAATGAACCTGCAGATATATTAGTTGGACCTGGTAATCAATTTGTTGCTGAAGCTAAAAGAATTTTATTTGGAAAAGTTGGTATTGATTTGTTTGCTGGACCAACAGAAATTGCAATTATAGCAGACGAAAGTGCTGACCCAGAAATTGTTGCTGTGGATTTAGTTGGACAAGCAGAACATGGATATAATTCACCAGCTTGGCTTTACACGACAAGTAAAAAACTTGCTGAGCAAGTTATGAAAAGAGTTCCCGAATTAATTTCTGAACTTCCAGAATTACCAAGAACAAGTGCCGAAGCAGCTTGGAAAGATTATGGTGAAGTAATTCTTTGTGACAATGATGAAGAAATGGCAAAAATAAGTGATGAATATGCTCCAGAACACTTAGAAGTACAAACAAAAAATCTAAAATGGTTTCATGATCGTCTAAAAAACTACGGATCATTATTTATTGGTGAAGAAACTACTGTTGCTTACGGAGATAAGTGTTCAGGTACAAATCATATTTTACCAACGAAAGGTGCTGGAAAATATACTGGTGGTTTATTTGTAGGAAAATTTATTAAAACATTGAGCTTCCAAAGAATGACCAAAGAGTCTACCAAAGAAGTTGGTGCCGCAGCCGCTAGAATATCAAGATATGAAGGAATGGAAGCACATGCAAGAACTGGTGATGTTCGATTGAGAAAATACGGATACTCAAATTAAGTCTAGTATATATTGAAAAATCAAATTAAAAAAATTATCAAATATCTTATTACAGGGAGTTTTTTATTTTTTTTAATAAAAGGTTTACTTTGGTTAGCAGTGTTTATTTTAGCTTGGCTTGGATTTATTAACTTTTCTTAAACAAAAAAATCATACAAATCACTCAAAATATATATACATAAACAGCTCATAAAAATAATTATAAAGTTATTTATATATTTCCAAATTTTTTCACCTTTTAAATAATTTGAAAAAAATTTTGACATATATCCTAATGAAAAGAAGAAGATAAATGATGAAATAACTGCTCCTAAACCAAAATAATACTTATTAAAAATTTCAAAATTTTTTGAAAAATTTCCAAGAAAAAAAACAGTATCTGAATAAACATGTGGATTCAAATAGGTAAATCCAAGTGTTTTAATTATAACACTTTTAAGTGATAAGGCTGTTTTTTGTTTTTCAAAACTTACATTTTGATAATTTGATTTTATTTTTTCAAATATAAAAAAAATTAAAAATATCAATAATAAAATATTTAAAATAAATTCAACCAATCCTGATAGATAATTTTCAAAAAAATTAAAAAGGAAGATTCCTAAAAATATTAAAATTAGGTCTGATAGAGAGCATATTAAACAAACAATAAATACATAATTTTTTTTAAGGCCTTGCTCTATAACAAAAATATTTTGGGCACCCAAAGCTAAAATTAAACTAAGTCCTGTAAAAAAACCTAAAAACAAAAAACTCATAAATAATAATTCTATTTGGTACCTTTTATCTTAATTGAGATAAATATCTTGCAATATTTTTAAAAATAATATCAACATTACTTATGATTGGAATTCTAGGTGGAATGGGTACTCGAGCAGGGTTAGACTTTTGTAACAAGCTTGCAGTGATCAATAGAGGAAAAATTGATCAAAAATATCCTATGTTCATGCTCTATAATAAATCAAAAATTCCGAACAGAATAAAAAATTTAAAAAAATATAAAAATGTTCTTAAAAGCTTAATTGCAGGCTGCAAACTACTTCAAAAAAATAAATGTAAATTTATTGTTATGCCTTGTAATACAGCGCACTATTGGCACAAAGATATTCAAAAAAATATTAAAATTCCGATATTAAGTATGCCTAAAGAAGTTTTTTTACATACAAAAAAGACTTGTAAAAATAATTCTAAAATTGGAATACTTTGTACAGAGGCAACGCTTGAAACAAAGGTTTATAATAAATACTTTGATAAAAATTTTAGTTTAATAAGTCCAAGTAAATCAATTCAGAAAAAAAGTGTAAATAAAGCTATCAACCTTGTGAAAATGGGAAAAGTAAAAGATGCTGAAAGAGCACTGAAACCTGCGGTTAACTATCTTCTTAAAAAAAATTGTATGAAAATAATATTAGGGTGTACTGAAATACCAATTGCGATATTTGCGTATAAATCTTTCAAAAAAGTAAAAGAGTCTAAAATATTTATTGACCCTAATTTACTCCTAGCTGAAGTATCTATGAAAAGATATAGATAAAACCAACAACCTTATTTCAAAGATTGTTGGTTTTAATTTAATTTACTTATTTGGATCTGGAACTTTTCTTAAGTATGGTTTTACAGTTTCCCATCCATCAGGATATATTTTTTTTGCTTCCTCGTTAGTTACTTTAGGAACAATAATAACATCCTCACCAGGTTTCCAATCAGCAGGAGTAGCTATTTTATGTTTAGCTGTTCTCTGCATTGAGTCTATTGCTCTTAGTATTTCTGCAAAGTTTCTTCCTGTTGTCATTGGATATGTTAAAAATAAACCAATTCTCTTATCCGGTCTAATTATGTAAACAGTTCTTACTGTTTCATTGTCTACGGCTGTTCTTCCCATTGAAGTAACGCCTGCATCACCTTCTAACATATTGTAAAGTTTTGCCACTTCCAATTTTTCATCTGCAATGATTGGATAAGTTGGTTTCATTCCACAAACATCTTTAATGTCTTCTAACCATTTTACGTGGTCAGAAACTGGATCTACACTAAGTCCTAAAACTTTTACGTTTCTTGCGTCAAACTCTGGTTTCATTTTTGCTAATGAACCTAATTCAGTTGTGCAAACTGGTGTAAAATCTTTTGGATGTGAAAACAAAACACCCCAACTATCACCAAGCCACTCATGAAACGATATGTCGCCTTCTTGAGTTTTTGCTTTAAAATCAGGAGCTAAGCTATTTATTTTAAGTGTCATAATAATTACCCTCGATTAGTTTTTATAATTAAATTATATGCAAGATTGATTTGCCTTGCAATTTTTTATAATATTAGGAAATCATGATCTTTGAGCAGTTATTTGATACTAAATCTTCAACTTACACTTACATTATATCAAGCGGTGAAGGGCGAGAGGCATTAATTATTGATCCAGTTATTGAACACACTAATGAATATTTAAAAATTTTGGAAAAGCTAAAATTAAAATTAGTTAAAGTAATAGATACACATATTCACGCTGATCATATTACTGCTCTTAACGAATTAAATAAAAGAACTAGCTGTACACGAATAATGGGAGAAAATTCTAAATCAGAAGTGATAGATATTAAAGTTAAAGATAATGAAAAAATTAATATTGAGAACATAGAATTAAAAGCTATGTACACACCTGGTCATACGGATTGTTCCTACAGTTATTTTATGAAGGATAGAGTTTTTACTGGAGATACTTTGTTAATAAATGGCACAGGAAGAACAGATTTTCAAAATGGCAGTTCATTTGATGCTTACGACTCACTGTTTAATAAATTATTAAAACTTCCTGAAAAAACTCTAGTTTATCCAGCACATGATTATAATGGTAAAAAGTTTTCAACGATTGAAACAGAGAGAAATAATAACCCAAGATTACAAGTGAGTTCAAAAGAAGAGTATGCTGAGATAATGGAGAATCTAAAACTAGCAAATCCTAAGATGATGGATGTTGCAGTCCCTGCTAATGTTAAAGGGCTTACTTTAGAACAGTTATAATTTGCGGTAAATAAAAGTATTGTAATTAGCCAATTAATATTTATATCTTAATCATGGCATGCGAAAACCCAAAATGCATTTGTACCAATTGCACTAATGACACTTGTGCTTGTGAAAACGGCAAAGAGTGTTTGTGCAATCCAGAAAACACTTGTTGCTGTTGTTAAAAGTAGTTTTTAGTTAATCCTAAAAAATAAAAAATTATGAATGAATTTTTAGAATCAATTATAAAAAGAGATCCTGCAGCAAAATCAAAGCTGTCCGTGATTTTAACATATCCAGGAGTGAAAGCTGTATTTATGCATAGGATCGCAAATTTTTTTGCAATTGCAAAATTTGATTTAGTTGCAAGAATAATTTCACAGTTTTCAAGATTTATGACTGGCATTGAAATTCATCCAAAAGCAAAAATTGGAAAAAATTTATTTATTGATCATGGTATGGGAGTTGTAATAGGTGAAACATCAGATATAGGAAACAACGTTACAATTTATCATATGGCGACACTTGGTGGTATCTCACCAAGTATAAATTCTGATAAACAAAGAGAAATTAAAAGACACCCTACCCTACAGGATAATGTTGTAGTCGGATCAGGTGCACAAGTTTTAGGACCAATAACCATTGGAAAGAATGCAAAAATTGGAGCTAACGCCGTAGTGACAAAAGATGTTCCTGAAAATGGTGTTATGGTAGGGATACCAGCTAAAAATGTTGGAACTGCAACGGAAGAATTTAAACCTTATGGTATAAGTAACGAAGAAAAAAATGAAGAACACTCAGAATAACTTTATCTCTGGTATTGGAAATACTCCATTAGTAAAACTAAAAGCAGCTTCAGAAATCACTGGCTGTAATATTTATGGTAAAGCAGAGTATTTAAACCCAGGTGGATCTGTAAAAGATAGAGCAGCCTTAGCTTTAATTAAAGACGCAGAAGAAAAAAAACTAATATCAAAAGGCGGAACCATAGTTGAAGGCACTGCTGGAAATACAGGTATTGGTCTATGTTTGATAGGAAATTCAGTTGGCTATAAAACTGTAATTGTAATGAACGATAATCAAACACAAGAAAAAAAAGATATGCTAAAAAATATTGGTGCAGATTTAAGACTTGTCCCGCCAAAACCATATAAAGATGATGGAAATTACGTTAAAGTTGCAGGAAGACTTGCTGATGAGTTAAAAAGTTCAAACAATCATGGTGTAGTTTGGGCAAATCAATTTGATAATACTGCTAATTCAAAAGGCCATTATGAAACAACTGGACCTGAAATTTGGGATCAAACAGATGGAAAGGTAGATGCATTTGTTTGCGCTTCTGGAACTGGGGGAACAATTGCAGGTGTGAGCAGTTATTTAAAAGAAAAAAGTAAAGATGTAAAAATTTATTTATCTGATCCTGCAGGATCTTCTTTATACAATTATATAGAAAATGGAGAACTTAAAGGAGAAGGAAATTCAATAACTGAAGGTATTGGATCAAGTAGAGTAACAGCTAATTTTGCAGAAGCTAAAATTGACGGAGCTTTTTCAATTGAAGATAAAGAATCGTTACCAATTTTATATGATCTAATTCAAAATGAAGGTTTAAGTCTAGGAACAAGTTGTGGGGTAAATATTGCAGGAGCAATTAGATTGGGTAAAAAGCTTGGACCAGGAAAAACTATTGTAACAATACTCTGTGATAGATCAGATAAATACAACTCAAAGCTGTTTAATAAAAAATTTCTTCAAGAAAAGGGCCTTCCTTTTCCCAACTGGATATAAGACCGCATACCTGTATTGTAATAAAATCTATACATTCCTACATTACTTTAAGATTAAATGTAAGTTGAAAGGATTTATTATGAAAGACTATTTAGCAACACACGTATTCAAATCTGAAGAAATGAAGAAGAAATTTCATGATGTTGTAGGGTCTACTTCTCCTGAGGATTTAAAAAAGGGAGTAAACGGTGAAAAAGCTGTATGCCATATGACTATGATGGGTGCAGGTAACTCAATGAAAATGTACTGCAAATGGCAAGCAGAAAGTCCAGAAGCAATCATAGACCAATTGGGCGATATGAATAACTTTTTTGATACTACTTCAGAAGAATGTTCACAGGTTATGGACTTTTCTAAAATGTAAATCAAACAATGTAAAAATATAAACAAAAGGAGGAAAAATGGATGTAAAAGAACAAACTAGAAAAGCATATGAGCTTTTTGGCAAAGGTGATATGGAAACTTTTTTTAATGATATGATTGATGACAATATTGTATGGACATTTCCTGGTAAAGAAGGTGTTCACCCATTATCAGGAGTTCACAAAGGTAAACAAGCAATGATGGCTGCAATGTCAAAAATTCCAGCTGCATGGCCAAATTTTCATTTAAAAATTTTAGATATGATCAGTGAAGGTAATAAAGTATTTGTTAGAGTACATGCAACTGCTGATAACATGGATACGATGTTTGGTCATTATTTTGAAGTAAGTGATGAAGGAAAAACTAAAATTATGATGACTTTTGATGATACTCTAAGCATGTTTAATGCGATGAAAAAATAATTCAGTTACAAAAAGAAAGGAGAAATAAAATGGAAAAAGAAATGTTAGCTTTAGTTAATCTTAAAGAAGGTAAACTAGAAACTTTTATGGGATGGATGCAGTCTGATGAAGGTATGGAAGTAAGGAAAAGTGTTGCTTATCCAGAAAAAACTATTGGAGGAATGAAACCTGACAAAAGCGGTATTCTGTTTAAGGTTTCAGTTCATAATGAGGCAGGAATGAAAGAATTTGCTGCTGGAAATAATCCAAAAGCAAAAGCAATTTATGCAGAATGTGTAGAAAACGTACAATTATGGGAATTATCTAAAGTATAGGTTTAAATATGAAAAAATTATTTTTAGTTTTATTTAGCATCGTTTTTATTAACTCTGCTAACGCAGGAGATTTAAGCAAAAAAGATATGGAAAAAGCATGGGATTGTGTTGGTATATATATGGCTAACTACTTTTTGCCTTCAGGAGAGACATTTGAGTACAGTATGAAAGAAAAGTCTATTTCATCAGTTAAAGTATGGAAAGCATATGCTTTAGAGATCGGTATTAAAGAGAAAGATTGGGATGAAGGAACTAATAAAGCTGTAGATAAACATTATGGTTCTAAATATAATAAAGAGTTAACTGATGGTTGCCATGCATTTTTAGAAAAAACCATTCCAGATGGAAAAGGAAGAGTAGAAAAAGTTGTGCAAACTTTATACTAAAAAAGAGGATAAATGGCTAAGTTTTATCTAATCGGTAAAATAAGTGAAGAGTTAATGAAAAGAATGCAGAATGATCCATCGGCTGATAGATATGCCTCTACAAAAAAAGTAACTGAAGCCGCAGGATTAAAACTGATTAGTTATGAGTGGGTTAGAGGAAGATTTGATGTAATATCGTGCGTAGAAGGTGAATACGAGCAAGCCGTTGCCTTAAAAATAGTTTTTAAAAATTCTGGTCTAATGGATGATTTAATGGTGCATGAAGTTATTGATTATAATAAAGCTTTTCAAAATGCTGCCAATGCTGCAAATACGGTTATTAAACCTGGCAAGTAATGGCAGGTTATGTAATTGCACAGATTAATTTAAAAAACAAAGAAGGTTATAAAGAATACGCAGAAAAAGTTCCTAAATCTGTTGCTTCATTTGGAGGAAAGTATCTTGTCAGAGCTGGAGAATTTAAGCATTTAGAGGGAAAATGGGATTACTCAAGAAATGTGGTAATTAAGTTTCCAACTTATGAAAAAGCTTTGGACTGGTACAATTCAGAAGAGTATGAGTTAATAAAGCATTTGCGCTTAAATAATTCTGAAGGTAACCTAATTATAATAAAGGGAGATTCTCATGATTGAAAAATTCAATAATATTTTTTATTTAATTATTTACTTAGTTCATTTTGGAATAGTGGGAGCTTATGCTTACCAATTAGTATTTGATACTAAGAACTTTCTTAAAGGAAGAGGAGTAGATAAATCTGCAACTTTGTTAACTCGATTTGGTGGTTCATTTATGGTTGCAACAGTGATTATGGCTATCTACGTGGCTTTTGTCAGATCGGGTGGTTTGCAAGCGACTTGGGCTTTCTTCAATTTAATTTTTATTATCAACGCATCAATCTTAGTTATAAATTTCTACTCGCTTAAAATTGATAAGACAGGCATAAACAAAAAAACACGTGATGATGGAATATATGCGCCATTAGTTTTAACAATTCTGAGTGCAATTTTATGCTATGGTTTAGCCGATAAAATTTACGTTTAACAATTAATAAAGGAGATAAAATGTCTATATTAGAAAACTACAGCAATGCTATTAAAAATAAAGATGAAGCATTAATGAATCAACTTCTGCATGATGAATTTAAATTTACTATGCATAAATCTGGAAATACACTAGGAAAAGCAGATGTAATTAAATGGGCTATGAGTGGTGATATCAAGCAAGATAAGTCAAGAATAGTTTATGAAAATAATGAAGTTGGTGTACACCACGCAATTGTGACTTTTGATGATGGAAATGTTGAAGCAGTAATGGCAGTTTACAAATATAAAGATGGAAAAATTATAAGCTTAGAGACTGGCGCTACCCCTATGTCGAAATAAGTGAAAAAAATATTTTTAATATTTATTATATTTTTATTTTCCTCTGGCACATTTGCCCAAGATGAAACTGCTGCGGAATTGGATGAGTTATTTAATCAGTTAAAAAAAACAAATAATCCAATGTCAGCAAGAAAAATTGAGGGAAAAATTTGGAAACTTTGGACTACTCATCCAACTCAGGATAGCTTGACGAGTCTATTAGCAAAAGGTTCTGAGTATATGGCGCAAAACGAATTAACTAGCGCACATAATGTTTTTTCAAAAGCAATCGAATTAGATCCTAATTGGGCTGAAGCTTGGAATAAACGAGCTACAGTACTTTATTTAATGGGAAATCTTGAATTATCACAAAGTGACATAGATATGGTTTTAAAATTAGAAAAAAGACACTTCGGAGCTTTATCTGGACAAGGACTTGTTCAAACTGCGATGAAAAATTATCAAAAAGCTATCGATAGTTATATAGAGGCTCATAAAGTATATCCTGCTATGGAAACGCCTCTAATGATGATTGAAAGATTAAAAGACATAATCAAAAAAGAAAGTATATGATAAGAAATGGATCAATTGCTTTTTCTTTGTATAATAATTACTGCTCTTGATATTTTTTTAATAATTTACGCATTTACAATTCCTTTATATCCAACAAAATGGAGAAACCAGGTTAATAAAAAATATAAAAATGAAACTACTACAGGCATTACTATAATTTTCGTAACAATGGCAGCTTGTTTCTTGTGGATAATTTATTTTTATTTTTTAATATTTCATTTATAGTTCATAAATGAGTAACATTTTACCTTATATAATTCTTATTATTGCTGTAGGGCTAGGAACTGCTGCAAATGGTTTTGCTAAAAGTGCACAAGGTTTCACGTTGCTTATTCCAAGTTTAATGACTGCAATCACTATTGTAGGGTGTATGTATACATTGTCTTTAGTAATGAAAACTATTCCTGTTGGTGTAACTTATGCTTCATTTGCTGGTCTGTGTATTATTGCTACAATCGTAATTGGAATTCTTAAATTTAATCAGTTACCTGATCTTTATACAATTTTAGGAATGGTATTAATTATCTCAGGTGTTTTGATTGTAAATTTACTTGGCAAAACTTCTTCATGATTCCCAAAAAATACTCAAATTTAATTTATATTTTAATTATGGGCTTTGGAATGAGTCTTTTAATGACATTAATTATTACTTTCATTAATACTGGCTATGATAATGAGTATTTTAAGAGGTTTTTAAAGGCATGGTCCGTGGGTTTGCCTATTGCAATTATTGTCTCATTAGTTGTAGGACCTATTGCAAAACGATTTGTAGATAATATAAGCAAGTGAAATGTATAAAGTTATAATTACCTATGAACTAATATTTTTAGCGTTTTGGAATGTATTATATTTATCTAACTCTGATGTTGAAAATTGGTTTACCGAAAAATTTCTAACAGCGATATTTGTATTTTTTTCAACAATGGCTCTTGGTTTAACATTGGTCTATATAGTTTATATTAGTATAAAATTGTCAGGGCTCGCTGGTGTACTTCAAAATCTTAAAGATCCCAGAAAAAAGGGAAATTAATAATTTCTAAAACCACAACTGAAAATGTTTGAACCTAATAGAGATTTTGCTAGTAAAAAATTAATAGATTTTATTGAAAATAAGTTGGTTGAATATTCTAAGCTCAGAAACTTCGATTATGGTCCAGATAAAAGAACTAATATTTCTTGTCTGTCACCATACATAACACATGGAGTTTTAACTGAACAAGAGGTGATGAAGCTTTCTTTAAAAAAACATTCTTTTATAAAAATAGAAAAATTTATTCAGGAAGTTTTGTGGCGTGTTTACTGGAAGGGCTGGTTGGAGCTTAGGCCTAAGGTATGGACAGATTACATAATAGATTTAAATAAACTTAAGCAAAAATTTAAAGATAATAAAGATTACTTGAATGCAATTGAAGGCAAGACTAACATTGAATGCTTTAACACTTGGGTTAATGAATTAAAAAATCACAACTATCTTCATAATCATGCAAGAATGTGGTTTGCAAGTATCTGGATTTTTACTCTTGGATTACCTTGGCAGTTGGGTGCTGAGTTTTTCATGAAATACCTTTTTGATGGTGATAGTGCCTCAAATACTTTGGGATGGAGATGGGTAGCTGGTGTCCAAACTAAAGGTAAAAATTATGTTGCATCTGAATGGAATATCAAAAAATTTACTAATAATAGATTTAGCAATATAAAACTTAATGCAAACCCTGTTCCAATAACTGATGATAAAAATTATTCAATTGTAAATAATAGTTTTCAAAACATAAATATATCAAATGATCAAGATTTATTAATATTTGAAAACAATTTATCCTTCGATCAAACAGATTTTAAAGATCAATCTTTTAAATATATTTATTTTGTATTTAATGGAAATGAAACAAGACAAATTAAATTTGATGAAAAAGTTTTAGAATTTAAGAAATCTTTGATAAATAATCAAATAGAAAATTTAAAAAATAAATCTTTGAACTGTAAAATGATCACTATCGATAATTTAAAAGATATGAAAGGAAATTTATTAGCTTTATATCCTTCTGTTGGTGAAAATCTCGACTACATAAACTCAAATAATTTAAAGAATATCGATTTTTTATACAGAAAAATTGATCAGTATTCTTGGAAATATTGTAATAAAGGCTTTTTTAATTTTAAAAATTATATACCAAAGATAGTTCAAGAATTTATTTAGAAGAACATCTTTTAGAGCAATACTTTACCCGATCCCAGTTCAGCCTCCACTTTTTTCTCCAAACAAAAGGTCTTTTACAAACTGGACAAGTTTTAGAAGGCAAATTTTGTTTTTTCATTTAAGTTGATTTTTATTTTTCAAAAATAAAAAATAGGCAACTATTTCATAACCGTAATGAAATAAAATATATAACGGCTTAATTGAAAATATTTTTGCAAGAAAATTATATTTTGGGATTTTTGACCAAATTATAATAAATGCTTTTGCTCCTCCTATTACTTTTCCATCTTCAATTACATGAAGTCTTCTTAATAATTCTGCTTGAGATTTAGATGTTAATTTTAATGCTTCATCATTATTGGTAATATCAATCCACTCAAGATTGCTATCTGCAATTTTTTTGTAGTGGTTTATCTCCAATCTACAAACATTGCATGAATCGTTAAAAAATACTTTAATTGCCATATGTGTTCTTATTTATAAATTTTTCAGCTTCTGACAATATTAATTTTTTTCTTTCTGGTTTCATTTTATCAAATATTCTTACCATCATTGAAAGTCTTGGATTTTTTAAAAAGAAAGATCTATTTCTGTTAATGAACCTCCAGTATAAACCATCCATGGTATTACACCATTCACCTTTTTTGAAATCCATCATTTTCATAAAATAACTTGATCCACAAATATAAGGCTTGGTTGCAAAAATTCCTCCATCGCTGAATAAACCCATACCATAAACATTGGGTACCATTACCCAATCGGATGAGTCGACAAACATTTCCATAAACCATTTATAAACGATTTTAGGTTTAAGTTCGCACAAGTTCATAATATTTGAAAGTATCATTAGTCTTTCAATATGATGGGACCATCCATGATTTAATGCGTTTTTAATTGCGTGGTCCAAAGGTGGTAAACCTGTTGTACCTTCATACCATGAGTCTGTCATTTTTCTATTTTGTTTAAAGAAATTTCTTGTTTCCATTTCATTACTATACCTTTGATAAACGCCTCGCATGAATTCTCGCCAACCAATAACCTGTCTTACATAACCCTCTAGAGAATTAAGTCTAATTTTATTTTTTTTATGGAACTCTAAAGTTTTAGAAATAATAAATTCAGGAGTTATAAGTCCTAAGTTTATATATGGGCTTAAAGCACTATGAAATAAAATATTATTACTTTGATCAACTGCGTCTTCATAATCACCAAATAAATTTGACTTTTCTTTTAGGAAAAAACTTAAAAGCTTTAAGACATCATTATACTTTGTTGCAAACCAAAAATTTTGTGTACTACCAGGATGATCTTTAAATATTTTTTCAATAATAGGTTTTAAAATTTTTGTATGTTTTGTTTCAGTAATGTTTGGAAATTTTGGAATTTTTGTATTTTTAGGAAGTTTCTTTCTATTATCTTCATCAAAACTCCATTTTCCACCCTCGGGCTTTCCATCTTTCTTCATCAAGATGTTAAGCTTTTGTCTAGTATCTTTGTAAAAAGTTGCCATAAATGGTCTTTTGTTTTTTGACAAATAATTGTTGAATTCTTCTCTGGAATTTAAAAACATTGGTGATTTAATTTGATTCCAAACTAAATTATTTTTTTTTACAAAGCTTTGTACTTTTTTTTCAAAAAATTTATCTTCAATTTCAAAAGTTGTGATCTCTTTAATTTTTTTAGATTTAACAACTTTTTTAACTTTTTCCAAATAATCCTTTTTAAAATCACTTGAATCGATCTTTGTATATTCAACTTTAAATTTATTTTTTTTAAGATGATCTGCATGAGATCTCATAGCTGACAAAAATAGTAGAATCTTTAACTTATGATGCTTTTCATATGTACATAATTCGTAGTCTTCTGACATAAAAAACAGGTGATCATCTTTGAAGCGGTCTAGATATTTTGGTGGAAATAATTGATTTCCAAGTATAAAAAATAACTTCATAAAGATAATATAGCTTTAAAAAAAATATATGTCAGAAAAATATTTAATTTTTGGTGCGACAGGTTCGATCGGTTCAAGTTTATCTAAACAACTAAAAGACTCTGGTAAAGAAGTTCATTTAGTTGCAAGAAATGAAAGTGAAGTTAAAAAACTTTCAGATGAACTAAGTTGTTCTTTTACTGTTGCAGATGTTCTCGAAAATGGATTTATAGATAAAGTTAAAGCAGATGCACCGGATGTAAAAGGTATCGCATATTGTGTTGGTTCAATAGTTTTAAAACCACTTAGAATGATAAAAGAGGATGAATTTAATCAATGTATGAAGTTAAATTGTTATTCTGCTTTAGAAGTAATTAGAGGATACCAAGATACTTTGAAAAAAAGTAAAGGGTCAGTCGTTTTATTTTCAACCGTTGCGGTGAGAAGAGGTTTTAGCAATCATGGAATAATTGCATCTGCCAAAGCTGCTGTTGAGGGATTAACAGTAAGTTTAGCTTCTGAGCTTGCGCCGAATGTAAGAGTAAACTGTATTGCACCGAGTTTATCTAAATCCAAAATTGCAGAACCAATGTTAAAAAACACAGCTCTTGCTGAGGGTATTGCAAAGGCTCATCCACTTAGAAGAGTTGGTGAAGGTGCTGATAGTGCTTCACTTGCAAAATTTTTAATAACTGATGAAAGTTCATGGGTAACAGGGCAAGTTATTGGTGTTGATGGTGGTAGATCAACATTATCGTAAATTTAAATCTTAAAAATTATTTATAAATTTTATCTACCTGTACTTGGTAAGATTCAACCAACTTGTTATTTTGATTTGCTATACCAACAACGTCAATCATCTCTTTAATCATTTGATCTGATGCTCCCTTTTTTTTAGCTGCAGCTGTGTGAGATCTAATACAATACTCACAACTATTTGTAATTGAAACTGCAACATAGATTAATTCTTTAGTGACTGGGTCGAGTGCACCATTCCTCATAATTTGTTTTAAATTATTCCAGGTTCTTTCCAATGTTTCAGGATTGTTTGCTATTGCTCGCCAAAAATTTGGAATTTTTTTTATATTTCTCGTTTTTTTAATATCATTAAATATCTTTTTAACTTTTCCCTTAGCTTTTGTTTCATTGATAAGTTTAAATACTGACATATATCCTCCTTTTATAATTTTAGAATATCATTCTTAAATTTTGAATACAAAATATTAGAGTAATTATTCATATCTTTCATATTTGCTTTTGCATCACTATCAAATTTTTCTAAAGCATTGGCTCCCAATTGTTTTTCTAGAGCAGATTTATATTCTGGTACACAGCCCCATTCATTAACCGTTGTATCTTTAACTTCTATATGAAATTGAATTCCATATGCATGATTTTGGTATTTGAAAATCTGGTATTTAGTTTCAGGCGACGATGCCAATAAAGTTACGTTTTTATTATCTTCTAAGCCTTGAACTTCATATGAATGCCATTGCAATGATGTGATTTGATTTGGAAATTTGGAGAATAAAGGATCTATATCTTTATTTTTAGAAAAATCGATATTTAACATTCCTATTTCAGGATTATTGGATTTTACTACTTTTCCTCCAACTACCTCACCTAACAGCTGACACCCAAGACAAAAACCTAAGTAAGGTTTCTTTAAATCAACAACGTATTCTTTTATTCTTTTTTTTTCCTCAACTAACCAAGGATAATCCTTTTCCATCCAGGTATCCATTGGTCCTCCCATACAAAACATTGCATCAAATTTTGTAAGATCGTTTGGAATTTTTTCACCTTCATCTAATTCTATTGTTGTTAAATTAGCCCCATCTTTAATCATTAAATCTTTTATGAAACCAGGATCTTCTATTTTGATATGTTGAAGAATTAATACTCTCATTTATTTAAAGAATATACTAAAACGTGCTTGAAACTTCTACGTTTGTATCGTACTCGAGCGAGTTATCAAATATATGATTGTGATTAATTGAAAAATCAAAACCATTGATATTTTTACTATAACTTAAACTAGATTCGTGGGAATTTACAGGATTGTAATTAAATGCAAACTCACCATCCTCTTCTTTTGATCTACTAAATTTCAATATAAATATTTCTCTAGATCTATTGGGACCTTTTCTATCATTCCAACTGATAATTTTTTCAAAACTCGAAGAAATAGTAAAGCCATTCAAATAAATAGCCTCAAAACCAATATTATACTTTAGATCCTGGTTTGAATATTTTCGAATTGTATCTGTCACAACATTAGTTTCACCATGATAAATATATTTATAATCAATGTCCTCACTTAAGTCGTAAAGAATTTCTAATCCTCCCATTGGTTGAATTGTTCCCATGTCGGTAACATACTTGTCCATTTCAAATAAAAATCCTGCAGCTAGTTCACCGGTTGCAAAATCAGTATCCTTGTAAATTAAATTTCTTATTAAAGGATCACTTGGATTATTTATATAATCTGTAAATTCTGATAAGTGAGTAATTCCATATGTCAGTTTTGCAGTTGGAGTCATATTAAATCTACCTGCTTTACTTCTAGTTCGATAATTTAAAGTTCCAAAAATTTGTCCCCCATGTCTCTCACCTGATAACTTAGATTGATAAATATGATCAAAACTTAAATAACTTAGGCCTAAAACTGCGTTGACATATTGATTATGTTGGGTTGGAGCAATTCCATAAAGATTTAAAGTAAGCGACTCCATTGTTACGTCTTGTTTAGAATTTTTAATTTCGCTACTGCTATCTCCATATCTAAGAGCCAAACCAAAAAACTTATCATCACCATATTTTCTATCTGCCCCCAACGTTATTCCTTTTACCAGAACATCTTTTGGTTTTTCACTTCCATGCTGGCCGTACAAACCTACATATACATCTACAAGGCTCCAAGTAGACCATTTAGATTTTTTATCTTCATTTTTTGTGTTGCTAATTAATGAGGCAATATTTTTTCTTGCAACTGGTTCAAATTTATTTGCTAAAGTATCTATTAAAGTATTTTTATAATTAAGATTTAAATTATGAGCAGTTAGGTTCTCTTCGTCTCTATTTCTTTTAATCCACTCAAATCTTTTGAAAATAGTAGTCGTATTTAAACCTATATTTTGCTTTGCAAGTTCCACTGTTGTTCCAAAGGTGGAAGTTGTAGCAGATGCACACTCTACTACTCCATAAGGACATTCTAAATCAAAACGATTTACTTGATCTACTCCACCACCATCCTTTCTTTGCACCATAAATAACATCATGCCATCAGGAGAAAAACTAAAACCCTTAGGAAGACCTGTCTTATCAGCAGAAGGTATATTACCAAAACCTTTTACGTTCCATCTTCCAACTTTTGTTGCGGTTGAAACATCAAAACTTTTATCTAATCTAAATTGATAAATATAAGAATAAGGCCTATTACCAGAACCAGATGGAACTTGTGTTACATTTTCAATCAATACAAACATTCCAAAACCATCATCACTAAACTCTACATCTCTTGCATATTCACCATATGGGCTAGTTGTTCCCACATCAATACCTAAAGTGCTTAGATCCACTTGGTGAATTTGAGTTGTTGAACTAAAATCATGGGCTGCGGGTAATTCTAAAGTAGTTAAAGTAGGAGTGTCCATAGTACTAGAAAGTGTAAAAAGTTTTGTTCCTTCTTTATTAAATGCTACACTATCTATATCAGCAGCAAATGAAAGTTTGTCTTCGAATGTCATTCCATCAAGATCGAAAGCTGTAGCAGCATTAAATTTTCCTAATTTGCCATCTTTGTCTAAAATATAAAATATTTTTCCATCATCTTTTATTACCATGTTTTCTAATTGAGTACTAAGTCCGGAAGATAATCCGGTAACATTTTCTCCATCAATAGCATCACACGTTACATCTTCACCCTGACTATTCATTAGATCTGTTGTTACTTTAAAAGGTTCAGCTACTTTATTCATAGCTAACGTATGACCAGTATTCATTCTACTAAGTCTATTAAAATTAGCAGTAAAAACTGTTAAACCATCATCACTCCATACAACATCATGAGGATCTTCAGTTCTATCCCTCTCAAGGGCTATCCCAGCTCTACTTGATGTGCAAGTTAAAGTTCCATGTGCTATGTTACCACCAGGAATTACTCCATCAAACCATCTCACATTTAGTTCCCGAGCTGCTACGAAATTTGAAATAAAAATCGAGATAAAATAGCAAATTATTATCAGGGCAGCTTTTTTCATGATTGATTATTGTAGTGTAGGTTTTAAAAGCCTCAACATTTTTTTATGTATGTTTTTATTAGCAGAAATCAAAACGTTTCCAGCTTTATTTACATTTTCATTACGCCAAGTAGAAGCGATTCCACCTGAGGCTTTAATTATTGGAATAAGAGGATGTATATCCCAGATTTTATTCATACATTGAATAACAACATCTAATCTTCCTTCACAAAAATGAGCATAACTTAATGCATCAGAACAAGGAAACTGCATCATCTTTAAAATCTTTGGAATTTTCTTTTGTTTATTTAATGATAAATATCCATGAAAAGCAGCAGACACTTTCATATTTTTAAATGTTGCTTTTTTATTGATACTTAATTTTGATTTTTTTCCATTATCAACGACATATGCTGCTTTGTTAGAAACATTGTAGTAGTATTTTTTTAATTTTGGAAAATTTGCCAAACCTACAATTGGTTCTCCTTTATAATTTAATGAGATTAAGTTACTCCAAGTTGGATTTCCTATCACAAAAGATCTTGTTCCATCTATTGGATCTATAATCCAAGCGAAATCACTTTTAACCTTTTTGTGTCCAAATTCTTCTCCAATTATTTGATGATTTGGAAATTTCTTTTGTATTTTAGCTCTTATAAATTTTTCAAATGCTTTATCAGCAGATGTTACTGGATCATAACCTTTGCCTTTGAGTTTATTATTTACCTTAAAGGGCTTGTTAAGCTTTTTATAATAAAGTCTGGTTAAGTCCTTAGCTAAGCTGTTTAAAAAGCTAGAAAATACTTTAATTTTCTTTGAATTTATCTCTGGCATAAATAGTCACTTACTATTTTATTTATCTTGATTAAAGACAAATTTTAAATAATCCTCGAACAACCTATGAAAATAGAACTGAATAATAACAAGATTTTCTATAAAAATGGCTCATCTGTACAGGAGATACATCCATTTTGGTTACGTGAAAGAGCCAATGGTGAAAAATACTTAGATAAAAAAACACAACAAAGACTTTTTGATCCGACTTCCTTAAATGTTGAAATTGCAATCAAAAGTGCTCGAATTAATAATGACTTATTAGAGATAGATTTTAATGATGGTGTTAATTCAAAACTAAATATTGAAAAGATTGCAGAAGAATTTTCAAAAGAAGATGAAGTAATTTATGGAATAGAAAAAGTTAAATGGAATTCGTCTTTTAAAGATTTTAAAAAATATAAATATTCTGATGATCTTTTTGAAACACAAGAAATGTATGATTTATTATTGTCTTTTTATAAATATGGATTTGTAATTATTGAAGATGTACCAACTGAAGATAATTTCTTAGTAAAATTTGCAAATAAAGTTGGAAGTGTAAGAAGAACAAATTTTGGTGAGCATTTTAATGTTAAGTCAATTCCAAGTCCTAATGATTTAGCTTATACATCTCTTGCCTTAGCACCACATACAGATAATCCTTATAGAAATCCTGTACCATGTATTCAGTTATTACATTGTATTATCAACGAAGTTTCTGGTGGTCATTCGACGTTAGTAGATGGATATACTGTGACCGAAGATTTAAAAAAAGAAAATTCAGAATTCTTTGATATTCTTACTAAAATTAAAGTTAAATTTAAATTTATAGACAAAGATGTTGTTTTAGAGCATTGGGCTGAATTAATACAATTAGATGAAAATAAAAAATTAAAACAGGTAAGATTTAGTCCAAGATTAGACTTTGTTCCAATTTT
Organism: uncultured Pelagibacteraceae bacterium; assembly: GCA_902581445.1. Taxonomy (GTDB): domain Bacteria; phylum Pseudomonadota; class Alphaproteobacteria; order Pelagibacterales; family Pelagibacteraceae; genus Pelagibacter. The sequence goes on from CACHOG010000003.1 coordinate 123,318, forward strand.
AGAAAAAAGTGAATTAGATTTATATTATAAAGCGAGAAAGAAATTATCCGCTATGTACAATTCTGATAAATATAGAATTGAATTTAAACTGCAACCAAAAGATCTTTTAATGATGGATAATTATAGACTATTACATGGTAGAACAGAATTTGATGCAAATGAAGGAAGTAGATTTTTACAAGGTTGTTATTTAGATTTCGATAGTACAGAGGGTAAATTAAGACACTTAAAAAGAAAATTTAATCTTTGACTTTTAAAGATACCTTAATTGCATCTCTAGTTCCAATTTTTTTAGGTTTTGGTTTTGTAATTGCTAAACCAGCAATGGAACATTTTCCACCTATACTTTTGATGGGTTTGAGATTTACTTTTGCAGCATCAATTTTAATTTGGTGGTTCCCAATTCCAAGAGGTTATCTTAAGCAAATTTTTATAGCTTCTTTAATTGCCAATACTTTACAGTATAGCGTTACTTACACTGGTTTAAATTTGATCGATGCTTCTGCAGCCGTACTACTGGTTCAAACAGAAGTTCCATTTGGAGTTTTATTTGCTTACTTTATGCTTAAAGAAAAACCTAATATAAGAAGTTTAATTGGAATTGCAGTTGCATTTGTTGGTGTATACATTTTAACAGGCTCTCCTAATTTAGATGGAAAATTTTTAGGTATATTTCTTACAATATTAGGATCTGCTATTTGGGCATTAGGGCAAGTATTAGTAAAACCCTTAAGTAAAGAAATAAACCCACTTTCACTAGTTGCATGGTTAGCTATTTTCTCTGGACCAATATTAATTTTTTTATCAGTGATCCTTGATGGTAATACGATAAATAATATTAAATCTGCAAACTTTAATAGCTGGGCAATTGCGTTTTATTTGGGATTTTTTATGCAACCAGTTACCTATGGGTGTTTTTATTACGTACTAAAAAATAACCCATTATATAAAGTATTACCCATTGTTACCATGGGAATACCTTTGACTGGCTTATTAGCTGCAATACTTCTTCTTGGAGAAAAGCCAACAAAGGAACTTTACCTTGGGGGCTTTATAATTTTAATAGGGGTGATTTTAATTCTTTATACAAAACAAAAAAAAAATAATTAAAAATATCTTAAAATTTATCCAATCTTACCTAAAAAAGGAATGTATTCTAATAAATAAAAACCTATAGCTTGCAGTTGATTTGTTATTATTAATATTCCTGTAAGGAATAAGAGAACACCACCAGTTTTTGTTATAATATTCATTTTTTGCTTAATATTTTTTGAAATAAGAAGAAATTTTTGTATAGCATAACCTGCTAAAATGAATGGAATAGCTAATCCTAAGGAATAAAATGTAAGAAGCATTATTCCTTCATAAATGCTCTCAGTTGTTGATGCCAAAATTAAAATAGATCCAAGAATTGGACCTATACAAGGTGTCCAACCAAATGCAAAAGCCATACCTACTAAAAATGAACTAAATACATTACTACTTTTCTCTGCATCTAATCTTTTTTCGTAGTTAAGAAAATTGAGATTAAACACTCCTAAAATATGAAGTGAGAAAATGATAATTATTAAACCAGCAATAATTCTTAATGGAAATGAATTTTTTAATAAAATCTTTCCTAAAAAAGTTGCTGATGCCCCAAATATAATAAAGACAACTGAAAAGCCTAAAGTAAATAAAATTATTGGTAATAAATTTACATTTTTACTTTTTAAAAGATTCTCTAAAGTGGAACCCGATATATAAGATATATAACCTGGTATAAGTGGTAAAACACACGGTGATAAAAAACTTATTAATCCAGCACCGAATGCAATAAATATTTCTGTCATTTTATCCTGAATTTTTCATTGCAGCAGCAATTCCTGCAATAGAAGTCATCATTGCATCATCTAAATATTTTTTATGTTTTTTTTGTATTCCTTTTTTAGATAATTTTTTCATGACTACTGCTTGCAAAATATTAAGAACTTCAGTGTAAATATTTCTTACAATAACTGATGATCTAAACTTTTTCCTCTGATTAATAATTTCTGTTGGAGTTATAAATTGATTTAGTTTTTTTATATTATTAAATTGCAATCTTAATTTATCACCAACTTTTTTAAGTTTAGAATCTGCTAATCCTTGTTCGTAAACCTCTGAAATTTCAGGATCAACTTTTGAAATAACCATATCTAAAATATCCATTGTTGAATTAAAGAAAGGCCAATTCCTTTCCATATCAACTAATATAGATTTAAATTTTTTCACTGAAGAGTATTTTAATGCCTCACCTGTTCCAAGCCACGCAGGTAACATCAATCTTATTTGCGTCCAAGCAAAAACCCAAGGAATTGCTCTTAGTCCTTTTATATTATCAACATTTTTTCTTTTAGACGGTCTTGATCCAATCGATAATTTTCCAAGTGCAAGATGAGGTGTTACAGTTTTAAAGTATCTAATAAAATCTGTATTTTCTCGAATATTTTTTCTGTAAGATCTTGTCGATATCTGTGTCATATCCTCAATTAAATTTCTCCATCTATCTTTTGGTTTTGGTGGTGGATTAAGTGTTGCTTGCATTACCGCACCTATATAACTGCAGAGGTTATATTTTGCTATTGGTTCATAGCCATATTTTTGTTGTATCATTTCACCTTGATCCGTAATTCGAATTTTGCCATTTACGGATCCTGGAGGTTGAGATCTAAGAGTGGATTGAATTGGACCACCTCCTCTTCCAGCAGAACCTCCTCTGCCATGAAAAAATGTAAGATCAATTTTATATTTTTTTCCTAACTTAACAATTTCCTCTTGAAGCTTATATTGATGCCAGCTTGCAGAAAGTTTTCCAGCATCTTTACTTGAGTCTGAGTAACCAATCATAATCTCGTGACTATTCTTTATTAATTTTCTATACCAGCTTAAGGAAAATAAATTTTCCATAATCGATTTTGCATTTTTTAAGTCGTCTAAAGTTTCAAACAATGGAACTACTCTTAATCTTTTATTTATATTTGCTTCCTTTTGTAAAAAAGAAACTGCTAAAATATCAGAGGCTGATGATGTCATTGAAATAATATATGCACCTAAACATTCCTCAGGTTGATCAGCTAGAATCTTAAAAGTAGACCAAACTTCAAGATTTTCTCTATTTTGAAATTTGAAGTTTTTGATGATTTTTTTATTTTTTTTTAGATGTTTTGATAAAAAATTTACTCTTTGCTTTTCTGTCCATTTATAATAATCGGCTTTGTACTTCTTTTTGATAAACTCATAAAGTAATTGTGAGTGTCTTGATGACTCCTGTCTGATATCTAGTCTAGCAAGATTAATACCAAAACATTTAGCTCTTCTCATTAGATCTAAAAGCTCACCACTAGCTATATTTTCGTTTTGATTACTTTCAAGAGAGTCTCTTACCACCCTTAAAGGTTTTAAAATTTCTTCTCTTGAGGATAATAGTTTTTTTTGATCTAGAGGTTTGTGTCTTACAAGATGATTTTCTATTGCTCTATGCGTTAATCTCATTTTATCCCTAAGAGGTCTTAGAAAGACTCTATATGGCTCGAATGTTTTACCTGTGACTTTAAGGATTTTGTTGGAACATTTTTCCATTGAAAAAGATCTAATTAGCTTTGTTAATTCTTTTTCATATAATTTTGCAGCTTCCCATCGTGATAATAAGATTACCTCTTTGGTAATTGAGGAGGTTACATTGGGATTTCCATCTCTATCTCCACCCATCCAAGAACCAAACTGAATAGGATTAAAATTTTTAGGTAAATTTCTTCCCATATTTTTAAGAAATATTCCATTTAGTCTTCTATAAACTTTTGGAATTGTTTCCCACAAACTATCCTCAATTACTGCAAGCCCCCATCTAGCTTCATCAGTTGGGCTAGGTCTAAATCTTTTTAAATCATCAGTGTTCCAAATAATTGTAAATTCATCATAGAGTTTTTTATCTAAAATTTTTACTTTCGATGGATAATGCTTAAGCAGTTCGCGTTGTTCCATAATCTCGGTTATGTTATGGTATTTTTGTATTAATGTTCTTCTTTTAACTTCAGTTGGATGAGCTGTTAAAACAATTCCAATATTTAAGTTTTTTGCAATATTATAAATTTTGTTATTTGAAACTTTTCTAGATTTAAAAAGATTTTCAAATATTTCTTCTATAAAAATATATTTATGTTCATCTTTTATTTTAGAATTTTCAAATTCGTCTAATTTTCTAGACGAGTCTAATGACTCTGTTAAGTTAACAAAGTTCATAAAATGTGTAAATGCTCTAGATAATTTGAAAATATTAATTGGGCTAAGTCTATTTATTTCTGAAATAATTATTTTAAACCTTTTTTTATTATTAATATTTTTGACGTTTGCTTTTGAAATTAGTCTAATTTTTTCAACTAAATTAAAAAAGTTTTGTCCTTCTTGTTTTCTAATAACTCTACCAAGTATATCGCCTAAATATCTTACATCGTCTCTTTGTGATTTAGTTGGTATTCCTTCGTAATATAAATCTCTTTTAAGCATTGTTATTGACAACTTTGTGTGTCTGTTCTCCTAAGTTATCTATTCCAAGTTTTACAGTTTCACCACCTAATAAAAATTTAGATGGTTTTCTATTTTCCCCAACGCCTGGTGGTGTTCCTGTGCAACATATATCGCCAGGGTATAAAGTCATGCAGTGGCTCATATAAGATACCAGTTGGTTTATATTAAAAATCATTTGATTTGTATTTCCTGTTTGCATTCTTTCTCCATCTACATCTAAATACATATTTAAATTGTGAACATCTGAAATTTCATCTTTTGTTAATATATAAGGGCCAATAGGACCAAAAGTGTCAAAACCTTTTCCTTTATCCCACGAGCCGCCTTTATTCTTTTGAAAGTTTCTTTCGCTTACATCGTTTACCAGGAAAAAACCTAAAACATAATTTAACGCATCGTTTTCACTGACATAAGAACATTTCTTTCCTATTACAAAACCTAATTCAACTTCCCAGTCAGTATGATTAGAATTTTTTGGGATTATAATATCGTCATTAGGTCCAGATACACTGTTGGTAAATTTAGAAAATATTATAGGTTCTTTTGGAATAGGCATATTCTGTTCTATTGCGTGGTCTTTGAAATTTAAACCTATTCCAATAAATTTAGAAGGTTTATTAACACAAGCGCCAATCCTTTGATTTTTTTCTAATATAGGTAAATCTTCAGGTTTTATATTATTTAATTTTTCTAAGGTCTCGAAATTTAAATTATCTGAATTAAAATCTTTGATAACAGAAGATACGTCTCTATAATTATCATCTTTATCAACTATAATTGGTTTTTCCTTACTTGGATTTCCAATTCTCGCTAGTTTCATTTTAAAAATACGATTAAAAGTAATATTACCCAAACTGCACCATAGTAAAATGGCATCATCTTTTTCCAAGACGATAAAGCTTTTGCAGCAGTTTTAATCTCTTTTTTTTTGACTTTTCCCATTTATCCTTTCAACCCAAGATGAGTATACTTTACATTCAAATAATCCTTAATTGCCATAGAGCCGCCTTCTCTCCCATAACCTGATTGTTTTATACCACCAAATGGTGCCTCAGCTAAAGCAACCAAGGGAGTATTTACGGCAACTGTGCCTGCTTCCATTAATTCTGAGGCTCTATGAGCCTTATCCATTGAATTTGTACAAATATAACTTGATAAGCCTAATTCATGATTGTTCGCTCGTTCAATAACTTCTTCAAAACTTTTAAATGATAACATAGGAACTAATGGTGCAAAAGGTTCTACTTTCATAATGGTATAATCGTCTTTTATGTTATCAAAGATTGTTGGTTCATAATAAAATCCTTTATTAAATCCTTTTGGTCTTTTTCCACCAAGTAAAACTTTGGCACCTTCTTTTTTTGTAGTTTCTACTAATTCCTCAACTTCATTTAATCTTTTCTTGGTAGTTAAAGGTCCTAAATTAACAGAGGGATCCATACCATCACCAATTTTTAATTTTTTTGTTTTTTCTACAAATAAATTTATAAATTCATCTTTTTTATTTTCTTGTATGTAAAATCTGCTTGGAGATATACATACTTGGCCGTTATTTCTAAATTTAGCTGCAATAGCCATATCAGCTGCTTTTTTAATATCTGCATCGTCAAAAACTATAAATGGAGAATGTCCACTCAACTCCATAGTTACTCTTTGAACTTTATCTGCAGCTTGTTTGAGAATTAATTTTCCTACTCTAGACGAACCCGTAATTGATATTTTTTTTATAATATCTGAAGATATAAGTTGGGAAGCTATACTTGGAGGATCACCAGAAAGTAAATTTACAACACCAGCCGGAACACCACTCTCTCTGCATATATCTACTAGTTCCATCACTGTACCTGGTGTTATAACATCAGGTTTAATTATTACAGAACATCCAGCAGCTAAAGCAGTTGAAATTTTTCTGGATGATAAGACTAAAGGAAAATTCCAAGGTGATAATGCTGCTACAACTCCGACAGGTTGGTAATAAACATGTACTCTTGTGCCCTTAAATCTACTTTCTACAGTTTGACCATAAATTCTTTTTGTCTCCTCTGCATTCCACTCAAAAATATCAGCTGATCCATTAACTTCACCTTTTGCCTCTACAAGTGGTTTTCCCATTTCAAGTGTCATCCATTTTGCTAAAACATCTTGCTTTTCTCTCATCTTGTCAGCGATTTTTCTTATGATGTAAGATCTCTCCCATGGTGATGTATTTTTCCAAATCTCTAATCCTTTTTGAGCAGACTTAAGAGCTTTTTCTACATCCTCTTTAGTTGCTTTTGAAGCATGACCAATAATTTCTTCATTTGCAGGATTAATTACTTCGTATGTTTGTTTGTCTGAAGACTGTTGCCATTTTCCATCGATGAATTGTCCAAATTTGCTATACATAATTTTTAATTTATGATTAATTAGTGGTCTATTAATCTTGAATATATCTATAAATAAGTAAAAAATAAAGTGTCTAAGTCTTTCCCTCTTCTGTTTATACTTCTTTGGTCTTCTGCTTTTATAACAACCCTTCCAATTGTTCAAAATAGTGATCCATTTTCTGCATTAAGCTTTAGATTTTTCTTAGTAGCTATTTGTTTTTTTATATATTCAATTTACAAAAAAACTAAAATATCAGTTAATATCAAAGACCTAGTTAATTCTTTAGGCACTGGTATTTTGTTTCATGGACTTTACCTAGGTGGAGTTTTTTACTCAATATTTATAGGTTTTCCGACAAGTCTAACCGCACTTATAGTTACTATGCAGCCAATTTTAACTAATTTACTAGCAGGTTATTTTTTGAAAGAAAAAGTCTCATTTTATCAATGGTTAGGAGTTTTATTAGGGTTCACGGGTGCAGTAATGGTACTAGGATTTGATATTGGAAAATCTTTACCGATCGAAGGTGTTATTTCTTCACTTGTTGCTTTAATTGCAATTACAACATCAACAATTTGGCAAAAAAAAATAAGCAATAATATTCCTTTATCTGTAAATAATATGTATCAAGCAGTTGGTGCAGTTTTATTTCATTTATTAATCATTATTTTTATATTTAAAGATCCTTTTATAAATTTGAATACAGATTTTTTATTAGCAATGAGTCATCAAGTATTTCTTGTATCTTTAGGAGCATTTTCTATTTTGATGTACCTAATAAAAAATAATTCTGCGAGCAAAACTGTATCATTATTTTTTTTAATACCAGTAGTTACAGCATTGATGGCTTGGATATTTTTAGGTGAAGAATTGATGAAAATAGATATTGCTGGTTTCATAATCGCATCTACAGGTGTATTTATTTCAACAAGAAAATAAATATTTAAGCAATAATTTGATGAGACATTTTACTTATTAATTTTCTCTTATTTATGTTAGATTTATATAAAAAGGAGAAACGTATGAAGGCATATATTATGGGGAACTACACGGAAAAAGCTTTTCAGGGTTTTATGAAAGATCCAACGAGTGATAGAAAAGCAGTTGTAGAACAATTAACAAAAGCTGTTGGTGGAACAATTCACAGTATGGATATCGTTAGAGGTTCATACGATTTTATTGTTGTTACTGAAGTTGGATCATTTGATGACTTTGCTGCTATAAAATTAGTTGTGGAGTCATCTGGTGCTGTAAAAAATATGACAATGTTAGAAGCTATAGATTTTACAAAAGCAACAACTAAAGCAAGCAAGATTGGTTACAAACCTCCAGGACAGTAAAGAAAATTTATTTTTTTTTGTCGTTATCAACGACTAAGCAGATTTCTGATTTTGTCAGAAATCTGCGACCTGTTCCGTTATCTAATGAGAACATACCGCCAATACCTTTTACAGCATCAATAGTAAGATCAGTGTGTTTCCATTTTTCATATTGATCGCCATTCATATAAAAAGGAACTCCACCTATTTCTCCTAACTTAATATCATTATCACCAAGTGGAAATTCACCTTCTTGAAAACACATAGGAGCACTTCCATCGCAACAACCGCCAGACTGGTGAAACATTAATTTTTTACCATATTTTTCTTGAAGTTCTGATAGAAGATTCAATGCAGAGTGTGTTGCTGATACTTTCATTTTTAAATTACGGCCCATGATATCGAATCATGGGCCATTATATATTGTTTGTTTAAAAGAAGCCTAATTTTTTCTCAGCATAAGAGACATGTAAGTTCTTATTCTGTCTGTAATGATTAAGCATCATCTTATGAGTCTCTCTTCCAACTCCTGATTGTTTATATCCACCAAATGGTGAGTGAGCTGGATAAGCATGATAACAATTAGTCCATACTATTCCTGCTTGAATTGCTCTACCCATTCTGTAAGCGATATTACCGTTTCTAGTCCAAACAGCTGCTCCTAAACCATAAAGAGTATCATTAGCAATTTTTAATGCTTCTGCTTCATCTTTAAATTTAATAACAGATACAACAGGTCCGAAAATCTCTTCTTGAGATATTCTCATGTTGTTTTTGGCCTCAAAAATAGTTGGCTGGATATAGTTTCCTTTTTCTAAGCCACTATTTAGTTTAGCAACACTTCCACCAGTTAAGACTTTAGCACCCTCTTTTTTTCCGAGATCAAGATAAGATTTAATCTTCTCCATTTGTTCTACGGAAGCTTGAGCACCAATCATTGTCTCCATTTTTAAAGGGTTATCTTGAACAACTGCTTTAGTTCTCGCAATAGCTCTTTCCATGAATTTATCATAAATAGACTCTTGAATTAAAGCTCTACTTGGACAAGTACAAACTTCACCTTGATTAAGATTGAACATAACAAAACCTTCAATACATTTGTCAAAGAAGTCATCATCTTTATCCATGATATCCTCAAAGAAAATGTTTGGAGATTTGCCGCCTAATTCCAAAGTAATTGGAATTATATTTTGTGCAGCATACTGCATAATCAATCTTCCAGTTGTTGTTTCACCAGTAAATGCAACTTTTGCAACTCTTTTAGATGAAGCTAAAGGTTTACCTGCCTCTAATCCAAATCCACTTACAATGTTTACAACTCCTTTTGGTAATAAATCCCCAATAAGTTCCATCATTACCATAATTGAAGCTGGTGTTTGCTCAGCTGGTTTTAAAACTGAACAGTTACCTGCAGCAAGAGCTGGCGCTAGTTTCCATGTTGCCATTAGTAATGGGAAATTCCATGGAACTATCTGTCCAACCACTCCTAGTGGTTCAGGTATATTGTACGAGTATTGAGAGTTACTAATTTCTGCAATTGATCCTTCTTCTGCTCTGATTACTCCAGCAAAATATCTCCAGTGGTCTACTACTAATGGAAGGTCAGCCGCCATACACTCTCTGATCGGTTTACCATTATCTAAACATTCAGCAGTAGCTAGAAGATTTAGATTTTTCTCTAAAACATCAGCTATCTTATAAAGAATGTTTGATCTCGTTGTTATGTCTGTCTTTCCCCATTCAGGAAAAGCTGCGTGTGCCGCGTCTAATGCAGCTTCCACATCTTTTTCGTTTGAACGTGCAACTGAACAGATCTTCTCATTAGATATCGGGCTTACATTGTCAAAATATTTACCAGATAGAGGTTCTACAAATTTACCGTTAATGTAGTTTCCATACTTTGCTTTAAATGGAAATTTAACCTTTAGATGAGAGGTATCTAGAACCGAAGACACTTTCATTGCTTCTGCACTCATTTTTCCTCCATTTTTTATAAATCAATTAAAACAATTTTTAATTGCAATGTAAATGTAACAAAATATTTTCAACTTGAAATTGATTCAAGAATTAAAAATCATGAAATATTCAATTAAAGGTTTTATTATGGTTTCACGTGAAATTTTATGAATAAAGATTTTTTTAAAAAATTGAGAATTTTAGATGGCGGTATGGGGCAAGAGTTACACGCACGCGGTCTTGTTTCAAAAGGAACTCTTTGGTCAACAAGTGCAATATTAGATGAGAAATATCATCAATCTGTGGTTGATATACATTTAGATTATATAGAGGCAGGTGCAGAACTAATTACCACTACAAATTTCTCAAGTAGAAGAATTAGAATGGAGCAAAATAAAGTTAATGATTTGTTTGAATTTGCCAATAAAAAAGCTTGTGAACTTGCTCTTAAAGCAAAAGAACAATCAAAAAAAGAAATTATAATAGCGGGAAGTATACCGGCACAATCAGATACTTATAGGGAAGACACTAGATCAAGTGAAATTATTCATCAAAATTTTTATGACCAAATTAATTGTGTTAAAGATTTTATAGATGTTTTTTATTTAGATGTTATTTCGAGTGGAAGGGAAATAGCTATAGCCACTGAAATAATTGATAAATTAAATAAACCTATTCTTGTCGGTATCCATTTGCTAAAAAATGGAAAATTACCTTCGGGTGAAACCATTAATGAGGTAATGAAAAAATATAAAAGCTCTAATTGGATTGGTATTATTGCATCATGCGTGTCACTTGAAATTGCTGAAAATTCAATAAATGAGCTGAAAATTCATAAATTACCCTTTGGGTATAAGGTTAATCTTTGGGGTGATGATGAGCCATCACCAGTGAGAAAGATTAATTCAGCTAAATTCGACGAAGATGCAGTTAACTTAAATACCGTTATGGGAAAAAGAGAAGTATCAGGCGATATTTTTAAAAAATTGGCTAAAAATTTTATCAATAATGGTGCAACTATATTAGGTGGGTGCTGTGAAACTAATCCAAAGCATATTGCTGCTTTGTCTGAGCTAAAATAAAATTTATTTAATCATTTGATTTTTTTGCTAAATAAATTCCAACAAGAACTAATACTACTGAAACAATAATTTTAGGAGTGATTAACTCTTTTAAAAAAATATATCCTAAAATTATTCCAAAAATCGGTATTAAAAAAGACACCTGAGATTGAAAAATTAATCCATTTTTCTTTAAAATAGAAAATCTTAATAGCCAAGCAAGACCAGTCGACACTAAACCAAGATAAACAACTGATATAATGGATAATGTGTTTGGAGTACTGTTCCATGGCTGCTCAAAAATCATAGTTAAAGGTAATAAAATTATTGATGCCCAAATACATATGGATGTTGTTACGTTTTCATTTCTTTTATTACTTATCTTTAAAGTAAGAACACCTCCCACAACATAGCCAGTTGCACCTAGTAGAATTAAAAGCGCTGAATAAAAATTATTTTCATTTATTAAAATATTATCTGAAAATAAATAAACAATTCCTGAAAAACCAATTAAAACTCCAATTGTTTTAATTAAATTAAATTTTTCGTTCTTTGTAAAATAATGACCTAAAATCGTAGAAGTTAACGGAGTGCTCGACATCAATATAGCAGCCAAATTACTTTGAACAGCTTTAATTCCATACGATATAAAAAAAAATGGAATTACAAGATTGACAAATCCAATTAAAGCGAACCAATACCAATCTTTAGAAAAAACCTCAATTTTAATTTTTTTAATATTACATAAAATAATAAGAGGTATAGATGCTAAAAAAACTCTCAAAAAAGCAATTGTTACAGGTCCAAAGGACTCAGTTGCAATTTTAATGTTAAAAAAAGCAGAGGACCATATCAGTGCTAAAAAACATAAAAGAGAATAATCAATTATTGTTGGTTTTCTCATTCTGTTATTTCCAGGACTTTTGATGAAGTAATCTCATTTAATTTTTTAAAATCTATTTCAAATATACAATTTGGATGTCCAGCTGCAGCATAAAGTATCTCAAATCTTTTTAATGTGTTGTCCATAAATATTTCTATGTCATTTAACAAACCAACTGGAGATACACCACCAATAGTATAACCTGTTTGAGTTTTTACTTGCTCAGGTGAAGCCATGCAGAGATCATTTTTTTGGGTAATTTTCTTAAGTTTATTTAAAGAACATTTTTTATCTCCAGATACTAAACAAAGAACAAAACTATTATCAGCTTTGAAAAGTAAACTTTTTACTATTGCTCCAACCTCACAACCAAGAGCTAAAGATGCATCTTGCGCAGTTCTTGCTGTCTTTTCTAGAACCTTAACATTTAATGAATTATCAAATCTTTTAAGAGCTTCTTGGGCTCTTCTAACAGGTTCATTATTTAATAAGCCATCCATACAACTATTAATTGTTTGTAAAATATTAATAACTCTGATTAAAATCTATGCACAAATTGCATAAGAGATATCAATATAAAAAGCGATATTAATATACTTTTATTTGCTAGAAAACGTTAAAAAATTGAAAGGGTGAATATGAGCGCTAATAATGTGTTAAAACAAATGAAAGATAAAGACATTGAATATGTCGACTTAAGATTTACAGATCCTAGAGGAAAATTACAGCATGTTACTATGGATTCAAAAGTTGTGGATGAAGATATGTTAGAAGAAGGTATATTTTTTGATGGATCGTCTATAGCTGGTTGGAAAGCAATCAATGAATCAGACATGATTTTAAAGCCTGACTTATCTAGAACAGTAATTGATCCTTTCACAAGTCATAATACTATGAATATTTTTTGTGATGTTATGGATGCAATAAAGAAAGATCCATACGAAAGGGATCCACGCGGAACTGCAAAAAAAGCAGAAGCATACTTAAAAAAATCAGGAATTGGAGACAAAGCATATTTTGGACCAGAAGCAGAATTTTTTGTGTTTGATGATGTTAAATACAAAAATGATATGAACGAAACAGGATTTAAAATAGATAGCACTGAAGGTCCGTATAATACTGGAAAAGATTATCCAAATGGTAACATGGGGCACAGACCTGGTGTTAAAGGTGGATACTTTCCTGTTCCTCCAGTTGATAGTGCACAAGATATGCGTAGTGAATATTTAAAGGCTATGAAAGATATGGGAATAAAAGTTGAAAAACACCACCATGAGGTAGCACCAAGTCAACATGAACTTGGAATGTATTTCGGAACTTTGGTAGACCAAGCAGATAACTTGCAATTATATAAATATGCTGTTCATATGGTTTCTCATTCTTTTGGTAAAACAGCTACCTTTATGCCTAAGCCCGTAAAAGGTGATAATGGATCAGGGATGCATGTTCACCAATCAATATGGAAAGGTGATAAAGCATTATTCTCTGGTGACAAGTATGCAGGCTTATCAGATATAGCATTAAATTACATTGGTGGAATTTTAAAACACGCAAAAGCGATAAATGCATTTTCTAACGCAACAACAAACAGCTATAAAAGGTTAATACCTGGTTTTGAGGCACCAGTTCTTTTAGCATATTCAGCTAGAAACAGATCTGCATCTTGCAGAATACCTATTACATTGAGTAAGAAAGCAGCAAGATGCGAAATAAGATTTGGCGACGCTGCTGGAAACCCTTATTTAACTTTTGCAGCTATGTTGATGGCTGGACTAGATGGAATTAAAAACAAAATAGATCCAGGAAAATCATTTGATAAAGATTTATACGCTTTGTCAGAAGCTGAAGTTAAAAAAATTCCAACTGTTTGTGGATCTCTGAGAGAAGCAATGGAGAGCTTGGATAAAGATAGAGATTTCTTAAAACAAGGAAATGTATTTACTGATGACCAAATAGATGCATATATTGCTTTGAAGTTTGAGGAAATTCACAATTTTGAACACACTCCTCACCCTATAGAATTTGATATGTACTATAGTTGTTAAATAAGATTATTGTCTGGTAGAAGCAATTTTGTTTTTACCAGACCCTTTTTTAACAACGTAATCTTGAGTTCCATTTGCTCCAACATCTACAGATTTGATAAGCGATCGAAAAAAAGACATTCTTCTCTCTTTCTTATCCTCTGACTTTAGCAAATTTCTAAATTCAAAAACGTTCATGATTAAGTTATATAATAGATATGCGTTTTACGCAAAGCTGATATGCTCAAAATGGATACTATATTTTAAAGGATTCTCCGCACCCGCATCTCTCTGTTTCATTTGGGTTATTAAATACGAAGGATGATGAAAATTTATCTTTTTTATAATCCATTTGTGTACCCAACAAATACATAACAGCTGCAGGATCAATAAATACTTTTACACCTTTGTCTTCTATCATTTCATCGTTAGGTTTTTTTTCTTTAGCATATTCCATGATATAGGCCATGCCTGCACAACCTCCACTTTTAACACCAACTCTTACCCCTAAAGATTTTTGATTCTTTGACATGATTTCTTTAATTCTTTCTGCCGCTCTATCACTCAAAGATATTATTTGTGTCATAAATTTAACTCCAATTTCGCTGCTTCTGACATCATAGACTTATCCCATGGTGGGTCCCAAACAAGCTCTAAATCAACCTCTTTAACATTCTTAATTTCTTTAACACTATCTTTTACCTCTTTTGGCAAACTCTCAGCAACTGGACAGTTAGGTGTGGTTAGTGTCATTTTAATTTTTACCATGTTATCTTTATCAACATTTATATCATAAATTAAACCAAGCTCATATATGTTGACAGGAATTTCAGGATCATAAATCTTCTTTATCTCGTTAATTATTTGCTGTTTTAGTTCCATATTAATCAAACTTTTCTGTATTTGTTTCTTCTTGGGAATTACTCATTGCAGAAGTCAGTGTATGCCATGCTAAAGTAGCACATTTGACACGCATAGGGTATTGTTTAACCCCAGAAAGAGACATAAGTTTAGTTTTTTCATTTTCATTAATAATTTTAGTCTTCATTTCAGGGCTTTCTTTAATCATTTGAAGAAAATCCTCTACTAATTCTTTTACTTCTTTTTCTTTTTTTTCCTTCATTAAATCAGTCATTATAGATGCTGAGGCCATTGATATTGCACATCCACTTCCTTCGAAGGATATATCTGAGATATTTTTATTTTCATCGATTTTTAAAAAAATATGTACTTTATCTCCACATAATGGATTGTGTCCTTTGGCGTCTTTGTTGAAATTTTCCGTTTTACGTAAGTTTCTCGGGTTCTTACCGTGATCCAAAATTATTTCCTGATATAAATCTTTTAAATCCATTATCTATCAAATATTTTTTTACATTTATTAATTGACTCGTTTAATTTATCTAAATCATCTTTAGTATTATAGACGCCTAGTGATGCTCGAGCAGTAGCTGATAATCCAAGTTTATCATGTAATATTTGACAACAATGATGACCTGCTCGAATGGCAACTCCATCCTCGTCTAGAATAGTTGCTATATCATGAGCATGTATTCCATCTAAAGTAAATGATAATACAGATCCTTTATTTTTTGGGTTACCAACAAGTTTGACTGAGTTATTTTTTCTTAATACTTCTTCACCGTATTTTGTAAGTTCACTCTCATGCTTTTCAATATTTTCAATGCCTATTTGATTTAAAAACTTTATTGACTCTCCAAATGCAATCACCTGAGCTGTTGCCATAGTGCCAGCTTCATATTTGTTTGGAAGATCTCCAAAAGATATACCTTCTTTCTTTACTTCTCTAATCATACCTCCTCCACCTTGATATGGTGGTAAAGTATCAAGCCATTTTTTTTTAGCATACAGAACACCTAAACCAGTAGGTCCGTACATTTTATGACACGAAATTGCATAGAAATCGCAATCTATATCTTGCATGTCTAATTTTAAATGAGGAGCTCCCTGACAGCCATCTACCAATATAGGAATATTTTTTGAGTGAGCCAAAGATGTAATTTCTTTTATTGGCAAAATTGCTCCAGTAACATTTGATAGATGTGTGATCGCAATCATTTTAGTTTTTGGTGTTATACATTTTTCAATACTTTCTAGAGTTATTTCACCATCATTATTTATTTCTGCAAAATTAATTTTAACTCCCTTTAATTTTCTCAAATAATGCCACGGAACATAATTTGAATGATGTTCTAGCTCTGTAAGAAGTATCTCATCCCCTTCTCTTAAAAACTTTTGACCAAAGGTGTTTGCTACTAAATTAATTGCTTCTGTTGCACCTTTGGTAAATACTATTTCATTAGGATCTTTAGCGTTTATATATTTTTGCATCATTGTCCTGGTGCTTTCATATAAATTTGTTGCAGCTACAGCTAAATAATGCACGCTTCTCCCAACATTAGAAAATTCTTTTGTATAAAAGTCATAAATTCTATCGACAACCATCTGAGGTTTCTGAGACGAGTTGGCACTATCGAGATAAACTAGATCGTTGTTGTGAACTTTATTATTAAATATTGGAAACTGTTTTTTTATGTTATTTATATTCATTGATTTAATTCCATAGTTCTTTTTATAAAATTTTTAATTTGTTCATCTGTAATTTTCTCAATCACATCAAGAAAAAAACCAGTTATTAAAAGTTTTTTAGCTTGTTTGTAACTTAGTCCTCTAGATCTCAAATAAAATATTGAATTTTCACTAAGACTTCCAGATGCAGAACCGTGTGAACATTTCACATCGTCAGCATATATCTCAAGTTCAGGCTTTGCATTAAACTCCGTATTTTTATTTAATAGAATACATTTGCTCAATTGATAACCGTCAGTTTTCTGTGCATCTGGACTTACATAAATTTTACCCTGATATACGGACTTAGATTTATCATCAAGAACACTTTTGACTAATTGATAACTTTTTGTATTTTCAACTAAGTGATTAACAGACGACCTAATTTCATGATGCTTGTCAGTATCTAATGAAAATACTCCATTTATAAATGCAGATGAGTATTGGCCATTTAAATTACAATTGATTTCGTTTTTTAAAAATTTTGAACCATTGGATAAAATAAATGTTTCTGAAACACTATTCTTTGATTGATCAATATTATTATACGAATATTTTATATTACTATTCTGTGATTTATCGATTTTGAAGTTTTTTAAGATTGCATTTTCTTCTAATGTAAAATTATAAAATATATTGATAAAATTTTTTTCACTTTTATCTTTATAAATATCAACTATTTTTAAAGAGCTGTTTTCTTCTAAAATAAAATTTAATTGGGAATTTAATGTTGTTGAACTAATGTTATTAGCTGAAACATGATAAATTATTAATGGCTTGTTCATGGTATAATTTTTTGAAATATTAATTTTGTAAAAATTTTTACAAAACGCATTATTTAAATTTAAGAGTGAGTTTTTACTTTTAATTTTTGTTCTTATATTAAACTCCTTTAATATTTTTACTTTATCTTTATCCTCAAAACTAAAATCTAATTCTTCTACTTTGCCATTAATAAATACTATTTTATTGTGATCAAAGTCTTTAATAATTAAAGCATTATCAATTAAATTTTCTTTTGATGGATCTATATAAAAATTTAATTCTCCAATATTCTTATTTATAATTTGGTTTAAATCTGAAAATTTCCAACTTTCTAATTTTCTTCCTGGTAAACCCTTTTTAATAAAATTTTCTAAATTATTTTTTTTAAAACCTAATTCATCATTTGATAAATAATTTTTAAAAGTTTTGTCAAAATCTATTTTAATTTTATTTTCCATTTAATTAATATTTTCGTATCCTTTACTTTCAAGCTCCAATGCTAATTCAGGTCCACCTGATTTTTTAATTTTACCATCAATTAAAACATGGACAAAATCAGGTTTGATATAATCAAGCAGCCTTTGGTAATGAGTAATAATTAAGAATGCATTATTCTTCTTTCTTAAAGAATTCACTCCATTAGCAACTATTTTTAGTGCATCAATATCTAATCCTGAATCTGTTTCATCAAGAATTGATAATTTTGGATTCAATATAGACATTTGTAAAATTTCATTTTTCTTTTTTTCACCTCCAGAAAAACCTACATTTAGTTGTCTACTTAATTTTTCTTCGTCAAATTTTAATTCTTTTGATTTTTCCTTAACAACTTTAAGAAATTCAATTGCATCCAATTCTTTTTCTCCTCTTGCTTTTCTTATTGCGTTTAAAGATGTTTTAAGAAAAATATTTGTATTTACACCTGGAATTTCTAGTGGATATTGAAATGCTAAAAAGATACCTTTATGAGCTCTTTCCTCTGTTTCAAGTTCAAAAAGATCTTTATTTTCAAATAGTACCTCGCCTGATAATTCGTATCCTTTTTTTCCTGATAAAATGTTAGATAATGTACTTTTTCCTGATCCATTTGGGCCCATAATTGCATGAACCTCACCAGCTTTAATTTCCAAATTAAACCCGTTTAGAATAGACTTTTTATCTATGTTAGCTTTTAAATTGTTAATTTTTAACATTACCCTACACTTCCTTCTAAACTGATACCGACTAGTTTTTGAGCCTCAACCGCAAATTCCATTGGTAATTGTTGAAGAACTTCCTTACAAAATCCATTTACTATTAGTCCAACTGCCTCTTCTGGGTTCAAGCCTCTCTGCTGACAGTAATGCAATTGGTCTTCACTAATCTTTGATGTTGTTGCTTCGTGAGCAATGTTTGAATTTAAATTTTTATTTTTTATATATGGTATTGTGTGGGCTCCACATTTGTTTCCCATTAAAAGAGAGTCGCACTGAGTATAGTTATTAGAATTTTCTGCATTAGGAGATATATCAACTAAACCTCTGTAAGTCATATCTGATAACCCTGCACTAATTCCTTTAGATATAATTTTACTTTTTGTATTTTTTCCTAAGTGTATCATTTTTGTGCCAGTATCTGCTTTTTGATGATTGTTTGTTATAGCAATTGAGTAAAATTCACCAATTGAATTATCACCTTTGAGTATACAACTTGGATATTTCCAAGTAATAGCTGATCCTGTTTCAACTTGTGTCCAAGATATTTTTGAATTATTTCCTTTGCATAATCCTCTTTTTGTTACAAAATTATAAATACCACCTTTCCCATCTTTATCTCCTGGGTACCAATTTTGAACCGTAGAATATTTAATTTCTGCATCATCTAATGCAATTAGTTCAACATTTGCTGCATGAAGTTGATTTTCGTCTCTCATAGGAGCTGTACACCCTTCTAGATAACTTACATAACTTCCTTTATCTGCAATAATTAAAGTTCTTTCAAACTGTCCAGTATCTGAAGCATTAATTCTAAAATAAGTAGATAATTCCATTGGACATCTAACACCCTCCGGGATGTAAACAAATGAACCATCAGTAAACACTGCTGAATTCAAAGTAGCAAAATAATGATCTGTTATCGGAATTACAGTGCCTAAATATTTTTTAACTAGGTCTGGATGTTTTTGAACAGCCTCAGATATTGAACAAAAAATAATTCCATGTTTAGTTAAAGTATCTTTGAATGTTGTAGCAACTGATACTGAATCAAATACTGCATCTACAGCAATACCATTAAGTCTTTTTTGTTCATCAAGTGGTATACCCAGTTTTTTGTAAGTTTCTAATAATTTAGGGTCTAAGTCTTCTAATTTTTTTGGCTTTTCATTAAAGTTTTTTGGTGCAGAATAATAATACAAATCTTGATAATTTATTTTTGGATATTTAGGTTTTTGCCAATCAGGTTCTTTTAAAACCTTTAATCTTTTGTAAGCTTGTAGCCTCCAATCTAATAACCATTTTGGTTCTTTTTTTATATTTGAAATAAATTTGATTACTTCTTCATTGAGTCCTTTTGGCGCCTTTATATTTTCAATATCAGTAGAAAAACCATATTTGTAATCTTTGATAATATCTAAATTTTTTTCGTCCATTAGTTTTTCCTCTCTTTAGTCATTAAAAGATCACTAAGATTTTTATTCTCAAAAAAATTGTTTATATATATATCAAGTTCATCCCATAACTCATGCGTAATACATTTTACTGATTTTCCATTACATCCTTTTTTTGAATCTTTTTTACATCCAACTGTTTTTACTTTTTGGTCTACAGCCTGGAATATTTCAGATAATTTAATATTTTTCGGATCTCTTTTTAAAACATATCCGCCATTTGATCCGCGAACACTTTTAACAATTTCATTTTTTTTTAATTTTAAAAAAATTTGTTCTAGGTAAAGCAAAGAAATACTTTGTCTCAATGAAATATCTCTCAAACTTACAGGATTATTTATTGGAAACTTTGACATGTCTGCCAAAGCCATAACTGCATATCTAGATTTAGTATTTAGCTTCATAATATCAATAATTATGCGGGTTATATATATACCCGACTAAAATAGTCAAGTATTACAAAAATTAAAAAGACTCGCAAATTGTCATCGGTATGTGTTAAACAAAGTTTTTTTGTGAGAATAGTTCGCATTAACATTTATGGATAGTAAAATTTTAGAAATATTTATTCCAGGACCTGCAGGTAGATTAGAAGCAAAATATTTTAAGAGTAAAAAAAATACATCTCCAATAGCGTTAGTGTTACAACCACATCCTCAGTATGGTGGAACAATGAACAATAAAGTTGTGGTTGATACATTTCATACTTTCATGGAAAATAATTTTTCCGTTTGTAGAGTAAATTTTAGAGGGGTTGGAAGAAGCGATGGAGATTTTGACAACGGTCAAGGTGAACTTGCAGATGCTGCGGCCGCTCTTGATTGGTTAGAAAGAGAAAACTTAGATAATTCTCAATGTTGGGTATCTGGTTTCTCTTTTGGCTCATTAATTGCTATGCAATTATTAATGAGAAGACCTGAGATAAATCGTTTTATAGCAATTTCACCACAACCAAATGTATATGATTTTTCTTTTCTTTCACCGTGTCCTACCTCTGGATTGATGATCTACGGGAAAAAAGATGAACTTGTACCTGTAAATTTTATAAATGAGTTAGATAAAAGATTAAGCTCACAAAAAGGAATTAAGGTAGACTTTCAATCTATATCAGAAGCCAATCATTTTTTTTCAAAGTCGGAAAAAAACTTAGTTAAAGCTTTAGATAAATATATAAAAAAAGAAATTACTATTTTTTAATAATCAAACAAGAATACCACCTATTAATTCTTTGTCACATCCTGTTGTCGATGGAAAAGAAATAGGTAAATTTAAAAGTGTTCTAATAGCAAGATATGCAAAAGCTTGGGACTCCACAAAATCACCATCTATTTTAAAATCATCAATATTTATTATTTTTTTATTAATTTTATTCTGCAATCTTTCTACTAAATACTTATTTTTTCTACCACCACCACAAGCAATAATATTTTTTGATGATATTTTATTTGCAATTATTTCAATTGTATACTCAGTTATAGTTGCAGCACCATCTTCAACTGTTAAACCTCTAAACGTTGAAATATCGAAATCATTTATATCATAACTTCTATTGTTCTTTATTTCATTGTTAAAATAAATATCTAATGATTGATCTAATAAAATTTTATTCACTTTGCCTGATCTAGCGACAAGGCCATCTTTATCATATTTATTTTTAGTTTTTTGCCTTATCCATGAATCTAAAAGACAATTACCAGGTCCTAAATCTTTGGCGCTAAATTTGTATTTTTCATCTATAAAAGTTTCATTTGTAATCCCACCTATATTTAAAAAAACAACATTATTTTTTTTAATTTTTTTTGCTATTGCAGAATGATAAATTGGTGCTAGTGGAGCACCATTTCCATTATTGTTGATATCATTTTCTCTAAAATTATAAGCTATTTTTTTTTTCAGTAATTGTGATAAAAGTCTGCCATCTCCTAATTGTTTCGATATTTTTTCTTCTGCATTATGATAAATAGTGTGTCCATGAAAACCAATCAAATCGATTTCATTATTTAAATTTTTTAATATTTTGTTAGCAAATTCTGCATGTAAAATAGTTATTTCTCTCTCAAGCTTATTTAATTCTTTTTCATGATATTTTAAGTCTTTTAGATTGACTATTTTATTTCTAATATCAGACAGTTTATTGTTAAAAATATTGTCGTATTTGCAATAAAAGTTTTCAATTACCTCAAAATTATCAATACCATTTGAATATATTATTGACCCATCAATACCATCCATTGACGTTCCGCTCATCAAACCTAAACAATAAAAAACTTTGCTCATAAATATTTTTTAATTACTTTAAATATCAAGTATATTAATTTTACACTTTTTTTAAAAAAATGGACAAATCGTTCTTAACAGAATTCAAAGAAAGAGAATACTACAATCAATGCACTGATTTTGATGCATTAAACGAAATTATGAGAGCAAAACCTATTAGGGCTTACATAGGTTTTGATTGCACAGCTAAAAGTTTACATGTCGGTAGTCTTTTGCAAATAATGTGCTTAAGAATGCTTCAAAAGCATGGGCATCAACCAATAGTTTTGTTGGGAGGCGGAACAACAAGAATTGGTGATCCGTCTGGTAAAGAAGAGACTAGAAAAATTTTATCAGATAAAGAAATAGAAACTAACATAAAAAATATTCAAAAAGTGTTTAATATTTTTTTAAAAACTAGTAACTCAAAAATTAAACCTATATTTGTAAATAATTACAAATGGCTTGGGAAACTTAATTACATAAAGTTTTTGAGAGAGATAGGTAAACATTTTACAATCAATAAGATGTTAAGCTTTGACAGTGTAAAATTAAGGCTGGATCGAGAACAGTCTTTAAGCTACATGGAATTTAATTATATGATACTTCAAGCATACGATTTTTTAGAACTAAATAAAAATAAAAATTGTATTATGCAGATAGGTGGTTCTGATCAGTGGGGTAATATAATTAATGGTGTTGAACTTATAAAAAGATATTCTGGTAAACAGTCTTTTGGCTTAACAACTCCTTTAATAACTTTAGCTTCTGGTGCAAAAATGGGTAAAACTGAAAGTGGAGCAGTATGGCTAGACAAATCATTGTTGTCTCCATATGATTATTGGCAGTTTTGGAGAAATACAGATGACAGAGATGTAATTAAATTTTTAAAAATGTTTACTGATCTAAGTTTAAAAAAAATTGAAAATATTAAAAATAATAATATTAATGAATTAAAAATTTTATTAGCAAATGAAGCAACCACAATGTTACATGGAAAGTCATCTGCTGAAAAAGCAGAACAAACGGCTAAAAAAACTTTTGGATCTGGTTCTATTGGGGATGATTTGCCCACAATCAAAATAGATAAAAAAGAATTAGAAAATGGCTTGAATATTATTGATCTTGTGATTGTGTCAAATCTATTAGCTTCAAAAAGTGAGGTAAGAAGAATAATTAAAAATAAAGGAATAAAAATTAATAATCAAACAATTGAGGATCAAAATTTACAGGTATCATTAAAGAATTTTAACAACCAAAATCTCTTAAAATTATCACTTGGGAAAAAAAAACATGTCATAATCAAAATAAACTAATTTGCTTTCTTAATTTTTTCTAATGTTCTTGTTATAAATCTAGGTGTTAAAGTTTTAATTGGGTTTACTGTTGTTTTTATATCTTTAGGTGGTCCTTTAAGCTTAAAACTTACACCAAATACTCCTTCTCCTGTTTTTTTTCCAACCAAAATATCTCCCAAGATTGGTATAGATCCTACAAATTTATTAATTGTAGTTGCAGGCACTAAAGTACCTCTTAAACTAATTATTTTATCTTTTTCAACATAACCTTCCATTAAAATTGAAATTGCAGGTCCAATGGCATAAATTTCATCAATTTCCATAAGGTTTTTTCTATTTATAAAACTCATTTCCAACTCATCAAAACCTACACCTTCACCTGATAAAATATCCGCGATGCCTTGTAATGATGCTAGTGTGAGAATTTTGGTCAATGCAGGTAACTCCTTTAGACTAAATTCGAAAATTTTAAGTTGTGAGTTAGATACCTTGTTTTTCTTAATTGAATAAAAATCAATTTTTCCTCCCTCAAAACCCTTTACAAACTTATATTTTTTAACGAAAGGCTTAGCTTGGTCTGAATAAAAAGTTGTAATTTTTTGTCCATCTTTTGTCTTAATAGTTATTGATAAAGTATCCTTATTTGGGAATGAGGATTTTAATGACATATCATAAATATCATTGCCTTTTAGTTTAATATTGCCTTGTAAATTTAAAATGTGGTGGTCCATGTCTAAATAATTTTTTTTAAATTTTATTTCAAAATCTCTTTCTTTCTCGTCAAAAATCTTTGTTTCACTTGTATTCTCAAACAAAATTTGATCTATGATTTTATTAAAATTAAAACTCTGACCTTCAATAATAAAACTATTTTTTTTAGTCTGAACTATTAAGATATCATTCTTGCTATTATTTATATCTAAGTATTTGAGATAAATTTTTTGAAAATTAGTGATTTGAAAATCTCTAGAGAAATCAATATTATTTAAATTTATTATATCATTTTTTTTTTTTATATTTATTTTGTTTAAAAAGAAATTATTATTCTTTCTTCCACCAATAATTTTAAATTTGACAACCTCATTATCTTTCTTTGCGAAATTAAGAAAATCGATCTTGAATGGAATCTCAATGATATCTAAATCAATATCAAATTTTATATCTTTCTTGTTAACCTCGAAATTATATTTAACATCGTCAATTTTTTCTCCTATTTGAAGATTGCCAAACCCATCTATTAATATTTTATTTTCGAAATTTATATTTATAGTTTGATCTAAAAAAGTGATTTTATTTGCATAATTTGGAAAATATTTTTTAATTTTGAGTTCATTGTTATACTCGGCTTTTTTTAGGTTTATATTAGAACTAAATTTTAAATCTGAAACTTTAAATTTTTTTGATAGATTAAAATTGAAATTACTTTTTGAAGATAACAGTATATTTTTAATATTTTCATTTTTTATAAATATATCTGTTATTTGTTGTGGTATTAAATCTTCTTTACTGTCAATAAAACCGTCAACTATATAATTTTTGTTTTTTTTTCTTATCAGGATTTTTTTTGAAAAAAACTTCAAGCCCTGATATTCAGACTCCAAATTTGTAATTAGAATTTTATCTTCTGAATATCTTAAATTACCTGATATTTTTTTAACTTTTTGCCGGTTAAAAAAATCAATTGATAGATTTTCAAAACGAGCAGTGATTTTATATTTATCATCTTGTAAATTACCATTAGCATCAAAATTTAATTTTATAGAGATTTTAACATCTCCACTTTTAATAATTTTTTCAATTATTAATAATTGAGCACTATCTTTGTAAGATCTTACTAATTTAACAATTTCTTTAATTTGATTTTTTTGACTGTCTATAAATAAATTTTTTATTGCAAACTCTTTTCTGAAAAAAGATTTTAGGTCATAAGTAGTTAAAACCTTTTTTAATTTTATTTTTTCATTATTTAATAAAATAATAGGATAATCAGTCTCCAAATCTATAGAAAGTTTTGCAATATTAAGTAGAATTTTTATGTCATTTAATTTTAAATTTACTTGTGGAAATTTATCTCTAACCTCTGTTACTATTTTTTTATTAAATTTACTTGTACTGATACCAATAAAGTTTAGGTAAGAAACACATCCAATAAAAAGAATTAATAGTATATAAAATGTTCTTTTAATCATTTATTTATACAACGAGCTTTCTAAAAAAGAATCTATTTCACCATTCAGTACTTTGTCTGGGTCTGAACTTTCAAAACTTGTCCTATTATCTTTAACAAGTCTATATGGATGTAATATATAAGACCTAATTTGATGACCCCAACCTATATCAGTTTTTTCACTCTCCAAGTTTTGAGTTTCTTTTTCTTTTTTTTTTAATTCATAATCATATAATCTAGCTTTAAGCATTCTCATGCAAGTTTCCTTATTTTTGTGTTGAGATCTTTCATTTTGACATTGGACAACAATTTTTGTAGGTAAATGAGTTATTCTTACTGCGCTATCAGTTGTATTTACGTGTTGTCCACCTGCTCCACTCGATCTATAAGTGTCAATCCTTAAATCTTTTTCCTTAATCTCAATTTCAATGCTGTCATCTATTATTGGATATACCCATACACTAGCAAAACTAGTATGTCTTCTTGCTCCAGAATCAAAAGGTGAAACTCTTACCAATCTGTGAATACCAGACTCTGATTTAAGCCAACCATATAAGTACTCGCCATGTAATTGAAGTGTTGATGATTTTATACCTGCTTCATCACCTTTGTGTTCACTTATTATTATTGATTTGTACTTTTTATTTTGAGCCCATTTTAAATACATTCTTTTTAACATTTCAGCCCAGTCTTGACTTTCAGTGCCACCAGCTCCTGCATGTATCTCGATATAACAGTCTAAAATATCGCTCTCATTTGATAAAAAACATTTTATCTCATTTTTTTTACATTTAGATTTTAATTCTTTACAATTTTTAATTAGTTCTTTTATTATATTTTGATTATTTTCCTCAGTTGCTAAATCATATAGATCAGATAAATCTAAGATTTTCTTTTTGGAATTTTCATATGATTTTAATAACTCCTCATAAAAATTTTTTTCTTTAATAATTTTTTGAGCTAGATTTTTATTTTTCCAAAAATTTGGCTCTAAAATTTTTTTATTATTTTTTTCTATTATTGAGGAAATATTATTTTTTTCAAAGAAACTCCTGTATTCTTTGATTTATTTTTTCAATATCTTTTTTATATTTTATAAAATCATTTTCCATTAATAAAATCTTAAAATATTATTATTATTCATTCTATTATTTAATATCATATTTTTATTGTTTTGATTTAAATCTTTTTTTTTAAAAACCTCAATAATTGTTTTTTTTGAGTCAAATGAAGCTTTTTTTCCTGTTTTTGGATCAATTACCATTAGTGTAATATTTTCTGCTACCTTAAATGGTCTTGCTTCTTCTTTTTTTACGATTTTTTTTACAAAATCTTTAAATATAGGCATTGCAGTCCTTGCTCCAGTTTCTTTTTTCCCTAATGATTTAGGGTTATCAAAACCTACATAGACTCCAATTATAAGTTTTGAGGTATAACCGATAAACCATGTGTCAGTATTTTCGTTAGTCGTTCCAGTTTTGCCGGCAATATCTAAATTTAAATCTTTAAGACCTTTCGCTGTCCCTCTTTGAACAGCTCCCTCTAACATAGAAGTAATTTGATATGCCGTCTCTGGAGAAAAAATTTCCTCAAAATTATCTTCTATTTGGGGATAATTGTTGCTTAAATATGAAATTTGCTCGCATTGATAACATTTTCTGTTCTCATTGTTCAAAATAGTTTCACCCTCTCCGTCTTGAACCCTATCAATTAAAATAGGTCTAACTAATTTACCTCCATTTATAAAAGAGGAATAAGCTGAGGTTAATCTTAACAAAGTTGTTTCCGCTGAACCTAAAGATATTGATAAAAGTTCACTCGGGTTTTCGTAGATGCCTAACTTTTTTGAAAAATTAATTATTTTCTTTAAACCTAAATCTTGTGCAATTCTAACTGTCATAAGATTTCTGGATTTTTCAAGACCTATTCTCATTGTGGATAAACCATAAAATTTTTTTCCATAATTTTCTGGTTTCCATAATTTTAAATCTTCCGCTTGTTTTAAAACTAATGGTGCATCAAGTACTAAAGAGGAAGGTTGATAATTATTTTCCAAAGCCAATGCATATATAAATGGTTTAAATGCTGACCCAGGTTGTCTTAAGGCTTGAGAAGCTCTATTAAACTCACTTTGTAAAAAACTAAAACCCCCACTCATAGCTAAAACTCTCCCAGTATAAGGATCCATAACAACTATAGATCCATTTATTTTAGGCAATTGTTTTAACTCATAGTAACCATTATCAAGTTTTTTAACGTAAATAATATTCCCTACTTCTAATGGGTGTTTACTTTTATTTACCCATTTCATATCTAATTCTCTTATAAAACCTTTATTATTATTTTTAGTTTCAATTTCAATTTTTCCATTATCTGTATTTCGAACAATTGCCAATATCCATTCGATTGAATTTTCTAATCTAAATTTGTCAAGATCCTCTGACCAGCTTTTAGTATATTTTTTTTTAATGAGTGGTCCCCTCCAACCTTTACGCCTATCATATTTTAATAAACCTTTTCTAAGTGCGGAAGTTGCTGCAGATTGAAACTCTAAGTTTAAAGGTGTCTTTATATTTAGTCCATTTTTATAAACTTTTTCGAAACCAAATTTTTTTACAACATTCTTTCTTATATCCTCGACATAATACCTGGCATCTTCCAAGTATATTTTTTTTCTTTTTTTTAGCGTTATTGGTTCTTTGATATAAGAATTATATTCAAACTCTGTAATAAAATTATTTTCAAATAAATTTTTTAAAACAAGGTTTCTTCTAAATTTGGCAAGATCTTTATTTTTAAAAGGATTATATCTGCTTGGAGCTTTTGGTAAAGCTGCAAGTAAAGATGCCTCAACATAATCCAAATCAGTAATTGGCTTGTCAAAATATTTTAAACTAGCCGCAGCTATTCCATAGGATCCACTTCCTAAATATATTTCATTTAAATAAAGTTCTAAAATACGCTGCTTACTAAGTGCTCTTTCAATTCTAAAAGCAAGAATAGCTTCTTTAATTTTTCTGTTAATACTTACTTCATTAGACAATAAAAAATTTTTTGCTACTTGTTGAGTTATTGTTGATGCACCTTCCAACCTTTTCGACAAGAAAATGTTTGATATATTATTTTTAGTTGCTCTTAATACTCCTTTTGCATCTACTCCTGGATGATTAAAAAAATTTTTATCTTCTGCAGATAAAAAAGAATTTATAATTTTTTCAGGTATCGAAGAATATGGAACAAAAATTCTTTTTTCTGAAGAAAAATCATTTACAAGTTCTCCATCTCCAGAATACACTTTACTAGATACGGGAGCTTTGTAGCTCTTTAAAAATTTATAGTCAGGAAGTTTATTTGAAAAGACCCATAATATAGAAATTACAAGTATTAAGATAACCAGCATACCTGTTGTTCCCAAGACTACGATTTTTTTGAGTAAACTGTTCATTTATGTTTATTTATTTAATAAATTTGTTAATGTTAAGGCAACAGAATTTATACAAAATATTATTAATGAAAAAAATAATCAAAATATTATGGAAAAGAATTTATATATCGATGCTTCGCATCCAAATGAGACTAGGGTTGTACTTAAATCAAACGGGAATATTGAAGATTACGAGTACGAAAGCTTAAAGAGCACACTAATCAAAAATAATATCTATCTTGGTAAAGTAAGTAGAGTTGAACCTTCATTGCAAGCAGCATTTATAGATTTTGGAAGAGAGAGACATGGTTTCTTATCCTTCAATGATATTCAGTCTGATTATTACCAAATACCACAAAGCGACCTTGATAAAATAAAACAAGAAGAAGAGAAGGCTAGAGAAAAACTAATTAAAGAAAGTGAAAAGGAAGAAGAAAAAAATATTTTAGATGATAAAGGGGATATAGATTCGTCTGTAGAAAAAAAAATAGATCAAATTCCAACAACAGAAAAAAATAATAATGAAAAGAAGTATCCTTTTAAAAGGTATAAAATTCAAGAGGTGATAAAACCAAATCAAGTGATACTTGTTCAGGTTTTAAAAGATGAACGAGGTATGAAGGGAGCTGCATTAAGCACATTTATATCGATAGCTGGTAAATATATTGTTCTTATGCCAAATACACCAAAGGGTGGTGGAATTTCTAGGAAAATTTTTAATTCAGCTGACAGAAAAAAAATTAGATCGATACTAAATCAAATTAAAATTCCAAAGGAGATGGGAATTATTGTTAGAACAGCTGGATCAAATAAAACCAAAAATGAAATTGATCGAGACTTACAAAGTTTAATTAAAGTATGGGAAGCAATAAAAGAAAATGCTATGAATTCTATAGCTCCATCAATTATTCACAAAGAAAGTGAAATAATCAAAAGAACACTCAGGGATATGTATGATGAAGATACACAAAATATAATTGTAGAGGGAAACGAAGGATATCAAAAAGCTAAAAACTTTATGAAACTAATAATGCCAAGTCATGTAAAAAAAATTAAAAAATATAGAGATAAAGTTCCCCTATTTATTAAAGAGAAGATTGAAGTAAAACTTAATGAAATATTTGAAACAACAGTCAAACTTAATTCAGGTGGATACTTGGTCATTAATCCTACAGAGGCTTTAATTTCTATTGATGTAAACTCTGGAAGATCAATCAAACAAAAAAATGTGGAAAGCACTGCTTTAGACACAAATCTAGAGGCGGCTGAAGAAATTGCACGTCAAATTAAGATTAGAGATCTTTCTGGTTTAATCATTATTGATTTTATAGATATGATGAACTTTGGCAACAGAAGATTGATTGAAAGAAAACTAAAAGAAAAGTGTAGAAATGATAGAGCGAGAATTCAAATTGGTCGAATTAGTAGTTTTGGTCTATTGGAAATGTCTCGTCAAAGATTGAGAGAAAGTTCAGTAAAATGGAAAATATCTCTCACAAACGAAACATATGCTCTTAAAATTATTAAAAAATTAGAAATCGATGCAATTGAAAACAAGGCAAAAATTGTAGATTTAAGTGTATGTGAACAAATTAATAATTATATAGAAGATAATTTGAGTGAAAATATTAAATTTATAGAAAAAAAAAATAAATTTAAAATTAATATTATAATTGATAATTCAATGATCATTTCTGATTTTAGGATCGAATATAAAAATAAAAGCAAAAAAATACTTAATACATCAGAAAATATTACGAAATTGGAAAAAGTAAAAGAGCAAAATGAAAAAAATGACAAATTAGATAAGGTTAAAAAATTCAAGAAAAGAAAATTTAAAAAGAAAAAATTTTTTAAAAAGAAGGTTAAATAATTCCTTTATTTGAGGTGGATCTTTTTCCAAACGTAATTTGATTTATTCTACCAGCAAGATAAGAGTATCGCCCTGCAATAACAGAATATTTCATACCCTCAGCCATTTTGAGAGGATCCTTTGCTTTAGCTATTGCAGTATTAATTAAAACACCATCACATCCTAATTCCATTGCTATGGCAGCATCAGATGATTGTCCTAATCCTGCATCGATTATTAAGGGTAATTTTGTTCGCGACCTTATTATTTTTATATTTGTTTCATTTAAAATACCAAGACCTGATCCTATAGGTGCTGCTAATGGCATAATGGCAGCCGCCCCAACATTTTCAAGTCTCTTAGCCATTAGAGGGTCATCATTACAGTAAACCATAACCTGAAAACCTTCTTTGCTTAAAACTTCAGTAGATTTAAGAGTTTCTATCATGTCTGGAAAAAGTGTTTTTTTATCTCCTAACACCTCAAGCTTAACTAATTTCCACCCACCAATTTCTCTAGCCAGTCTTAAAGTTCTTAATGCTTCTATTGAATTAAAACAACCAGCAGTATTTGGTAAATAAGTAATTTTTTTTGGATTAATATAGTCCATAAGTAATGGTTTTCTTTTATCTTGGATATTAACTCTCCTGACTGCTACAGTTACAATTTCAGCGCCAGAAAGTTCCACACACTTTGCGCATTCCTCAAAATTTTTATATTTTCCTGTTCCTACAATTAATCTTGATTTATATTTTTTATTTGAAATTGTTAAAAAATCTTTTTTTTTCATTTTAACCCCCACCAATGAAATGAACAATTTCAATTTTATCAAAATTTTTAATCTTTATTTTTCTTAAGTTATGTTTATTCACAATTTTTTCGTTCAATTCGATTGCAACTTTTTTTTCAGGTATTTTGTATTTATTGACCAGATCTTTTAAAGTCATTTTGGGCTTAATTGTAAATTTCTTACCATTTATTTTTATTTTTACTTTGTTTATTTTTTTCATAATATATAAATGATTAATGCCACATAGAATAATAATTATCAATGGACCAAATATTAATTTATTAGGTGAGAGAGAAAAATCACAATATGGGAAACTTACTTTTGATGAATTAAAAGAAAAATGTTTGGAAACAGCTAAAAATCAAAAAATGGAAATTGAACTTTACCAGTCAAATATAGAGGGCGAAATTGTCACAAAAATTCAGGACTCTAGAAAAAATTATGACGGCATCATTATAAATGCCGCAGGTTTTACGCATACGTCTGTTTCAATACGTGATGCTCTAGACATATATAAAAAACCTAAAATAGAATTGCACATCTCAAATATTTATAAAAGAGAAGAATTTAGACAGAAATCATTAATAAGTGATGTAGTAACTGGAATAATATGTGGTTTGGGGGTTAATGGTTATATTTTAGCCATAAATGCAATGCAAAGATTACTTGAAGATGGAAATAGATAAAAAAATTATAAAGAAATTAATTGATGCACTAGAAGATTTAAAACAATCTTTAGGTAAAGCTGGAGAAAAATTAGATATTCTAGATGTCGAGAAAGTAAGTCAAATTGATGATAATAAAAATTATAACGCAATTAAAAGTCCAATAATAGGTACTGCTTACTTAGCTCCAGAGCCTGGTGCAAAACCATTCGTGGAAATTGGAAAAAAAATCAAAAAAGGTGATACCATTATGATAGTTGAGGCTATGAAAACTATGAATCATGTTCCTTCATCGTTTGACGGAATAGTTAAAAAAATTTCAGTTGAAGATGGTCAACCTGTTGAGTATGACCAAGTATTAATTCTTGTTGAATAATGTTTAAAAAAATTCTCATTGCTAATAGAGGAGAAATTGCTGTGAGAGTAATCCGAGCTTGTAAAGAATGGGGTATTTCAACTGTTGCTATTCATTCAGATGTAGATAGAGAAAGTATGCACGTGAAATTAGCTGATGAAAGTGTTTGTGTTGGTCCACATCAACCATCAAATAGTTATTTAAACATACCAGCAATTATGTCAGCTATTGAATTAACTGGCTCAGAAGCTGTGCACCCTGGTTATGGGTTTTTATCTGAAAACTTTAACTTTGCAAAAATTTTAGAGGAAAATAATATAAAATTTATTGGACCTTCATCAAAACTAATAAAAATGATGGGTGATAAAATTCAGGCGAAAAAGATTGCAAAAGAAAATGGTTTACCTGTAATTGAGGGATCGGAAGGTGGGGTTTCAAATATCGATGAAGCAAAAAAAATTTCTAAAAAAATTGGGTTTCCAGTCTTAATCAAAGCTGCTGGAGGTGGAGGAGGAAAAGGAATGAAGATTGTGAATGATGAGGGTAAATTTGAAGAATTATTTCTTGCAGCAAAATCAGAGGCAAAAAAATTTTTTGCAAATGATGAAGTTTATATTGAAAAATTCTTTGAAGACCCAAGACATATTGAAGTCCAAGTTTTATCAGGCAAAAATCATACAGTTCATTTACACGAAAGAGATTGCTCTATACAAAGAAGACATCAAAAATTAATTGAGGAAACACCAAGTCCGGTTCTTAATAAAGAGATAAGAAATGAATTATTTGAAAAAACTGTGAATATGGTTGCCAAAATAGGTTACGAAGGAGCAGGAACTGTTGAATTTATTTACGAAAAAGGACGGTTTTATTTCTTAGAGATGAATACGAGAGTTCAGGTTGAACATCCGGTAACTGAAATGGTTACTGGTATAGATATTATCAAAGAGCAAATTTGGATAGCTTACACGGGTAATACAGCTCTAGAACAAAAAGATATTTCTCCAAGGGGACATGCAATTGAGTGTAGGATAAATGCAGAAGACGCAAGTAAAAATTTTCAACCATCGCCTGGTATAATTACTATGTGCCATCAGCCCTCTGGATTTAGAACAAGAGTTGATGGGGCTATTTATCAAGGATATAAAGTTACGCCTTTTTACGATAGTATGATTTGTAAATTGATTTGTCATGGGAGAAATAGAGAAGAGGCAATTCAAAGAATGAATCGCTCATTAGATGAATTTGTTATTGAGGGTATAACAACTACAATCGACTTACATAAGAAATTACTGAGTCATAAAAAATTTTTGAATTCAGATTTTAATGTTACTTGGCTTGATAAAGACAAAGTAATTTAATTATAACACCTGGTTAACCACAAATCGTAAACTGGATGATCAAATGTATTAATTGATGGACTTGAGGAGAAAGTCCAACCATTAAATACAAAAACTTCATTATTTCCAAAATTTTTTAAATCTTTGACTTGCAAATATGCAATTATCTCAGGGCTATCATCAAATTCAGAATTTTTACACTTTAATGGTTTTATTGATATATTTTTAAAAACTGTTTCTTCTCCTATTTTGAGATTTATCTTATAATTTTTTGAACTTACTTTATCCAAAACTTTTAATTCAATAAAACTACCCTCGTATATTTTTTCATCGGACAATAAATTGTTATTAAAAACTATTAGAAAAAAAAATAATAGTTTAACCTTTCCAAGAAGAATACTTTTTTTTAATTTCATTATTTTTTTTATTTGGATGGTAAGCCTCGACTGTTCCTGTCTTATTTGAAGAATGAGGTTTTTGCCAACTATATTTTTTAGTATTTTTATTTATTTCCATTTTATTCTTTGTAAAATGTATCCAAGAAAACCATTCATTTGAAATTTTAGATGCATCAATTTCACCTTTATAAACAACCCATCTTCTATTTTTTTTTTTATTTTCGTAATATTTATTGCCGAATTCATCCTTTCCAACAAATTTACCATTCAAGAATGTGTAAATACGCGTTCCCAAAGTTTGTTGATTCCACCAAATAAAAATTTGTTTAAAAACTGTCAACATATAAAAATTTTTTTTTTCAATTTAAAATTGCAAAATTTAGATTAGACTAAATTCAAATTTTGTATATACATAATTATTCAACGACTCAAATATAAATTAAAATTATGGCAAAATATATTGTAGAAACTTATTATAATTGTAGCTTTAAAGTTACACATTACCTTGATGAAGTGAATGAAAATCAACTATCTAATTTAGAAAAAAGAGATGATGGTAAATTTGAGATAATTAGTGTCAAACTAGATAATAGAAAAACTAAAAGTTTAGATAAAGGTGAAAAATTTAACAAAAATCAAAAAGAAATAAAACAAACAAATTTAAAATCTGATAATCCAACTGTAAAAAATTTAATAAATGATACTAATCAAAAGTTTGAAAAAAAAATTCACGAGGGTATAAATAAAAGATTTAGTATGCCTGATAGAAGAAAAGGATATATTCAAAAAGCTACTATCGGGGATCATAAAGTTTATCTTCATACCGGAGAATATGAAGATGGTAAAATTGGTGAAATATTTATTGATACTAGTAAAGAAGGTGAACTAGTCAAGGCATTGATGAATAATTTTGCAATAGCAATATCCTTAGGTCTTCAATATGGTGTGCCACTTGATGAATTTGTTAGCGCTTACGTTGATACAAAATTCGAACCATCTGGCAAAGTATATGGAAATGATAGAATTTTAAGTGCTTCTTCGATACTTGACTATATATTTAGAGAACTTGCCATCTCATACCTTAATAGAGAAGATTTAGCTCACACCCCTTCAATTGGATCTAATGCAGACAAATCTGGGGCTACAAAAGAAAGTGAAATTGAGGACGAACAAAGTAAATTTTTGAAAATTGTTAAAGATATTACCAGTAAAGGCTTTGTGCGAAATAATTACCAAAAAAAACTGGTTGATTTGTCTGATATAAGAATAAATCTTAAAGGAAAAAAATAATTTATTTTTTTTTAATCGTTAAACCCAATTCCTTTAATTGTTTTTCACTTATTTCGGACGGTGCATTCATCATAAGATCTTGTGCATTCTGATTCATTGGAAACAATGTTACTTCTCTGATATTTTTTTCATTCGCTAATAACATTATTATTCTATCTAAACCTGGGGCTATTCCTCCATGAGGGGGTGCACCAAAACTTAATGCATTTATCATACCTCTAAATTTTTGGTCCACATCACTTTTTTTATACCCTGCAATCTCAAAAAGCTTATACATCAAATTAGGTTTATGATTTCTTATAGCTCCCGACGAAAGCTCTATTCCATTACACACAATATCATATTGATAAGCCTTGATACTAAGTGGGTTTTCAAAATCTAAATCTTTTTCATCTCCTTGTGGCATTGAAAAGGGGTTGTGACTAAACTTAATTTTTCCTGTAACTTTATCAGTTTCATACATTGGATAATCAACAATCCAACAAAAAGCGAATGTGTTTTCATCAATTAAATCTAATTCTTTTGCAATTTTATCCCTTGCTGACGACATAAGCTGCAAAACGTTTTCTTTTTTATCGCAAGAAAAAAATATACTGTCACCTATTTCTGCTCCAGTGATTTTCATTATTTCATTTAAAGCATCCGTAGAAAAAAATTTTCCAACAGGTCCCTTCGCATCTATAGTTTCATTTTTTTCAAAAGTAAAATATGCCAACCCTGACGCGCCTTGATATTTTGCCCATTTGTCTAGATTATCAAAAAAACTTCTTGGCTTTTTGTCTGTTTTTTTTGTTACTATTGATCTTACGATAGCTCCAGATTTTACAAGTTTCTTGAAAATTTCAAATTTTACATCATTTCTATTAAATACAGACGTAAGATCAAATATTTCTAAAGGATTTCTTAAATCTGGTTTGTCTGTTCCATATTTAAATATAGATTCTTCATAAGGAATTCTAGGAAATCTTTCATATAAAATTTTTTTATTTGAAAATTTTTTAAAAACCTTAATTAAGAGATTTTCGACAACTGTAAAAACATCTTCCTGTTCAACAAAAGACATTTCTAGATCAAGTTGGTAGAATTCACCTGGACTCCTATCTGCTCTTGCATCCTCATCTCTAAAACATGGAGCTATTTGAAAATATTTATCAAAACCAGATATCATCACTAACTGTTTAAATTGTTGTGGTGCCTGAGGTAATGCATAAAACTTTCCTGGGTTTAATCTGCTAGGAACAATAAAATCTCTTGCACCTTCAGGGCTTGATGAAGTTAAAATTGGAGTTTGAAACTCTACAAATCCATTTTTGTTCATCTCATCTCTAATAAATGAAATTACTTTTGATCTTAATAATATATTTGAATGAATTTTTTTTCTTCTTAAATCTAAAAATCTATATTTAAGTCTAATTTCCTCAGCATACTCTTGATCACTAAAAACTGGAAGAGGAAGTTCTTCACATGTGCCCAGTATTTCAAAAGATTCAATTTTTATTTCTATTTCACCTGTTTTGAGATCTTTATTAATTGTTTCTGAAGTTCTTTTGCTAACAATACCATTTACTTTAATTACACTTTCAAGCTGAATTTTTTCTAATTGTTTAAAAAAAGGTTTGTCTTTTTCGACAATACATTGTGTTGTTCCAAAATTATCTCTTAAATCTAAAAAAAGTAAATTTCCATGATCTCTTTTTTTATGGACCCAGCCAGATAAAATAACATTTTCGCCGCTGTTTTTAGCTGATAATTCTAAGCAATTATGAGTTCGATACTTTGTCAAATTATAATCCTAATGCTTCTTTTATTATTTTCTGGTCAATAGATTTTTTTTTAATTAAACTTATTTCATCAATCTTATATATAAATTCAAATATTTTTCCATAAGACCTTGTAATTCTTTTTGATGCATATTCTAACAATTTAGCATTAATTTTAATTTGTTTGTCAGATAAATATTTTATTATTAGCACCTTAATTAATTCATCATCCGGTTTTTCAATTTTTGCCTCTAAACAATTTTTAGCTCTAGATACCAAATCGTTGAGCTTAAATTTCATTTTATTAAAAGGCTCCAAAGAATTAATTAACAAATATTTTGAGTTTTGATCTACAAAATTTATTAATGAAAATAATATTTTTTCCTCTGTCTTCTCGCGCAAGTTATCTATAATAATGTTTTGATAAAACTTTAAATCTTTTTCAAAATTAGACTTTAATTTCTCAGCTTTTAAAATTATACCGTTATTTTTTTTTACAAATATTTCAGAAAGATGAGATTTTCCGCTGTATTTTTCTCCATGAATGTTCAGAATATTTTTTTCCCATTTAGGCCAACTATCTAACAAAGAGAAAGCAAAAAAATTACTTTTAGACACATAAAAATCCTCACTTTTATAACTTTTATCAAATTGAAAATCTATTAATTGTTGTACCCTCTTTGGCATTTTATTCTATTTTCCAAATTTGTTGATTAGTTTTGATTTGAAAACTATTGTTTTTTACTATAGTCAAAAACTGTTTGGGTGATCCATTAAATATAATTTTGTAGTTAACGTGATTATTATTAAAACTTTTTATTGAGTATTTTGAAACTAAATCTGTTGAAGATAAGAAATTTTGAAATTCCTTATTTTTTTTATATTCAAAAGAACTTATAGATAGATTAATTGGTAATTTAACAGATCTGTTTATTTTATTAATATGTTTCCACTCATCTTCATAAATAAGCTTTATTTCATATATCAAATTTTCTAATTTTTTTTTGGATTTTATGTTAATTTCAGAAAATATTTTACTTTTAATTTTAAGTTTACCATTGAGT
The DNA here is from genome assembly GCA_902581445.1 of uncultured Pelagibacteraceae bacterium. Lineage (GTDB taxonomy): Bacteria > Pseudomonadota > Alphaproteobacteria > Pelagibacterales > Pelagibacteraceae > Pelagibacter. Next base: position 162,130 of record CACHOG010000003.1, read on the forward strand.
TTAATTTTTGAAAAAACATTAAATGTATCTTTTTCTTTGTAAATTAAACAAATAATATATTGGTTAGAATTATATTTTTTAATAATTTCACTAAAATTATAATCCTCTAGGTTTTTTATATTATCATTAAGTATTTTGACTAAATCAATATCCTCTGACGGTAAAATATAATCTATTAAATGATAGCTTGTGATATTTGAATTCCAATTAGAAAAAAATGGATTTTTGTTAAAAACATTTACAGTATCCGATAAGGTATCCACTAATATAGGCAATATAACAATTTTTTTAGTTTTTGGTATAGATGGAAAAATATTTTTTTTTTCAATAAATAAAAATGTATTTTGTTTATTAAAGTTTATGTCAAATATTGCATTATAATTATTATTTACAAATTTTTCATTTTTAATATTAAAAGAGTCGATTAGTTTTTTTATTTCATCAACTTTATAATTCGATATTTTAAACATTTCATCTGTTGAGATTGTCATATTTAAAAGTTTTTTGAATGCTTTAATAATTGCTTTATCTATAACTATTTTTTTTTTGAAATTTTGATTGAATGGTTCAGTCACCTCAATATCTTTAACTTCAAAATTCGATGATTCTGCTTTAGATAATGTTAAAATTATAAATAGAAGTGAAACGAAAAAAAATATATAAGATTTTTTCAAACGAAAAAAGTTAATATTTAAAAACATAATTTATTCTAATGAAAAATAGCAAATTTACATATCAAAAAAGTGGCGTAAATATAAAGGCTGCAGATAAGTTTATAAATTTTATCGCAAAAAATACAGGAAAAAAAAAGCAAAAAAACAGAAACATCGGTGGATTTGGATCGATCTCAAATATACCAAAGTATTTTAAAGACCCCAAAATTGTAGCAAGTACTGATGGTGTTGGAACAAAAATAGAGATTGCAAATTTGCTTAATAAGTTTGATACAATCGGAATTGATTTGGTTGCTATGTGTGTGAATGATTTGATTGTTCAGGGAGCAAAACCATTAATATTTTTAGATTACATATCGATCAATAAAATAAATTTTCAAAAATTAAAAGATATTGTTAAAGGAATAAATAGAGGATGCGATATTTCAAATTGTTCTTTGGTAGGTGGTGAAACAGCTGAAATGCCAGGAACCTATTCAAAAAATAAATTTGATATTGCAGGTTTTGCTGTCGGAATTGTAGATAAAAAAAATATTATTAAAAAAGATAATATAAAAAAAAATGATTTAGTCCTAGCAATACCTTCTAATGGGGTACATTCAAATGGTTATTCATTAATTAGATATATATTACAGGAAAAAAAAATAAATTTAAAAAAAAATAAATTTTTACGCAAAGAACTAATCAGACCAACAAAAATATATGTAAATGAAGTTCTAAAACTTTTTAAATTTAAATTAATTAAATCCTGCGCAAATATAACTGGTGGCGGTCTAGAAGATAATATAAGCAGGGTAATACCTAATGGTCTATCGGCTAAAATAAATTTATCTAAAATAAAACCTAACAAAATCTTCAAGTGGATTAAGAGTAAAAACGTAAATGAAAAAGAAATGTTGAAAACTTTTAATTGTGGTGTTGGTTTTTGCTTAATAGCTAAATCAAGTAATGTAAAACAAATACAAAAAATTTTCAAAAAACAGTTTAAGCCCTATGTGATAGGCAAAATTATAGAAGGTAAAAAAAAAGTTAAACTTGATGAAAAGGTATTTTGGTAAAAAAGTAAGCACCGCTGTATTTATATCTGGTAGAGGATCAAATCTTAAAAATCTAATAAAATTTTCAAGAAATAAGAAGTCGCCCATAAAGATAGATTTAGTATTTTCGAATAATAGAAATGCTTATGGTCTAAGTTACGCAAAAATAGAAAAAATAAATACTCTTTTTATAAATGACAAAAAATTTTATATTCTTGAAAAGAAGCTTTTAAAAATTTTAAAAGAAAAAAAAATCAAATTTATTTGTCTTGCTGGATTCATGAGAATTTTGACAAACAATTTTATTAAAAAATTTAAAGGAAGAATTATCAATATTCATCCATCTCTTCTACCTAAATATAAAGGGTTAAATACACACCGTAGAGTATTAGATAATAATGAAATTTATACTGGTTGCACAGTCCATTTTGTAAATTATAAATTAGATTCTGGTAAGATTATTTTACAGAAAAAAATTAAAATTTTTAAAAATGATAATCTTAAAAAGCTCAGTAAAAGAGTGTTGAAAGAAGAACACAAGATATATCCCAAGGCAATAATGAAGATATTTTCTTAAGTTTTAAAAAAAAAATTTATTTCTATTTTAGCATTTTCAGGACTGTCAGATCCATGTACTGAATTTTTATCAATAGATTTGCCAAATAATTTTCTTATTGTACCATTCTCTGCTTTATTGGGATCAGTTGCACCCATAAGATCTCTGTTTGACTTTATCGCATTTTCTTTCTCAAGTATCATGACTATTATTGGACCTGACGATAAATACTCACACAAATCGTTATAAAATGGCTTTGTTTCATGCACTTTATAAAATTGTTCAGCTTCATCTTTATTCAGTTTTAACTTCTTTTCTTTTAAGATCTTAAAATTATTGTTTTGAAATATTGTTTTTATTTCATTTTCTAAATTTCTTTCAACAGCATCAGGTTTAATAATTGATAGTGTTTGCTCAATATTACTCATAATAGTCCTCTATAAGTTTATTTAATAATCTTACTCCATAGCCTGTTGCGCCACCAGAATTAAGAGCCCCTCCATATTTCGAAAAAGCCATGCCAGCAATGTCAAGGTGTGCCCAGGGAGTTTTATTTAATATAAAACGTTGTAAAAATTGAGCTGCTGTAGTTGAGCCTGCACCTCCTACATAATTAATATTTTGCATATCTGCATTTTTTGAATTCATCAGTTTATCAAAATTTTTGTGTAACGGCATTCTCCACAATTTTTCATCAACTTTTTCTCCTGCATCAAGTAATTGTTTTGACAGTTTATCATCATTTGAAAAAAGTCCCGCATACTCCGATCCCAATGAAACTATAATTGCTCCAGTCAAAGTAGCTAAATCAATTATAAATTTAGGTTTATATTTTTTTTCTGTAAAAGTTAAAGCGTCTGCTAAAACTAACCTTCCTTCAGCATCAGTATTTAATACTTCTATAGTTTTTCCACTATAAGATTTTACAATATCGCCAGGCCTTTGAGCGTTTCCACTAACCATATTTTCGACAAGTCCAACAACACCAACGGCATTAATTTTTGCCTTTCTCAAAGCTAGTGTTTTCATTAGACCTACGACAGCAGCTGAGCCCGCCATGTCGTATGTCATATCCTCCATAAATCTAGCTGGTTTAAGAGAGTAACCACCTGTATCAAAACAAACTCCTTTGCCTACAAAGGCAAGTGGTCTGTTTTTAAATTTATTACCATTCCACTCTATTGTTACGAGATAAGATCCTCTTATACTGCCTTGACCAACTCCAAGAAGAGCACCCATGCCCAATTTTTTAAGTTGCTTTTCGTTATAGACTTTCACTTTAAGTCCAATTTTTTTTAATTTAAGAATTCTTTTTGCATATTCATCAGGATGAAGGATGTTACCTGGTTCTGAAACAAGATCTTTTGTAAAATTCGTTCCCTCTAGTAAAGAGGAAAATCTATTATTTTTATTTGTCGGTGGAATTTTATTACTATAGCTTATTTGAACATTGATGTTTGTGATTTCTTTCTTTGTTTTATATTTATTAAATTCATAAGATTTTAATTGCATCCCATGTAAAAATTCATCCAAAAAACTTTTGTTATTAACCTGGATTTCGTAAATATTTTTATCTAGAAAAGTTAAATCTTTTAACAAATTAGATTTTATGAAATTATAAAAATTTGCTCCATTTTTTTCATTTTCAGTTGGATTTTGTCTCTTTTTTATTTTTATTAAAATTATTTTTTGACTAGGATTTAAATTAAAAAATATTATATCTTTTTTTGTTGTCTTATTTGGATAAATAGTTTTATTAATTTGATTTTCATTTTTAACTAGATGAATTTTTTTTAAGCCACTGACTACGAATTCTTCATCAGCAAACAGAACGTAATTTTTAATATTTTTCTCTGCAATTCTCTTTTTGTGGCTTATTTTTATTGACATTTTTATAAATATGTACTTTAGGTTGTATATAAACTATAAATATATTTTTTGGATTTATATAAATATTTATTTAAAAATTTCAATGAAAAAAATTATATTTAACAAGTTAATTCTAGACGTGACAAAATTTTTCATTTTGTCATCTTTAAGCCTTTCATTAATAATTTTGGTAGTCCAGGCTGTAAATTTTTTAGACTATGTTTCTGAAGATGGTCATGGGATTTATACATATTTTGGTATAACCTTACTTAATTTCCCAAAAATTTTCTCAAGAGTAATGCCTTTTTGCATATTTATTACAGTTTTTTATATAATAAATAAATATGAGCTTAAGAATGAGTTACTTATTTTTTGGAATATTGGTATTACAAAAATTAAGTTTATAAATATTTTAATTATATTTTCACTTTTTTTTTTAACTTTGCAATTAATACTGAATAGCATCATCGTTCCAAAATCATTGGATCATGCTAGAGAATTTGTAAGAAATTCAAATATTGATTTTTTTCCAAATTTAATTAAAGAGAAAAAATTTATTGATGCCGTAGAGTCACTTACAATATTTGTAGAAAAAAAAAATAAAAAAGGAGAATTGCTTAATATCTACCTCAAAGACAATTTAAGTAACAATCAATCTCAAATTATATACGCTAAAAAGGGTAAATTAATTTTTAATGATCAACAGAACTACCTAGCTCTTTTCGATGGAAATTTTATTGATGTGGATAAAAAAAAAATTACTACATTTTCATTCAAAAAAACTGAATTTGATCTTTCTAAGTACAAAACTAAAACAACAATTTACCCAAAAATTCAAGAATTGCCTACTAAGGTAATATTTTTATGTTTATATAAATTGAAAATTAATAATCAATATAATTTAAAAAAATCTTTTTTAAGATGTGATAATGAAAAATTAAGTGGTTTAATAGAAGAAGCTTTTAAGAGGGGAATTAAACCATTATTTATTCCATTAATTGTTTTAATTTCATCGATGGTTATATTATATAATAAAGATAATTTTTTTTACTCAAGATTCCAATATTGTTTATTTTTTTTAGTATTATTGATTATTATTATTTCTGAAATTTCTTCAAGATACATAAGTGATATTCAAAGCACAATAGCATTTACACTTTTGCCAATAATTTTGTTTATTCTAAGTTACTTGTTTTTACTTTTTAAATTGCGAGAAAGATCATGATTAAGGTTTATCAATCTTACTTAATTAAATCATATTGGAGAATTTTATTCTTTGTTTCTATTATTTTTTTCTCTTTATCCATAATATTAAATATATTTGAAGAAGTATCCTTTTTTAAAGACATGGAGGTAAACGGATTTTTTCCTGTACTACTTACATTATTAACAGCACCTACAATTGTATATGAAACTTTTCCATTTATTTTTTTTATATCAACACAATTTCTTTTTATAAGACTAATGGATAAAGAAGAATTAGATATTTTTAAAAAGATAAGTTTGAGTAATTTCAAATTAATCGGAATTTTATCAATTAGCTCTTTTATTATTTCATTAATATTAGTTACAATTTTTTATAACTTGGCATCAAATTTAAGATTTAAGTATTTAGAGATGAAAAATAAATATTCAGGTGATAATAAATATTTAGCTATTGTTACAGAAAATGGTTTATGGATAAAAGATGAAATTGATGATTTTATTAATATTATTAATGCAGAAAAAATTGATGGTAAAATTCTTAAACGAGTTACGATAAATCAATTTTCCAAAGACTATGAAAATCTCAATAATTTTGTTGCTGAAGAAATTAATATTGAAAATAAAGACTGGTTAATAATAAAAGGGAGTTTTTCAAAATTAAATCAAGGCCTAAAAAGTATTGAGAATGTAACCTTTAGAAGCAATTTTGACGCTGCTCAAATAAATAAGTTATTTTCAGACCTATCATCATTAAACATTTTAGAATTAAACAAATTAAAAAAAGATTATAGTAATTTAGGATACTCATTAACAAATATTAATATACATATGCAAAAATTAATTGCATATCCAATTTATCTTACTGTAATGACAGTTTTTGCATCAGTAATAATGTTAAATATCAAAAGGAACAAATCAAAATTATTTCATATAGTGCTTGGTGTTTTATTGTCAGTGATGATTTATTATATAAACTATTTTTCAAGCCTACTAGGACAAAATGAAAGAATGCCCGAGATAATGTCTATTTGGTTGCCATTAGTAATTATTTCACTATTTTGCACTATAGGCTTAGTAAGAATTAATGAGAAATGAAAAAAAAAATTAAATTTTTATTCTTTATTATTTATATATTTTTTACCAACCACATAAATTTATATGGGGATGAATTATTTTTTGAGGGTGAAGAGATTCAAATTTTAGACGAGGGTAATAAATTAATATCAAAAAAAAATGTAAAAGTTACTTCCAATAATGGTCTCATTCTTGAGGGGGAAATATTCGAGTATGACAAAAAAAAATCTGAGTTAGTTTTAAGTGATAATGTAATCATAACAGATCTTAAAAAAAACATTATTATTAAAACAGATAAAATTGAATATTTAAAAAAAAATGAAAAATTAATAACTTACAATTTTACAGAAATAAATATTAGTAATAATTATTCTATTGAATCTAAAAATATAGTTTTCGATAGAAATGCAGGAATATTGCAATCAAATACAAATTCCCTAATAACTGACAAGCATAATAATAAGATATTATCAAATAATTTTAAATTTTTCTCAGAAGATCGATTGATAAAAGCAAAAAATGTTGTAATTGAAGACAATCAAGGTAATAAAACAATACTAGAAAATTTCATTGCAGACTTAGATAACGATCAATTTTATGGAAAAGATGTTAAAATTAATTTTAATAAAAATATATTTAATAATTCAGATAATGACCCAAGATTATATGGAAATACTATATCTTCAACTAGAAATAAATCAGAGATAAATAAAGGAGTTTTCTCAACATGCAAAAAAAGAGATAAATGTCCACCGTGGGAATTAAAAGCTGAAAAAATTGTTCATGATAAAAATAAAAAAATAATAAATTATAAAAATGCATGGTTGCAAATTTATGATAAACCAGTATTTTACTTTCCTAAATTTTTTCATCCTGATCCAACAGTGAAAAGACAATCAGGTTTTTTAGTACCTAACCTATCTAACTCTGGAAATACTGGAACATCTTTATTAGTTCCATATTTTAAAGTATTAGCTGTAAACAAAGATTTAACTTTAAAACCAAGAGTCTTTGCAAACCAAAATCTTCTTCTACAAAATGAGTATAGACAAGTGGAAAAGAATTTTGATCATATAATGGATATAGGTTTTTTTACCTCAGAGCTAAATAATAATAATGAAGCATCTAAATCACATTTTTTTTCAAATACTAATATTAATTTTTCAAATGAAATATTTGATAATGCAATTTTAGAAATAAATGTTGAACAAGTTACAAACGATACCTATCTAAAAAAATTCAAACCGTCATCTAAATTAATAGAAAATGAAAATTTAATGCATAATTTTTTTAAATTAGATGGATACAATAAAGACTCCTCGCTTTCAGTTGAAATAGAAAGTTTTGAAGATTTAACTAAACCTACTAGCGATAGATACGAATATATATATCCAAATATTGACTATTCTAAGGAATTTATGAATGAAAATTTTCCAGGGTTCTTTAGCTTATCATCTAATTTTTATCAAAAGCAATTTGATACTAATAAATATACAACAAGTTTAGTTACAGATTTAATGTACAATACAGAAACAAAATTTAGTGACAGAGGAATGTTAAAAGATTTACAGATACTCCTCAAAAATCCAAATACTATTAATAAAAAGGGATCAAATAATGAAAGCGATACTGAAACAAAGTTGCTAACAAAATTGATGTATTCTATTAGCTATCCACTCAAAAAAGAGGGATTAGCATATGACAAATTATTAAAACCATCTTTATCTTTGAGATTTAGTCCAAATAACACAAAAAACATTTCAGCAGCGGATAGAGTCCTTAATGTGAACAACATTAACTCGTTTAATAGATTGTCAATTAGTGATGGGGTCGAAGGAGGCCAGTCGTTAACAGCTGGATTAGACTATAAACTAAAAAGTAAAGAGGGCGAAGAAAAGATATCTTTAAATTTAGCCCAGGTTTATAGAGATGAGTCAAATCCAGATTTGCCTTTAAATAGTACTCTAAACAACAAATATTCTGACATAATAGGTAATGTGAAATTCAATCTATTTGATAACTTAACTTTTGAATATGACTTTATTGCAGATAATAACTTTAATAGACTAAATTATAATCTATTAAATACTTCCCTATATGTAAATAATTTTATCACAAGTTTTGAGTATCTAGAAGAAAGAGGGGCAATCGGAACAAAAAGTTATATTAGAAATCAAACAGAATATTCATTTGATGAAAATAATAGTTTAAGTTTTTCAACAAGAAGAAATAGAGAACTAGAAATGACTGAATTTTACAATTTGGTTTATCAATATGAAAATGATTGTCTAAAAGCGGCGATTGAATACAATAAAAATTTCTATAGCGATACTGATATTGATCCTGAGGAGGAATTATTATTTACATTAACTATAATACCTTTTTCAAAAATTAGTTCTACAAATATAAATAGATAATGAAAATATTTAGCTTAATATTTTTTTTTTTAATTTTTTTTACCTTTCCAAAATATTCTTATCCCAAAGAAATATCTATAATTTATACAGTAGATAATATTCCAGTAACAAGTAATGAAATTAAAAATGAAATTTTGTATTTAAAAATTATAAACGAAAATTTAAATAAAATGGATAACAATGCTTTAGTAGTATATGCCTCAAAATCCATTCTAAGAGAAAAGATAAAAGAATTAGAGGTTTCTAAATATTTTAAATTTGGTTTAAATGACGAAATGGTTGAGCAAAATCTTAATAACTTAATTTTTTCTAAAAATCTTAATAGTATTGATAATTTAAATTCATTACTTGCAGGCTCAGATTTAAATATTAGTTATATTAAGAGAAAAATTGAAATTGAATTATTATGGAATAATTTAATTTATGAAAAATATAAAAATCAATTATCAATTGATGTTGAAAAAATAAAAAAAAATTTAAAATCTAAATTTGAAAATGAAAGTAGTAAAGTTGAAGAATATAAATTATCTGAAATATTATTTGCACCACAATCAAAAGATACGGAAGCAAAAGAAATAAATAATATCAAAGATAGTATTGAAAAAATTGGTTTTGAAAGTACAGCGATGACTTATAGCTTATCTAATACAGCAACTAATGGCGGAAACATAGGTTGGTTGAAAAAAACTCAGTTGTCTAAAAATATACTCAAGCAAGTTACAAATCTTAATATTGGCGAAATAAGTGAAGTTATAAATGTTCCTGCAGGAAAATTAATATTAATTTTGTTAGATAAAAGAGAGGCAAAGGAAAAGATTTCTTTAGAAAAAGAATTAGACAAAGCAATATCTCTTGAACGTAATAAACAACTAAATCAATTTTCTTCAATTTATTTTAAAAAAGTTGAGTTAAATTCTGAGATAAATGAGAAATAAACCTATTATTGTAGTCGCTGGGGAGCCTTACAGTATATTTTTTGAAATATTTTTCAAATCTTTAAAAAAAAAATCTATAAGAAATATAGGTAATCCAATCATATTAGTCGCATCTAAAAATCTTCTGATTAAACAGATGAACGCTCTAAAATATAAGTTTATTTTAAACGAAATAACATTTGAAAAAATGCAAAAGGTAAAATTAGATAACAGAAAAATAAATATAATAAATGTTAATTTTAATCATTACAAAACATTTGATAAAATAACCTCAAATTCATCCTCTTACATAGAAGAATGTTGTGACATAGCTATTAAATTAGTAGATAAAATGTCTTCAAAAGTTTTAATTAATGGTCCTATTTCAAAAAAACACTTTCTAAGAAAAAATTTTCCTGGCATGTCAGAATACTTTGCACGCAAGGTAGGCAAAAGCAATAAAGAGGTTATGTTAATTTTTAATAAGAAAATTTCTGTAAGCCCAATTACAACTCATTTTCCTCTAAGAAAAATTTTTACTAAAATTACAACTAAGAAAATTGTTCAAAATATTAATACTATTAGTCTCTTTTATAAAAAATATTTAAACAAATCACCAAAATTTGCTGTAACTGGTTTAAATCCTCACTGTGAAAGTTCAGATAAGATTTCAGAAGAACATAAAATAATTACACCAGCTATAAAAAAGTTAAAAGAAAAAAAAATAAAAGTCTTTGGTCCGTATCCTGCAGATACCATATTTTTAAAAAATAATTTTAAACAATTTGATATTGTTGTTGGTATGTACCATGATCAAGTTCTTGCTCCTATCAAATCAATATATGGATTTGATGCAATTAACATCACACTGGGCCTGCCATTTTTGAGATTAACACCTGATCATGGTCCAAATGAGTCAATGCTTGGTAAAAATATATCAAATCCAGAAAGCCTCATTAGAGCCTTGGAGTTTGCAAAAAAAATTAAGTGAGTCTTAAACCAAAAAAAAAACTAGGACAAAATTTTCTTATTGACAAAAATATAATAAAAAAAATAGTCGAAATTACACCAATCAGTCAAGAAAACGAAATTTTAGAGATTGGACCTGGAACTGGTAATTTGACAGAGTACTTGGTTAAAAAAAAACCTAAAAATATTATTTTAATTGAAAAAGACAAAAATTTAATCGATTTACTTAGGAACAAATTTGACGATAAAGCTGAAATTTTAAATGAGGATATATTATTTTTTTCAAAGAGTAACTTATTAACCGATAATACGATAATTTTTGGAAATCTTCCTTATAATATATCATCTAAAATTCTTACAAAATTTATTTTTAATAATGAAAAATTAAAATTTAAAATGTTAATCTTTCTCTTTCAAAAAGAACTAGCAGATAGAATTGTAGCTAATGTTGATTCTTCAAGCTATGGTAGATTATCAATTTTAACTAAGTGGAAATTTGACGTAAAAAGGGTATTCGAAATAGGTCCAAATTCTTTCTTTCCTAAACCAAAAATTAAAAGCACATTGTTAATTTTTACTCCTAAAACAAACGTGGTAAAATTTAAAAATCCTAGTTCATTAGAAAAAATTACTAGAGTTTTTTTTAATCAAAGAAGAAAAAAAATTAAAAAACAATTTGCAATTTTTTTTAATAATAACTCTAAATTAATTCAGAAGCTCAATATAGATTTAGATATGAGGCCGCAAAATTTAAGTCCTGAAACTTATTTTAGCTTAGCACTTGAATTAGAAAAATTAAGAAATTAATTTTTCTACATGCCTTTCTATTAATTCTTTATCAAAAGTAATTTTTTTTTTTGAAAAAATAACATTTTCTACTACATTCAAAATCTCACTATAACAATTATTTAAATCATCATTAATTACCACATAGTCGTAATCTACCCAATGTTTTGTATCTTTATAAAATTCTTTCATTCTTTCTGATGCAATTAATTTATCTTTCATGTCTCTATTTGAAAGTCTTTCAAACAAAACTTCTTTACTGGGTGGCAGTACGAAAAACGAAAATATGTTAAAATTTAAGCTTTGGGATTTAATTTGTTTACTTCCTTGCCAGTCAATATCAAACAAAACATTTTTCCCATTTGATAGATTTTGAATTACAGGCTTTTTTGATGTTCCGTAATAATTATTAAATACTTTTGCATATTCTAGAAATTCATCTTGTTCGATTAAATCTTTAAATCTTTTATGGTCAACGAAATGATAATCTTTACCATTAACTTCGTTACTTCTTGGTTTTCTTGTAGTATGAGAAATCGATGTAATAAAATTCTTTTTTTGTGAAACTAGTTCTACTAGAGTTGTTTTGCCAGCCCCAGATGGTGATGAAAATATAAAAATAAATCCATCTGTCTTGAGAGACATCCTAAATAAAATTTAATTACTTTTACTTTCAATAAATTTAATTGCATCTCCGACAGTAAGTATTTTTTCTGCTTCGCTATCGGAAATTTCAGATCCAAACTCTTCTTCAAAAGCCATAACAAGTTCTACGGTGTCCAGGCTATCAGCTCCTAAGTCATCTATAAAACTAGCCTCTTCTGTCACTTTAGCTTCCTCGATACCCAAGTGGTCTGCCACAATTTTTTTTACTTTGCTTGAAACTTCTTCTGACATCTTAATCCTTTTGTTCTAATTTTGTCTATAAATTAATAATTACCTTTGTCAAGCCATATACATGCCTCCATTAACATGTATAGTTTCACCAGTTATATATGAAGATTCATCTGATGATAAAAAGGCAACAGTATTTGAAACATCTTCACCAGATCCAAGACGATTCATTGGAATCCTTGATAAAAGTTCAGATTTAAATTGATCTGAAATTTTATCAGTCATATTGGTTTTTATAAAACCAGGAGAAACACAATTTATTGTAATATTTTTTTTTGCATATTCTATGGCTAAACTTTTTGACATAGATACTACTCCTGCTTTAGATGCTGAGTAATTACTTTGCCCAATATTCCCTGTATGTCCAACAATTGATGTTATGTTTACAATTCGTCCAAATTTATTTTTAAGCATTTTTTTAATTGCACTTTTACATAAGTAAAATGTCGAAGTTAAATTGATATTAATTACACTTTGCCACTCATCATTTTTCATTCTTAAGGACAAGTTATCTTTTGTAATACCTGCATTATTTATCAAAATATCAAGACCACCAAGATCTAAAAAAACTTTATCTATAAATTGCTCTATTTTATTATGTTGCGAAATATCAAATTGCTCTGTTATTAAATTAGGATATTTATCTTTGAGATTATTAAGTTTTTGTAAATTAGTTCCTGTTCCTAAGACTGTTCCGTTTAAAGATAAAAATTTTTTCACAATTTCTCCACCTATTCCTCCTGTGGCCCCAGTAACTAAAATTTTTTTTCCTTTAAAATCCATAGGTATTTTTTAATATATTTATATCTTCTTCATTATTTATTGCACTAACTTTTACTCCTCGATCTATTCTTTTAACAAGTCCTGACAAAACTTTACCAGGTCCAATTTCAATAAAATCTTTGATACCATTGTCTATCATATATTTGATACTTTCTCTCCATTTAACCTTACTCTCAATTTGTTGAATTAAAAGATTTTTAATTTCATAAACCTCATTCGTCATTTTTCCAGTAACATTTGAAATAAGATTTTTTTTCGGTGATAAAAAGTTTAGTTTTTCTATTTCGGTTTTCATTATAGTTGTTGCTTTGTTCATCAGCTTACAATGAAAAGGCGCACTCACAGGTAAAAAAATATTTTTTATTGAATTTTTTTTTAAATCTAAACTAAGTTTTTTTAAATCCTCTATTCTTCCACTCAAAACTAATTGACCTTCTGAATTATCATTTGCAATAAAACATTCGTATTTAGATTGGTTTTCCATTAATAAGTTTTCAACAAATTCTATTTTGGAACCAAGAACTGCAATCATACCTCCCTCTCCTTTTGGAACTGAAGACTGCATCGCCTTGCCTCTTTTTTTTAAGATTGTTAAGGTTTCTTCAAAACTTAAAAAACCTGCAGTACTTAAAGCAGTATACTCTCCTAATGAATGTCCAGCAAAATATTTTACTTTATTATCGTCAAATTTAAATTCATCAGTTAAAATTGTAAAAATTGAATATCCAACTAAAAATATTGCAGGTTGAGTATTTACGGTTAGATCTAATTCTTCTTTTGGGCCTTCAATAATTAACTTTGTGATTGGAAAGTTTAAAACTTCGTCAGCTTTTCTAAAAATATTTTTGACTTGGTCAAACTTATCATAAAATTCTTTACACATGCCAACCGTTTGAGAGCCTTGACCTGGAAATATTAGAGAAAACATATAGATATATTTAAGTTTTTTGTATTGTAATTAAAGAATTATAATAGTATATCCTCATTTTTTATTAAATAATAATTATGAACTTATACGAACATACGATTGTTGCAAGACAGGATACAAGTCCCTCACAACTAAAACAAATAACTGAGAAATATTCTTCAATTGTAACAAAAAATAAAGGTGAAATTGTGCAAACACAAAATTGGGGGCTACTAAATTTAGCCTTTCTGATTAAAAAAAATAAAAAGGGAAATTATATTCATTTCAAAATTAAGGGTCCTTCAAGTTTAATTCAAGATCTTGAAAAGAATGAAAGAATGGATAAAAATTTGTTAAGATATATGACTGTAAAGGTCAAAAAATTTGATCTAGAAACTAATTATTTTTCTGGAAAAGATAAAGATGAGGGCGAAATATCAAAAATAGTAAAAAAAAATAGTAATAACTAATGCAAAAAAAAAGAAATAATAAAAAAAAGTCTCAAAGTAACTTTGCGAAATTAAGTATATTCCAACCTAATAAATACAAATTCAAAAAAAAATGTCCTCTATCATTAAAAGGAGCACCTGTAATTGACTACAAAAACATAAAACTTCTTAAGAGATATGTTTCCGAAAATGGCAAAATATTGCCTTCAAGAATCACAAATGTAAGTCAAAAAAAACAAAGAGAATTATCATTGTCAATTAAAAGAGCTCGAAATTTAGGATTAATTTAATGAAAATAATTCTTTTAGAAAATATTCAAAAATTGGGTTCAATTGGTGAAGTTATTAGTGTCAAGCGAGGCTATGCTAGAAATTTTTTAATTGCAAAAAAAAAGGCTTTGTTTGCGTCTAAAGAAAATATTAAAGAAGTTGATAAATTAAAATCAGAATTAAGTAAAAAAGATTTAGAGAAGAAGAAATTAGCAAAAGAAATATACGAAAAACTAAAAAACAAACAATTTACAATAAAAAAACTTAGCACTGAGAATAAAGAATTATATGGATCAGTTAAACCAACTGAAATTTCTAAAATTATACTAGAGGAAGACAAATTAGAGATAAAACCTTCTATGATACAACTGAAAGATGATATCAAAACTCTAGGAATTTTTAAGGCGAACATTGATCTTCACGCTGAAGTTCAAGTTCAAATAAAAATCCAAGTTATACCTGCAGAAACAATTCAATAATTATACAATATTATCCCCATAACATTATTTAGATACAATTTTATCCTTTTATAATTATATTATTATTTTAATGGAAAAAAATTTTTCAATAATAAATAATAATTTCAAAGAACTTCCGAATAATATTGAGG
Source organism: uncultured Pelagibacteraceae bacterium (assembly GCA_902581445.1). Classification (GTDB taxonomy): domain Bacteria; phylum Pseudomonadota; class Alphaproteobacteria; order Pelagibacterales; family Pelagibacteraceae; genus Pelagibacter. The sequence continues at coordinate 177,544 of CACHOG010000003.1, forward strand.
CTGAACAATCTGTAATTGGATCAATATTGCTGACGAATGAAATTTTTGATGAAGTTAACACAATAATTTCAAGTAAAAATTTTTATGATCCGATGCATCAAAAAATTTTTTCTGCAATAGAAAGCTTAATTTTCAAAGGAATGTTAGCAAACCCAATTACCTTAAAGAATTATTTTGAAAATGAAAAAGATGAAATTAATGTTCCAGAATATCTGGTAAAGATTACTAAATTTTCTTCCTCTGTAAGACAGGCGATTGAATATTCTAAAATTATTTATGATATGTTTGTAAGAAGAGAATTAATAAAGATATCTGAAACCACTATCGATGTAGCAAAGTTAAATGATTTGAATACTAGTGGTCAATCAATTATTGAAAATTCTGAAAAATTGTTATTTGATTTAGCGGAGAAAGGTTCATTTAATTCATCAATAATTAAATTCGATGATGCTATGAAATTAACAATAGAGATGGCATCTAATGCTTATAAAAATGAAGAAGGCATTGTAGGTGTTCCAACTGGTCTACGTGATTTAGATGACAGACTTGGCGGCCTTCATCAATCTGATTTAATTATTATAGCAGGGAGACCATCAATGGGTAAGACAGCTCTTGCTACCAATATAGCTTTCAATGCAGCAAGAAAAATTCAAGACGGTAAAAAAAAATCTACAGTTGCTTTTTTTTCACTAGAAATGTCCTCTGAACAATTATCTACTAGGATTTTGGCAGAGCAATCAAGAATAAAATCTAATGATATAAGAAGAGGAAAAATTTCTGATGAGCAATTTGATAAATTTATTGAAACTTCCAAAAATATTTCAGAATTACCTTTATTTATTGATGAGACGCCAGCGATTAGCATTGCTGCTTTAAGTAATAGAGCAAGACGAATTAAGAGAATTTACGGATTAGACTTGATAGTTGTTGACTATATTCAATTAATGAGGGCATCAAATACTAAGGATGGACGTGTTCAAGAAATATCCGAAATAACCCAAGGATTAAAAGCGCTTGCTAAAGAGTTAGCTGTACCTGTCTTAGGATTGTCACAACTTTCCAGAGCAGTTGAGCAAAGAGATGATAAAAAACCACAACTTTCAGATTTAAGGGAATCTGGATCTATTGAGCAAGACGCTGATGTAGTAATGTTTGTTTACAGAGAAGCTTATTATCTTGAGAGAAAAGAGCCAAGGCCAGCTTCAGTAGAACATGCGGAATGGCAAGCAAAGATGAATGAGGTATCAAATTTAGCTGAAATTATAATCGGTAAACAAAGACATGGTCCAACAGGTAATATATTGCTAGAATTTGAGGCAATGTTTACTAAATTTAGAGATACTCAAAATAGTTAAATTAAATTATACATAACTTAGAGATGTTATCAAAGTTATATAAAAATTTAATCCTTAATAATCCTAAGTCTGTTTTTATATTACTAATAATAACATTAATTAGTTTTGGATATTTTTCAAAAGAATTCAAACTTGATGCATCATCAGATACATTATTAATTGAAGGAGACCCAGATTTAAAATATTTAAAAGAAGTAACAGAAAGATATGGTGCTAAAGATTTTTTGGTTTTAACTTACACTCCAAAAGAGCCTCTCACAAGTAATAGCTCCATAAATAATCTACTTAGTTTAAAATTTAAATTACAAAGTTTAAGCTGGGTTCACAGCGTAATTACTGTACTAGATGTTCCGTTATTAAACAATTCAGATAAGCCATTAAAAGATAGATTAAATAATTTTGTTACACTAAAAGATGATGATGTTGATAAAATAAGAGGTTTTAAAGAAATTTTGAATAGTCCTGTTTTTAAAAACTTTGTTATAAGTGAAGATGGAAAAACAACTGGTATAATCATAAATATTAAAAAAGACGAAGTATTAAGTAAATTAAAAGATAAAAAAGCCATAGAAAATTATAAAGAAAAACTAAAAAAACAAAATCATCAAAATATAATTGAAATAAGAAAAATAATTCAAAATTACAAACAAGATGCAAATATTTTTCTTGGTGGCATTCCAATGATAGCTGATGACATGATGACTTTTATAAAAAATGATATTGTCGTTTTTGGAGTTGGTGTATTGCTTTTTATTATTGCAACTTTATGGTTCGTATTTAGAAAGCTTATTTGGATTATCGTACCGATAAGTAGCTGTTTTTTTTCAGTTTTAATAATGACAGGACTACTTGGAATACTAAATTGGAAAGTGACTGTCATATCTTCAAACTTTATTGCACTTATGCTTATTTTAACGATGGCTATGAATATTCATATGAGTACTAGATTTCTTCAAATTAAAAAAAAATTTCCTAATTTTAATAATTTCGAAATTTTAAACAAGACAACTGGCAAAATGTTTTGGCCAATACTTTATACAGTTTTAACTACTATATGTGCTTTTTTATCTTTAGTTTTTAGTGGAATAAAACCAATTATTGACTTTGGTTGGATGATGACATTAGGTTTAGTAACATCTTTTATTATAACATTTACTCTTCTACCAACTTTACTCAATTTTATTTCTGAAAATAAAGTGGAATTAAAAGATCAAAAAGATTCTAAAGTAACTTCCATTTTAGGAGATATAGCTATAAATAAAAAAAAAGTAATTTTTTCAACAACAATTGTAATAATCATTCTTAGTCTCTTTGGTATCACAAGACTAGAAGTAGAAAATAGTTTTATTAATTATTTTAATAAAAAAACAGAAATTTATAAAGGAATGAAATTAATAGATGACAAGCTTGGAGGCACAACTCCCTTAGATGTAATAGTGAAATTTGGTGAGGTGGAAAAATCAAATGATAATAATGAAGATGATTTTGAGGACTGGGGTGATGATAACCAAAATGAAGAGAAGTATTGGTTCACAAGGGATAAAATAGATAAAATTGACAAAATTCATGATTATTTAGATAGTCTACCCACTGTTGGAAAAGTTTTATCTTTTGCTTCTATTATCGAAGTTGCCACTCAATTAAATAATAACAAACCATTAGGTACACTTGAAATGGGAGTTTTATATACCAAAATCCCAGAAACTATTAAAAAAGAGATTATTGATCCTTACATATCTATTAAAGATAATGAAGCAAGAATAAGCCTAAGAGTTAAGGACTCTTTACCTGATTTAAGAAGAAATGATTTAATTAATCAGATAAATTTTGATTTAAAAAATAAACTTAATTTGAAGGAAGAGGAATTCAAATTAGCTGGTGTATTAATACTTTTTAATAATTTACTTCAAAGTTTATTTAAATCACAAATTTTAACACTTGGTTTTGTAATGATTGGAATTTTTGCAATGTTTTTAATTTTATTTAGAAATTTAAAAATTTCTATTCTAGGTGTTGTCCCAAATTTTATTGCTGCTTTTTTTATTTTAGGGATCATTGGAATAATGGGTATTCCACTTGATATGATGACTATTACTATTGCAGCAATTACAATTGGAATAGCGGTAGATAACAGTATCCACTATATCTATAGATTTAAAGAAGAATATGCTGAATTAAAAGATTATAAAAAAACAATAAAACTTTGCCACTCTACTGTAGGTGTAGCAATTTTGAATACCTCGATTACTATAGTCTTTGGTTTCTCAATACTTGTGTTCTCAAATTTTATTCCCACGATTTATTTTGGGGTATTTACCGGAATTGCAATGCTTTTGGCTATGATTTCAGTTCTTACACTTTTACCATCGTTAATTTTAGTCACAAAACCATTTGATGATAAATAATTTATTTAATGGAAGTAATTAAAAACATTTTTAATGAAATTTCTGTTTTTGATTTAATATATATTATTATTACAATTCTTTATTTAGTTCGCTGTTCTATTAAAGGATTTGTATTAAGTTTATTGTCTGCTGCAAAGTGGCTTTTGGCTTATGTTTTAACTTTAATTATATTCCCAAAAGCCAAACCTTATGTTAAAGGCATTATAGATAATGAATATGTATTAGATATTCTTTTGGGAATTTCGTTATTTGTCATGATTATTTTTTTTATTCTTTTAGTAAATAAAGGCATCAGAAGAACCGTTAAGTATACTGGCATGGGGAAAGTTGATACTTTTTTTGGTTTTTTATTTGGATTCGTTAAAGCTTATATCGTTTGTGTTTGTTTATTTGCTACTACAGATATTGTGTATAATTCTGAAAAATGGCCATTAGATAATAAGAAATCATTTACCTTTTCATATGTTGAAAAAGGTAGTAATTATCTAATAAAAGAATTTCCAAGCAAAAAAGAATATGAAGATGCTAAAGAAAAAGTTTCAGATATATGATCCAAAATTAAAAGAGGAATGTGCAGTTTTTGGAATTAGTGATAATTCAGACGCTTCAACTCTTACAGCTTTAGGATTACATGCGCTTCAACATAGAGGTCAAGAAGGATGTGGAATTGTATCTTTTGACGGAAAAAAATATCATTCAGAGAAACGATTTGGTTTAGTAGGAGATAATTTTAGTAAAGAAAAAGTTATAAAAACTTTGCCTGGAAGATTCGCAATTGGCCATAATAGATATTCTACTACAGGAGGAACAACATTAAGAAATATACAGCCTTTCTTTGCAGACACTAATGCAGGAGGTATCGGTGTTTCGCATAACGGAAATCTTACAAATGCAATTAAATTAAGAACAAAAATGGTTGAGGAAGGTTCAATTTTTTATACAACATCTGACACTGAAACAATCGTAAAACTTATTGCACGATCAAAAAGATCAAAAACTGTAGATAAAGTAATTGATGCGTTGTTTCAAATCCAAGGAGGATATGCTTTAGTTGTATTAACACAAAATATTTTAATAGGCGCAAGAGATCCGTTTGGAATTAGACCCTTGGTTATAGGTAAATTAAAAAGTTCTTATGTTTTAGCATCTGAAACTTGTGCTTTAGATATTATTGGGGCAAAATATATTAGAGATGTTGAGAACGGAGAAATAGTGTGTATTGAAGCTGGTAAACTACAAAGTATTAAACCTTTTCCTCAAAAAAAAATTAGACCTTGTGTATTTGAATATATTTATTTTTCAAGACCAGATAGTATCTTAAACGGTAAAACTGCTTATGAATATAGAAAAAATTTTGGTGCAGAATTAGCAAAAGAGGAAAAAATTGATGCAGATCTAGTTGTGCCAGTGCCTGACTCAGGTAATGCAGCAGCACTAGGTTATGCACAACAAAGAAAAATTAACTTTGATCTAGGCTTAATTAGAAATCACTATGTAGGTAGAACATTTATTGAACCATCTCAAAAAATTAGAAGTTTAGGTGTAAAATTAAAATTAAATGCAAATCAGTCCGTAATAAAAGATAAAAAAATTGTATTAGTTGATGACTCACTTGTAAGAGGTACAACGTCTTCAAAAATAGTTAAAATGCTTTATGATGCAGGAGCAAAAGAAGTCCATCTTAGAATAGCCAGCCCAGAAATAAAATTTCCTGATTTTTATGGGGTAGATATGCCAACTAAAAAAGAACTTTTAGCTGCAAATAAAAGTGTGGAAGAAATAAGAGATATAATTTCAGCAAAATCTTTGAGATTTTTAAGTATTGACGGGTTGTATAAAGCAATGGGATTTGAAAATAGAAATTATAATTATCCTCAATTAACTGATCATTACTTTACAGGTGACTACCCTGTTAAAATAATTGACGAATTGGGAGAGGACAAAGTCACACAATTATCCTTATTAAGCACAGGATCAAACAACTAATGAAAAAAGTTAGTTTCACAGAAATGAAAAGAGGAACAAAAGATGATTATCTTTTATTAGATAAGCATGAAAAAGATTATGCGAGTAAGACTGCAGATAGAATTTTAAAGTTTATGTCTGGTTTAACTGATACTTTGGAGGGATATAAAATTTCTAGATTAGAACACTCTCTTCAAAGTGCTACTAGAGCATTAAATGCAGGAGAAAGTGAGGAAATGATTGTTGCTACTCTTCTCCATGACATTGGAGATGAACTCGCTCCCATGAATCATTCTGAATATGCTGCATCAGTGCTTAAACCTTACGTCTCTGAAAAAACTCATTGGATTATCGAAAAACATGGTGAATTTCAAACTTACTATTATGCTCATCACTTTGGTGGAGATAGAAATAAAAGAGACAAATATAAAAGTCATAAATACTATCAAGCATGTGTTGATTTTTGTGAAAAATATGATCAAGCATCATTTGATCCAAATTACAAGTCTTTACCATTAAGTAAGTTTGAACCAATGGTTAAAAGAATTTTTTCAAGAAAGCCTTATAGTCATTCTTAGGATTAAGCTTTGGTTAATCTACTTAAAAACGAAAAAAGTCCATACCTTAAGCAACACGAAAATAATCCAGTAAATTGGATGCCGTGGAATAAAGAAACACTTAAATTAGCAAAAGCTGAAAGAAAACCAATATTTTTAAGTGTTGGGTATGCCAGTTGCCATTGGTGTCATGTGATGGCGCATGAGAGTTTTGAAGATGAAACAACTGCTAAAATATTAAATGAAAAATTTATTAATATCAAAGTTGATAGAGAAGAAAGACCTGACTTAGATTATATATTTCAAAGATGTTTAGGTATTTTGACTGGCACTCAAGGTGGGTGGCCACTGTCAATGTTTTTGGATGAGAATGCTGTGCCTTTTACAGGGGGTACATATTTTCCACCGAAAGAAATGCATGGTAGGCCAAGTTTTACAAAAGTTTTAGAGAACGTTTCAAAAGTTTACGAAGAAAATAGAGAAAAAATTATTTCTCAAGTTGAACAAATTAAAATGGTCTTTAATGAAATTAATTCAAAAAATGCTGTACTAAATCAGGATCTAGAGCCTCTTGCAGAAAAAATTTTACAATATATGGACAATGATAATGGAGGGTTTCAAGGTGCGCCTAAGTTTCCTCAGTTTTATGTTTTTGACACAATATTTTATTTCTATTTGAAAAATAAAAAGAAGAAATTTTATGATGTAACAGAGAAACTTTTAAAAAATATTTGTTCTAAAGGAATTTATGATCAATTGGGAGGTGGCATTTCAAGATATACTGTTGATGACAGATGGGTAGTCCCACATTTTGAAAAGATGCTTTACGATAATATTTTGTTTGTTAGACTTTTGAATTTTTATGTTGAAAATACTAAAAATAAATATTTTAGATCCAAATTAGTACAAAGTATAAACTTTATACATAAAGAATTTAATAATAAAGATAATTTATTAGGCTCTGCATACGATGCTGACAGTGAAGGTGTTGAAGGTAAATATTATATTTGGAAGTACCAAGAGATTAAAAATATTTTAAAAGAAAAGTTTGAATTATTTAATAAGAAATATGAAATATCTGAAGCCGGTAATTTCGAGGGAAATAATATTCTGGTTGAAAAATCAGGAATCATATTAAATGATACTGAATTAGATGAAATTAAAGAGATAGAGAATAAACTTTTAGAAGAGAGAAAGAAAAGAGTAAAACCACTTTTTGATCACAAAACTCAAACAGATTTAAACAGTTATTGGATATACACTATTTTACATTCCTCAATAGTTCTTGAGAATAAAGAAATTTTTAAAATAGCTATGGATTACCTAAATAAGATCCAAAATGTTTTAAAGGATAACTTGTATCATTGTTATGACAAAAAAAGAGAAGAAATTGATGTTTTCTTAGAGGATTATGTATATTTCAGTTTATTGCTTGTAAGCGTTTATGAAATCACAAATGATAAAAAATCATTAGATCAATGTTGTGAATTATTGAAAAAAGCATGGGAGCTTTTTTATAATGATGAAAACCAAGTCTTGCAAAAAAATATAAAAAAATCTAATGATTTATTTGTTCAACCTATTGATCTAATAGATAACAATATACAAAACGGAAATAGTATATTTTTACTAGTTTGTAATAAACTTTTTAATATTACAGAAGAAATTTTTTGGAAAAATAAAATTGATATTCTTAAAAAATCGTTTCACTCATCTATTAATAATGCTTACTCACAAATGTTTAGTTATGTAAAAATTTTAGATATTTGTAATGATAACATAACCTTTACTTTTTTTGGAAATGATAAAAGTTTTAAGGATATACAAAATAAATTGCTAAAAAAATACTTTGAAAAGGCAACTTTCATTCACAAGGATAGTCCTGAAAGTTTTATTTTGATTTGTAAAAATCAAACTTGTTCTGAAAAACTCAAATCACCAGAACAAGTGGAAAAATATTTAAATGCAAAATCTATCTAATCAAAAAAAGGGTTCTTTATTAGCTTTTATTGGTGTTTTATTTATTACACCAGACTCTCTACTCATAAGATTAAGCAACATAGAAACATGGGGATTATTATTTTACAGAGGCTTTATTCCATTCATTGTTGTTCTTTTTGGATTAATTTTATTTTATAAAACAAATTTTTTTAAGGCTTTAATAAATATTGGGTATACAGGAATATTTTATGCAATAAGTTTTTCCATATGTAATGTTACTTTTATTATTTCTATTCAAAATACCACTGTTGCTAACACTCTTATAATGGTAGCTATGGCTCCGATGCTTTCTGCTTTCCTTGGAGCTTTATTTTTAAAAGAGGCTCCAGATAAGAAAACTTGGTTAGCAATTATAGTAACTTTTTTATCTGTGACATTTATCTTTTACGATTCAGTTAAGATAGGAAATATTTTGGGTGATATATTTGGATTTATAACAGCTCTTGGTCTTGCAATAAATGCAAACCTTGCAAGGTATGCCAAAAATAAAGATCTAGTCCCTGCGGCTGTAATTGGAAAACTTGGTACTGCAGCATTTGCATTTATATTCGTAAATAATTTCAACCTAGTTAACACCGATATTATTATAGTCCCATTAATGTGTGTGTTATGTGTTGCTATACCATTTGTACTTGTAACTATTGCACCTAGGTTCATTACTGCAGCTGAAGTAAATTTATTTTTCTTATTAGAGGTAATAATTGGTCCAATATGGGTTTGGATAGTTATAAATGAAAGACCTAGCCATGAGACAATTATTGGAGGGATTATAATAATTATTACAATCGCAATACACTCTTTTCTAGCCATAAAAAAAACATAAACTAAAATTAACTACTTGCTTTTTTAAATAAAAAGAATACTCACGCAGAAATGAACAAAATTATTAATAACTCTTGGGCACTATTTTTAGGAATGGGATTAATTATGCTTGCTCATGGTTATCAAGGATCTTTGTTGGGTATAAGGGCAGTAAGAGAGGATTTTAGCTTAATATCAACTGGTTTTATGTTATCGGGATATTATATTGGTTATTTTGTGGGTGCAAAAACTATTTCTAATTTAGTTTCACGTGTTGGCCATATAAGAGTATTTGCAGCCTTTGCATCTGTTGCATCAGTTGTGATTCTTCTTCATTCAATAATAGTAAACCCTTTTACCTGGTTTATTTTAAGAATAGTCACTGGTTTCAGTATGGTTTCTTTATACACAGTTGCTGAAAGTTGGTTAAACGACAGATCTAGTAACAAAAACAGAGGAAGTGTTCTTTCTATTTATATGATTGTCCTTTATGGATCGATGGCTCTAGGAATGTTTTTTATTAACTTTAGTAAACCTGAAAACTTTCAACCATTTATTTTAGTATCTCTTATTATGTCGCTATCTCTAATACCTATTTTGCTTACAAAAAGAAAACCCCCTACTTTCAAAAAAATTTTGGGCATGAAACTAAGAGACCTATTTGACACTTCTCCTTTTGGAATGGTAAGCTCATTATTAATCGGGTCTACACATTCAGCTTTATTTTCTATGCTGGCAGTTTATGCAGCATCAATGAATTTTAGTATTTTTGAAATATCTATCGTAACCTTCTTAGTTGCAATATCTGGTGCAATTTCGCAGTGGCCAATAGGCAAACTATCTGACGCGTTAGACAGACGATTAGTAATCATTTATTGCACATTCGGATCATCTTTTTTTGCTTTTTGTGCAATATTCGCTTCGTCTCAAATATATATGCCTGAAGGTTTAGCAACACCAAAGTATTGGTTTTATTTTTTTGTAATGCTTTTTTCGTTTTGTAGTCTTCCAATGTTTGCTTTAATATTCGCGCATACAAATGATTTTATTCCCAAGGAAAAATTTGTAGCAGCGGGTGCTGGTTTACAGTTTGCTTTTGGTTTAGGAGCGATGATGGGTCCATTTTTGTGCTCATTTTTTATGGATTTCGTGGGCCCCAATGGTTTTTTTATATATTTAATAATTTTTCACGCATCAATAGGAATTTTTGGAGTATACAGAATGAGAATAAGAGCAGTTGCTGATAATCCAGACTCTCAATTTACTCCAATGCCACAAACTATTACTCCTTTAGGAATGGAATTAAACCCTGTAACGGAGCATATTGATGAACCATACTCAGAAAAAGTTCAAAAAATGCTTAAAAGAAAGGGTGTTGTAATCAAAAAGAAAGATGAGACAGTAGTTGAAAAAGAAAATACATAAATAAAATTCACTACTTCAAGTTGTGTATATTTTAAATTAAAATTAAAAAAAATAAATCTAACTCTTGTTAATCAGAGTTTTTTTTGCTGAAATAGAAAAATTAAAAATGGTTAGAAAAAAAAAAAATTCAAAATCAAAAAGTAAGAGTGGTTTATCAAAAATTGCATCTTTCACTGCGGAATCATTAAGTTCGGCATACTCTAAGTACAAAAAAACCCAGGAACAAAAAAAAATTAAGGAAATTAAATTACGTAAACTTGAGGAAAATAACAATCTGATTAAAGAAAAAAAGGATTTAAAAGTAAGAGAAGATCAATTAAGGAAAGATTTAGATAAATTTAAATCTAAAGAAGAGGACCTAAAAAATAAAGAGAGAGAATTAAAATCTAAAGAGGAAAAGCTTAAAAATGAAAATGAAAGATTAATTAAAAGAGAAGAAGAACAAAATTTGTTTAACAAAGAATTAAGATCTAAAGAGAAAGAGCTAAAACTAAGAGAAGAAGAGCAAAATAGGAAAGACATAGATTTAAAAGTTAGAGAAGAGGAA
>CACHOG010000004.1 GCA_902581445.1 uncultured Pelagibacteraceae bacterium
GGTCAAAGAGGAATTAGCAAACAGGTTAAAAACCTTTAATATAGACAAAACAACAAAAAACTGAATTTTTGCAAAAAGAAAACTCCGCTAAGCTTTGGAAAATAATTCAGGAAGCTGGAGACCAACTCAAGGGAAAACTACCAGAACACCCCAATCACCCCAGTGGGAGAAATCCTTATGCTCACATAGCAATTTGTATTAAATCTAAATTTAAAAAGAGCTATAAAGATATAGAAGACGAAAAATTTAATGAAGTAATTGATTATATTGAATATTTAAAACAAAATCCTGAATAACTATTGTTTTGGAAAATAATCTTTAAGCTCCCCTTCTCTGTAAACATCGGCTGTACAACAGTGTAATCCCCCACCAAATGCATATGCATCTCTAAGATCTACTGGAATTACTTCCATTCCAAGCTTGTCCAATTGTTCTGCTTGATAAACTTCACTTTTTTCTACACATACTGTTTTTGGGTCTAACACTAATACATTCATAGATAACCATACGGATGAATAACATAAAGGTGGAGGTGAGTTATGAGCTGGTTGTGCTGAGTCTATAATTTTCCAACCATTATCATCAAACAATTTTTTTTGATCTTTTGGAATTTTTCTTTGTGGATTATTAATTATTAAACCCTCTCTGATTGGTGTAAAGGTTGCATCGATGTGAATTGGATAAGGATCACCTGGAAAGTTTACCGTATGTATTCTGTGATGCTTGAAATGTCTTCTTAACCAGTCAATACCTTTTAAGTTAGTAGTAAATCCATGCTGCACAACTAAATCTTTTCCAAATCTTAATATATCTGCAGCATCAAATAATGGTTCTTCCTCAGTAGTTACAAAAAATTTATCTTCCGTCCATTTTAATCTTTTCTGGACACCAATTTTATCTGACAAATAATCTTTTCTGTAATCTGCATTGGTTAACCTTGGTTTTGGTGCAATCTCGTGTCTCATGTTTGGGTCTTCATTAAAATATTTTTGCAACAAGGGTCTGTAGTTTAAATACTCAAACCATCTACATCTATAACTCATAGTTGCCTCTAGCATTTCATTTCCAACCGTTAAAATTATATCTCGAGCTGGCATACAGCCAAACATGCTTTCTGTCTCCCAATCTGGCGTAGAAATTTTTTGGTTATGATTAATTGGAGTTGGTCTATCAACTTTAATTTCTCTTTTTTCTAATAAAGATGCAAAATTATCTAAAAGCTCGTTTGCTTTATCAACTGTATCTTTTGTTCTAGGTCCATATTGACCTTTCATATCAGAATCCTCAGGAACTTTAGCATCTAAAGCTGGCTCAGGCACGGGGATACAACAGCCATCAGCTTTTCCAACAATCACATGTTTTAAAGGATCCCATTCATTCCAGCTATTTACAATTGTTTTAGACAAAGCCATAAACTAATTTAAAGCAATAAATCTTCTGTTATGTTTAATGATTAAACTGTAATAAATAATTGCTAAAAAAATTAAAAAACCACCTATAACAGTTGTATTAGAAGGAATCTCATTTATTCCAAGTATAGGAAGCCATACCCAAAATATTCCTCCTATTACCTCTGTCAAAGATAATAAGGTAAGCTCTGCCGCTGGTATAGCCTTTGATCCGATTGAATAAAGAATTAAACCTAAGCAAACAAGACTTCCATGAACTGCGAATAGACCTTGATTAAGGCTAGATGACAAGAAAGATGACTGAGTTTCTATTATTACAAAGGATGAAAATACTGCACAAAAAATTCCAGCAAAAGCAACTGTAGTGAATTTTGGAGTTTCTTTTCTCCATCTTAGTGTCACTGAAAATATTGAAAACCCTAATGCTGAGATCAATCCAAATACTAAACCAAATAATGAACCTTTTTCAAAATCACCAATTGCCATTATAAAAATCCCAATAGTTGCTATTGCTATTGATATCCAAACGTTTGTTGAGATTCTCTCTTTTAAAAATAAAAATCCTAATAAAGCAGTAATAAATGGCATGGCCGACAAGCAAAGCAATGTGATTGCTGCTGTGGTATGAGTTATTGACCAAATAAAAGTGATCATTGCTGTACCAAGACCTAAACCACCAATTACGCCTGATAAACCAATTTTTAAGTAATTTTTGTAAAAGCTGAAACCTTCCTCAAAAAATAAATACAAATTTAATAAAACAAAAATTGTAATGCCCCTAGCAAAGAGATACTGCCAAGGTACTAAATTAGGTTGATCCATATAACGAACAACGAGAGGGCCAAAAGACCAAAGAATTCCAGCAAATAATACAACTGGGATTGCAATACTTTCATTTTTTAATTTAAACATTGTGAATTTTTAATAGTAATTTAATGATACTACAATATAATTTTTTTTAGATTAAAATATCAAGTATAGTTTATTAATGGATTTAGAAGTTATAAAGATTGCGGAAAATACAACAAACTACAAATACATAAAAGATTACTCTCACAAATATAAGCATAAAAACTCAATTTGTGGAGACGAAATTGAAATTACCCTTAAAATACGAGACAAAAAAATTATTGATTTTGGATATCAAACTAAATCATGCATATATTGTCAGGCATCAGCTAGTCTTCTATCGCGTGTTTCAAAAAATAAAAAAATTGATGAGGTAAATAAGTTTTTAAAAATTGTAAATGATTTATTTCAAAATGAGCATAAATCAACTCCGAAATATTGGAAATCTTTTAATTCAATTTTTAAAAAAGATAACTACAAAAGAAAAGATTGTTTATTATTACCGGTAAACGCTTTAAAGAAAATTATAAACAGATATGATTGACCAAAAATTAATAATACAATCAACTTTAGCTGGGATTTTTTCAACTATCACAATAGGTGTTCTAACAGTTTTAACATATAAGACATCATATGGAATTTTTTTGATAGCCTCCTTTGGTTCTACCATGGTTCTTCTTTATGGTTATCCTGAAAGTCCATTTGCACAACCAAAAAATATTATCTTTGGACATTTCTTAACTGCTCTTATAGGAATTATTTTTTTAAATTTTGTTCCTTTACCAATTTTTCTTAATATCCCATTAGCTGTTGGTTTTGGAGTTATGTTAATGATCCTATTTAAAGTTACGCACCCCCCAGCAGGTGGTAATCCAATAATTGTAATTATAGGATCTGTATCATTTGACTATTTACTAACACCGGTACTTCTTGGATCAATCATTGTGGTTATGTTTGGTGTTATAATTAATAAATTTTTATTTAAAAAGGAATACCCAAAGTAGACATAATTTGATTGCTTGCTTATCTGTTTTTGTGGTAGGCTTTTGAATATAAATAATCATTAATGATTTAAATTTAGATTAGGAGATAAAATGAAAGTATTGTGTATATTGTATGATGATCCAAAAGGAGGAATGCCAAAATCATATCCTCTTTCAGAGCTACCAAAATTAGAAAAATACCCAGATGGTATGACTCTGCCATCTCCAAAAGGTAGGGATTATAAACCTGGTCAACTATTAGGATGTGTATCAGGTGAACTTGGTTTAAGAAAATTTTTAGAAAGTAATGGCCATGAATTGATCGTTACAAACAGTAAAGATGGTGACGGATGTGAAGCTGATAAACACATTGTTGATGCAGATATCGTTATTTCTCAACCATTTTTCCCTTACTATTTAACCAAAGAGAGAATTGCTAAAGCAAAAAATCTTAAAATGGCTATTACAGCTGGAATTGGGTCAGATCACGTAGACCTTCAAGCTGCAATGGACAATAAGATTGATGTAGTAGAAGTGACTTTTTGTAATTCTAGATCAGTTGCAGAACATATAGTAATGATGATTGTTTCAATGGTCAGAGATTACCATAATCAACACAGAATCGTTAATGAAGGTGGATGGAATATTGCCGATGCAGTACAAAGATCATATGACGTTGAAGGTATGCACATTGGAACTGTAGCGGCTGGTAGAATTGGATTAGATGCTTTAAGAAAAATGAAACCTTTTGATGTTCATCTTCATTATTTTGATAGACATAAATTACCTGACAGTGTTGAAAAAGAACTTAATTTAACATTTCATGAGTCAGTAGAATCAATGGTAAAAGTCTGCGATGTAGTTACAATAAATTGCCCTCTTCATCCAGAAACAGAAAATTTGTTTGATGATGCTATGATAAGTAAAATGAAAAAAGGTGCTTATATAGTTAATACTGCAAGAGGTAAGATTTGTAATAGAGATGCAATTGCAAAAGCACTTAAGAGTGGTCAATTAAGTGGATATGCAGGAGATGTTTGGTTTCCTCAACCTGCTCCAAATGATCATGTTTGGAGAACTATGCCAAACCACGGTATGACACCACATACATCTGGTACATCGTTGACTGCACAAGCAAGATATGCAGATGGTGTGAGAGAAATCCTAGAATGTTTCTTTGAAAAGAGAGAAATCCGAAATCAGTATTTAATTGTAAAAGACGGTCAACTGGCTGGTATGGGAGCTCACTCTTATAGTAAAGGATCGGCTACTAGTGGTTCTGAGGAGGCTGCAAAATATAAAAAGAAATAATAATTTTTTAAAGAAGTTTATAAGACCATTTATTGTAACTTATATATTTTTTAGTGTTGCAATAAGTTTTTATCCTTCTTTTGATTTTTATTCTTTAAAAGGACAACTACTCGTTATTGGTGTATCTTGTTTCAATGGTTACTTGGGTACTGTAGTTAAAAAATTATAAAACGTAAGGCTCAGGTCTTGCATTTTCATTAAAAATACGTTCAACACCGAAAACACTTATGTCGATTGTTTGGTAAGATCCTGTTGTAATTAATTCTGTTAATGCTCTACCAATTCCTGGGGCTTGCATCAAGCCTCTGCCCGTAAAACCACTAGCCATATAAACATTATCATATTTAGGATGTTTTCCCACCACTGCGTTATTATCTAATTTATTACAATCATAAAAACCTGCCCATCCTCCTGTAAGTTTTAACTCTTCAAATATTGGAACTCTTTTTGCAAGAGCTGGCCACACAAGTTCTTCAAAATCATTCCAAGCAGGTTCTAAATCCTTTGAGTCAAAAGTTGAAATAGGTGAACCAGCTAAATATTCTTTACCTTCTGGTCTCCAATAAACACCTGTTGTCAAATCGCCTGTCAAAGGCATTTCAGGAATATGTTTGGGGCATTTAACTCTAAAAACAGTGTGCTTTTGAGGTACAACGGGAATGTCATCTAAAAGCTCTTTTGTCCAGCATCCTGCAGCTGATATAATTGTTTTAGCATTTAATTCACCTAAATTTTTTATTTCTCCTTTAATAAATTCGGCTCCAAGTTCCATTGCTTTTCCTTTTAATGCTCCATGAAACATGAAAGGATCAATCCATCCTTCTGTTCTATTATCAGTGTAAGTAGCAGTTTCTATGCCTTCAGGGTTTATATAAGGAAATACCTTTTTTAACTCAGATCCTTTAATATTTTTAGTTCCAGCCTCACAAGCTTTGTGGTTTTCAAGAGCTTTATATTGTTCCTCTGCATGCTCAGGTCCAAACATCAATAAGTAGCCATTTGGGACCATGCTAGCAGTAGGTTTTGGATTTTTTTCTGTTTTAAGCAATTCCGGAATTTGGTTTAAAAATTCCCTAGCAAACTTTCCTAGCAATATATTCTCTTTTTGAAAAAACTGCCTTCTAAAACCCCCGAGCGACAAAGGAAACGATGCTTTTTTATATGTTGGATCTCTTTCAATTACTTTAACTTTTCTTCCCTCTTTAGATAAAAAATACGCTGTAGCAGCACCAATTATACCGCCACCAACTATAACAACATCATCCATATTAATTTAATATATATAAACTAGTATTAAGAGTTAGTGCATAAATGCACCAAAGTAAATATGGAATCATTAATATAAAACTTAAATTACTAATTTTTTTAAACTTAATCATTAAAATGATAATAAAACCTATTATTATTATAAGGTTGATTAGTGCGGCAAAAATATTATGAAAAACAAAAAATACAATACTCCAAGTTGTATTAAAAAATAAATGCATCAAATAAATATAAATTATATTTAAATCTTTATAATTTTTATGCCACGCGGACCAAATTGCTATTGTCATAAATAAATATAATGTTGTCCAAACAGGAGCGAATACCCAATCAGGAGGATTAAAACCTGACTTATTTAAGGAAGAATACCAGGGTTCTTTCGATGTAATTGTCGCTATACTCCCAATAAATGAAGCAGAAAACGTGACAAATCCGAAAATTAAAAAAGATAAAAATTTATTTTTAAACATAATGATATATATATCATTTCATCATGAGCAATAAAGTAATTTGGATTACAGGTGCTAGTACAGGCATTGGAAAAGCAATAGCAATAAAATTTTCTAAAAATGGTTGGAATGTTGCTATTTCTGCTAGACGACTTGAATTACTTGAGGAAATATCAAAGCAAAATCAAAATGTTTTTTCATTTCCTTTAGACGTAACAAATAAAGGTGATTGCCAAAAGGTATTTGATGAAATTAAAAACAAACTAGGAAAAATTGATTTATGTGTTTTTTCAACTGGAACGTGGGATCCAAAAAAGGAAAAAGAAATTGATGTTGAACAAATTGAAAATGTAATGAAAGTAAATTTTTTTGGCACATTAAACTCTATCAAATCTGTAGAAAAATATTTTAAAGATTTAGGGAAAGGTCACATCTCAATTGTTTCATCAATAGCTGGTTATAGAGGTTTGCCAAATTCCACTGGTTACGGCCCATCCAAATCTGCATTAAATAACTTAGCTGAAAGTTTATTTTTTGATTTTAAAAGATTTGGAGTAAGAGTTTCATTAATATCTCCAGGTTTTATTAAAACACCTATGACTGATAAAAATGATTTCAAAATGCCTTTTCTAAAAACAACTGAATATGCTGCGGATAAAATTTATGATGGCCTAGTAAATTCAAACGTATTTGAAATTCATTTTCCAAAACAATTAACTTTAATTTTAAAATTTCTTAAAATATTACCAAACTGGTTATATCTTAAATTATTAGGTAAGCTTACAAAATATCAAAAACGTTAGTCTTTAACAAACATAACGGTTAGTTCAGCGACTTTTATACCAAACTTTGTCATTGTAGCTCTATTAATCGCAACTCTATCGTCTTGTTTAAATATCCAATCGTCAAAAGTAATTTTGATTTCTCTACCTTTAACAGGAACTAGAAGAACATATTCAAATTTAAATGCTGGACCATAGGAATATCCTTTTGCTTTTCCAACAACATCACTTGCTGTTCCTTCATAATTATGATCATCAATTTTATTTATTTTCCACTGTCGTGTTTGAACTTCTCCATCAGTCCAATTGAACTTTTCGTCTAAAATAAGTTGGTTACCATCCCATTTCCCAACCAAATCAGCAGAAAATTGACGTGTTACTTTGCCTGATCTATTCTGAAGAATGCCCCATGCTTTAACATTTCCTGTCAAATAATCTTCAATTATAAGTCTAGGTTTTTGGTCTTTGAAATCTTCAGGTTTCATTGCACTATTTCCAGAGCAACTTGTAATAAATACAAAAAAAATTAGCAATAAAAAATTATTATATAAATTAATTTTTCTCATAAATTATTTATTCTGTAGTGAAAATTGTATTAAATCGATATTTTTTGATTTAAATCCAGCTTCGCAATAAGATAAATAGAAATTCCACATTCTTTTAAAAGTTACATCAAATCCTTGTTTTGAAATATTATCCCATTTTTTTAAAAATTCATCTCTCCACATCATTAAGGTATTAGAATAATGTAATCCGTATGAGTTGCACTGATTAAAATTTAAATTTGTTTCGTTTGCGTATTTTATTAAACTTTTTTTACAAGGTAAAAATCCACCTGGAAAAATGTATTTTTGAATAAAATCTTGTTTAGTCTTATATCTATTATATAGACTGTCATCAATTGTGATGGCTTGTATAGCTGCACTTCCGTTTGGTTCCAAGTTTTGTTTTATCTTATTAAAAAAACTTTTTAAATAATTTTGACCTACGGCTTCTATCATTTCAATAGAAGCTATTGAGTTATATTTATTATTGACGTCACGGTAATCTTGCATCTTTATATTTACTTTTTCATTTAATCCATTTTTAAATATTCTTTCCTTTGCATATTCATACTGTTTTTGAGATATTGTTATGCAATCTAACTTTATGTCATAATTTTTTCCCACATACTCTGCAAAACCTCCCCAGCCACATCCAATCTCTAACATCCTATCACCAGTTTTGGGTTTAACTAAAAACGATAGTTTTTTATATTTATTAATTTGTGCCGCCTCTAGATCGGTTTTATCTTTATCAAATATTGCACTTGAGTAAGTTAAAGTTTTATCTAACCACATTGAAAAAAATTCGTTTCCAAGATCATAATGTTTAGAAATATTTTCTTTACTTCTTTTTTTTGTATTCTTAATAAAGAAATATTTAAAAAAATTTATTAATGGTAGATCTAAAACTCCAGAAAATTTATGCACCTTTTTGATATTTTTAGCAGTAATTTCTATTAGATTTGTCAAGTTATCAGTTTCAAATTCTCCACGCATATAAGATTCGGCTAAACCAATACTGCCTTTGTTTAGAATATTTAATGTTAATCCAGGTTTATTTATTATTAAATTTGCTTTAAGAGGAGATTTTTCGTTTCCCAATATGTATTCTTTGCCATCGTAATTTTTTAAATTTATTTGCCCATATTCAAAATTCTTAATAGATGAAAATACTATTCTATCCGCAACAGAGACTAATTTCATTTTTTTTCAATACTTATGTTATTTTTAATTTTTATTTTCTTAGGCACCAGTTTAATTCCTTTTAGCCATAACCTTAATGCCTCAAAATGTATCGCTGATATTATTTTAAATGTCATTAAAGGGTGTTTTAAATAAGAAAATATAAGGTTTTTAGTATTAAGGTTTGTTCTTCTACCGTCTTGAGATGCGAATAGTAATTTTCCGTCTTTGTCTATTTGATCAATTATAACAGATAAACTTTCACCAGGATTCACAATTCTAAAAAAATACTTTGAATCTAAATCCATGAATGGAGAAACATAAAATTTTTTTACACAATCATTTTTGATGTTTTTTGTTTCTTGATTTGTTTTAAATACATATGTGTGTTGTTCCCCAAATGTATTTTTTACTTCGTAAAGTATTGCTATTAGTGACGATTTTGAATTATAAACAAAAAATATGCTTAATGGATTAAAAACATATCCAAAAATTCTTGGATAACATAGAATTTTAATTTTAATATTTTTTTCGTTAATATTTATGTTTTTTAAATTTCTTATTACCCATTCTTTTAAAGAATTATTATTCCTATCACCATGATCTTTGTCATGGAAGCTTATTAGATTAAATTTATTATATGAAAAAAAAGGTATTTCCTTCTCAATTTTGTTGATCTCATCTAAATCCAAAAATAAAGAAAATACTTTGTAACTAAAAGTATGTTCTTTTGGTTTAAATCTTTTGTGAATTACCCTACCATTGTAAATATAAGAATCTTCAATCATCTAAAAATTTAAGCATATCAATTGACGATTTTATTCCATCTTCATGAAAACCATAACCGAAATAACTTCCGCAAAACAAAATATTTTTTTTATTTTGAATATTACTTAAATTTTTTTGAAAACTCAAAGCTTCCTGGTTATAATAAGGATGAGTAAATTCAATTTTTTTAATTATTTTATCTTTATCCACTTGAAAAAAAGGATTAAGCGTTAAAAATATATTTTTTCCGATATTTAAATTCTGTAATAAATTTAACCAATAAGTAATAGAGCTTTCTTTTAAATTATTTGAATTAATTGAAGAGTTCCAAGATGACCATGCTTTTTTATTTAACGGCATAGCTTTTTCATCAGTATGAATCAATGCAATATTTTTTTTATAATTAAATTTAGTTAGTAAATTTTTTTCATCGTCAGTGGGATTTTTAATTATAGAAATAGTTTGATCCGCATGCGTTGCAAATACTACTTTGTCATAATCAAAAAATTCATTGTCTTCTCCATAAAATACTCTCACACCATCTGTTTTTCTTTCAACTTTATTAATATTATAATTTTTAAAATACTCTCCACTGATTTTTTCTAGAATTTTATTTACATAAGTTCTGCTTCTATTTTTGACTGTGTACCATTGAGGTCTTTCTTTAAATTTAAAAAGTCCATGATTTTGGAAAAATTTAATAAAAAATTTTAAAGGCATTTGACCTGCTTCATAAGGTGGCATAGACCAAATAGCAGAAACCATAGGTAAAATATGAAAGTTAATAAAATATTGAGATAATCTTTTATTTTTAAGAAAACTGTTTAAAGTTAATTCATCGTTTAATTCATTGAGCTTTTCACATTGATTATAAAATTGTATTATTTCGAAAAACATTTTTAAAAACTTAAGATTAAAAATATTCTTGCGATTTATAAAAATACCATTTAGTCCCTTTCCACAATATTCTATATCTTTACCTTTTACCGAAACAGAAAAGCTCATGTCGCTTTTTTCTATTTCAATATTATTTTCACTAAAAAAATTTATGAGATTTGGGTACGTTTTATAATTAAAAACAATAAATCCAACATCAATTGGCAAATTTTTTTTGCTGTCTTTATCATAATCAATGTCAATAGTATGCGCATGTCCACCGAAGTGATCTTCTTTTTCAAATAAATCGACCTTGTGTTTTTTTGATAAATAATATGCAGAGCTTAAGCCAGAAATACCTGAACCAATCACTGCAATTTTCATTAAAATTTAAGCTGCGTCTTCTTTGAATTCATCCATGCTTGGACAAGTACAAAAAAGATTTTTGTCACCATAAACATTATCGACTCTAGAAACTGGTGGCCAAAACTTATTAGATTTTAAAAATTTTGAAGGATATGCTGCATCTTCTCTAGAATATTTATGTTTCCATTCATTTGATGCTAATTCTAGATCAGTATGTGGAGCATTTTTAATTGGATTATCAATTTTATCAAATTCTCCATTTTTTATTTTATCAATTTCTTTTTTAATTTTAATTAAAGTGTCACAAAATCTATTAATTTCATTTAAACTTTCACTTTCAGTCGGTTCTATCATCATGGTTCCTGGCACTGGCCAAGACATTGTCGGAGCATGAAAACCAAAATCTATTAATCTCTTAGCGATATCTTCTTCTGTTATTCCTGTATCATTTTTTATAGATCTGATATCAATTATACACTCATGAGCTACGTTTCCATTTGCACCTTTATATAATATTGGATAGTGGTCCTTTAACTTGTGAGCTATGTAGTTAGCATTTAAAATTGCTATTTGTGATGCAAGTTTAAGACCTTCTGAACCCATCATTTTTATATACATCCAAGAAATTGATAAAATACTTGAACTTCCCCAAGGGGCTGCAGATATGGGCCCGATACCTGTAGCTGGACCACAATCTTTTATTACTGGATGTGTTGGCAAATATATTTCCAAATGTCTTTTACATGCTATTGGTCCCATGCCTGGACCACCACCACCATGTGGAATACAGAATGTTTTATGTAAGTTTATGTGACAAACATCTGGTCCAAAGTTACCAGGTTTAGCAATACCAACTAAAGCGTTAAGGTTTGCGCCATCCATATAAACTTGGCCTCCATGCTTATGGATTAATTCGCATATGTCAGATATTCTTTCCTCAAAAACTCCATGCGTTGACGGATAAGTAACCATTAAAGCACCAAGATTTTCTGAATTCTGTTCGACTTTCTTTTTAAGATCTTCGTAGTCGACATTTCCATCTTTATCACAATTAACGACGACAACTTTCATTCCTGCCATTTGAGCACTTGCAGGGTTTGTACCATGTGCCGAACTAGGGATTAAGCATACATTTCTATTTTTTTCACCTCTCTCCATATGATATTTTCTAATCACCATAAGACCAGCATATTCTCCTTGGGCACCTGCATTGGGTTGCAAAGAAACTCCAGAAAATCCAGTCACTGATCTCAACCAATTTTTCAAATCAGTAAATAAAGTTCTAAAACCTTCCATTTGCTCTATTGGAGCGAAAGGATGTGGTTCTGAGAATTCTCTCCAACTTATAGGTATCATTTCTGCAACAGCATTTAGTTTCATTGTACATGAACCCAACGCAATCATTGTTCTATTAAGAGCTATATCTTTATCCTCAAGTCTTTTTAAATACCTAATCATTTCTGTTTCTGAGTGATAACTGTTAAATACTTTGTGTTCTAAATAATTAGAAGTTCTAAGTAGATTTTTTGGAAGATTGGGTAAACTTTCCGTTGGATTTTCTTTTATTGCTTCAGCACAATTAAATATTTTTAGAAGTTGATTTGCTCTGTAAACATTTTTCTTTTCATCAAAAGACACTGCTAACATTTCAGAATTTACTTTTCTGATATTTACTTTTTGAGATAAAGCATTTTGAAATATTTGTTCAGTTTTATCCTTTGTTAACACCGTTACAGTATCAAAGAAATAGTCTGAATAAAGTTCGTAACCTGACTGTTTTAGTTTATCGGCAAAATTTTTAGCAAGTTGAGAAACTCTTTCTGATATCGTCCTAATTCCTTTAGGTCCATGATAAATTGCATATGCTGCAGAAACAATTGCAAGCAGTGCTTGAGCAGTACAAATATTACTCGTCGCCTTATCTCTTCTTATATGTTGTTCTCTAGTTTGTAGTGCGAGTCTATAAGCTTTATTTCCATGTCTATCTACCGAAACTCCAATAATTCTTCCTGGCATAGATCTCTTAAATTCATCTTTAGTTGCAAAAAATGCTGCGTGTGGACCTCCATAACCTAAAGGAATTCCAAATCTTTGTGAACTACCTATAGCAATATCGGCGCCAAGTTCTGCTGGCGTTTTTAATTTTGCTAAAGATAATAAATCACAAGCAAGTATAGCTTTTCCATTTCTTTTTCTAATTTTACTAATATTTTCACTTGGATCTTTTATATCACCCAAGGTTCCAGGATATTGAAGGATACCACATACAATATCATTTTTTATATTGTTTAGCTCTTCATCGTCTCCAATTAAAACTTTAAGCCCCAAAGGTTCTGCTCTTGTTTTTACTACCTCTATTGTCTGAGGGTGACAATCTTTAGAAATAAAAACAAGATCACTATCTTTTTTATTAAGTCTGTGACTGAGACCCATAGCTTCAGCAGCGGCTGTCCCCTCATCTAACAAGGACGCATTTGCGATATCCATCCCAGTAAAGTCAATTATCATTTGTTGAAAGTTTAGTAACATTTCCAATCTTCCCTGAGCGACTTCAGGTTGATAAGGAGTGTAAGAAGTATACCAGCCAGGATTTTCCAATATGTTTCTTATAATTACGTTTGGGGTATATGTTCCATAATAACCCATACCAATAAAATTTGAGTAAATTTGATTTTTTCTCGATAAACCTTTTAATATTCTTAGTGCCTCATATTCAGAGTTGGGTTGACCAATATTTAGTTCTCCTTTAAACAATATTTTTTCTGGTACAGTTTGACTAATTAATTCATTAATATTTTGATAACCGAGCTGTCCTAACATATCTTTTTCATCTTTCTTAGATGGTCCAATATGTCTTTTGATAAAATCTTTTTCAGAATTATGTAACATTAACTTGCACTCTCCTTTGCAAATTTGTCATATTCATCCCTATTCATTAAAGTATTCATTTCAGCTGGATCTTTAATTTTAAGTTTAAAAAACCATCCATCCCCTTCAGGATCAGAATTAATTTTAGATGGATCATCTACGATCGATTGATTTGTATCGACAACTTCACCAGAAATAGGTGTATAAACATCACTAGCAGCTTTAGTCGACTCGACTACGCCTGCCGTAGCATCTTTATTCACATTAGAACCTTTCTCTGGCAATTCAGCAAAAACAATATCGCCTAAAAGCTCTGTTGCGTGTTTGGTTATACCAATAGTTGCTACCTCACCATCAACTGTTATCCATTCATGTTCTTTTGAAAATTTAATTTCTGACATTGTCTCCTCCTTCTCTAACATAGTTTTTTTTATAAAAAGGCATTTCACAAATACTTGCTGGTACCCTTTTTCCTCTTACTTCTAAAAAGATTTTTGTATTTTTTTTTGAATAATCGTTATGAATGTATCCCATTGCTATAGGACCATTAACGCTTGGTCCAAAAGTTCCACTTGTTATTTTTCCAATTTCATTATCTTTATCGTCAAATATTTTTGTAGACTCTCTTGCTATCACTTTTGTTTCAGGTTTTATTCCAACTCTAAGTTTTGAAACACCTTCGTTATATTGTTTCTTAATAAATTCTGAACCTGGAAACTTTTCATTAATTTTGCTTTTTGAGATTGCCCATTTTAGATTTGCCTCTATTGGACTAGTATTCTCATCTAGATCATGACCATATAAACAAAGTCCAGCTTCTAATCTTAAAGTATCTCTAGCTCCTAAGCCAATCATTGTAGAACCTTTTTCAATAAGTTTTTCTACAAAACTTTCCACAATTTTATTGTTAATCGAAATTTCGAAACCATCTTCACCAGTATAGCCAGATCTAGTTATATAGATGTCTAAGTCTTTGTACTTAAATTGATTACCATTCATAAATTTAAGTTTAGTAACACCTGGTACAAGTGAATCTAGAACATCTTTTGCTTTAGGTCCTTGTATTGCTATTAAAGATAAGTTATCTGATAAATTAATTTGATATTTTTCACCAATTTTACTTTTTAAAATATTTAGATCTGCATCTTTACAAGCAGCATTTAATATTATCATGTAACCATCTTTTAATTTTGTAATTATAAGATCATCATATATTCCACCATTTTCTTTCATCAAAAAAGAATACTTGCTTTGGTTTATTGAAATTTTTGCTAAATCAATTGGGAATATTTTCTGTAAATCGTTTGTTAGTTCATCTCCGCCTTTTAAAAATAACTGACCCATGTGAGATACATCAAATATTCCTGAATTATTTCTGGTAGTTATATGTTCTTTTACTATGCCAGTTTCATATTGAATCGGCATTTCATAACCAGCAAATTGCACAAATTTTGCACCATGCTTTTGATGAAGATTGTACAGAGGCGTTTTTTTCATAAAATATTAACTCTTTGCCCCCTCTGTCTATGTGCCTGAGAGATTTGCTCCTTCGGCGAGAATTTTTCTCTTTCCAGAGTTAATATTTACGGTCCTTTTGCCTGAGAGTTTCCGGGGTGGTTGCTCCTTCGGCGCCACATTAATGTGGTCTCTCCCGTGAGGTTCTTATAGCATAAATTTAGTAAAATGATAGCCTTTTAAGATTGTAATGAAGCCTTATTTTTTTTTAAAAGTGGTAAAAATTGAAGCAGAACAGCTATAATTACAACACTTCCTCCAATGACGACCATTAAAGGAGGTTTCTCATTAATAAAGATCCATGCCCACATGGGCCCTAGAACGGCTTCTGTTAACATTATGACTCCCACTAATGCTGATGGGGTTCGTCTTGCTCCAATAGTAATTAAAATAAAACCAAAACCTAATTGAAAAAATCCTGCTAGAAATCCTAGAAAAATATCATAAAAAGAAATCATAATTTTTCCAGCCACAAAATAACCAACCAGCATTGCAAATATGCCTGCAATCAATTGTAGTGGCACCATATCAACAGAAGGATATTTTCTTACAATTAAAATTAAAATTGCAAATGATACTGGCATAATAAAAGCTGCAATATTGCCTGACATTTGGCCTGGGGATAAAGAAGTTCCAACCATTAAAATTATTCCTGAAATTGCCAAAATAATTGAAACTAAAGTTAATTTTGAAACTTTTTCCTTAAGAAATAAATACCCAAATATTGCCAAAAATATTGTTTGAGTTTGGATTATAAAATTTGTGTTTGCAACGGTGGTATTATACATCGCAAAAACATATCCACAAAAACCAGTAGATAATATTAATCCACCTATTAATCCTGGAATTCCAGAAATAACAAAAGCAGTAAAAACTTTTTTTCTATATTTCAGTATTAAAAAAATACTAACAACTAATATAAAAAAAATTGATCTCCAAAACAAAATTTGCCACAAATTTGCACCTTGAAATGATTTAACAATAAGCCCTCCAAAACTGAGACTTAAAGCTCCAAGAAAAACCAAAATTGGACCAGGTAATTTGGATATAATATTCATTAAATTTGACTTAAAAGATTTTCAGTTTCCATTTGATATAATTTATAGAGTTTTTCTGCTTCCTTTAATTCAATAAATTTAAATTTAATTTTTTTTCCCGAAGGTATTTGTACCAATCTATCATAATCAGCACTTACAACTACACCAATTTTCGGGTATCCTCCAATAGTTCCGTGGTCAGACAACATGATAATTGGATTACCATCTGCTGGAACTTGGATTACACCTTTAATTAGACCTTCTGATCTAATGTTTGTTTCTTTTAAATTTGTTATTTTAGGCCCTTGAAGTCTCATGCCCATACGATCGGAAAGTTTAGTGACTAAAAATTCTTTAGAGGTAAATTCTTTTATTGATTGTTCAAAAAAATAATCGAAATTAGTTCCTTTCAATATTCTTATATATTCAATTTTTGAATTCATATATTTTAGACTTTTATTGGAATAGTTTTCTTTAAAATCTTTAATAAAAAATTGTTCATTTTTTTGAATCTTATTTCCATTGTTTGCACCAACGTTTGATCTTACATGGGTAGAAAAGCTTCCAAAATTTTTTTTAAGGTCAAAACCACCACTGACTGCAAAATATCCATAAACTGAATTATTAGTTGATACAATATCTACCTCGTCATTTTTTGATAAATTATAATTTTTATAGCAATCACCAATTATTAATTTACCATTTTTTTTTATATTAAATTTAATATCACCCGATATAGCAAAATTTATATTACCAACCTCGATTTTTATAAGTGGTCCTTGATATGCAAATTCAATAACAGCTTCATTATGTTTATTTCCAACCAATTGATTTGCTATTAAATAATTTCTTTTATCCATTGCACCACTAAAAGGTAAGCCTATATGGTAAAAATTATTCCTTCCTAAATCTTGAAAGGTTGAATTTATTCCCTCTCTTAAGACTTTAATTTTATTAATTTTCATTAAGCTTGATGTATTCTTTTTTGTTAATTTCGTAAAATAACACCGTATCTCCGGGATTGATTAATATTGGTTGTTTCTCATTTTTTTGATTAAAAATTTTAATTGGGGTACTTCCTAAAATATTCCAGCCACCCGGACTTTCAAAAGTGTAGATGTTTGTAAACTGTTCTGTAATGCCAACGGCTCCTTTTGGTACTTTTACTCTTGGTGTTTCTAGTCTTTCTAGTCTAATTTTTTTATCAATATCTCCTAAGAAAGGCATTCCAGCGATAAAGCCAGTCATGTAACAAAAATACTTTTTATTTAAATATTTTTCTAAAATTTCTTTTTTTGTTAATTTTAATTTTGATGAAAGTCTCTCAATATCTAAAGCATATTCATCATCGCAACAAGTTGGAATTTTAATTATTTTGTGATTCTGTTTAATATCTTTTTCAGAAATATTAATGTCTTCTATTTTTTTTTTAAGTTCTACAAAATTTATTACATTTAAATCAAATGATATTATAAGTTTATTGTAAGAGGGTATTAAATTATTTATTCCTTTTATTTTTTGATATTTTATATTTTCAAAATATCTTATTACTTTAGTATTTGTCTTTTGATTTACATCATTTCCAAAATCACAATATAGCGCTGCATCGCCAAGATTTGATATATTTTTTATCATGACATGTTATACTTTAACAATGGATAGTATGGAAATTAATATTAATTGTGATTTAGGAGAAAAATCCAAACATCATTCAAATATTAACGATCCAAAATTGTTAGAAATTGTCAATTCAGCTAACATTGCGTGTGGCTATCATGCTGGTGATTATGAAACTATGGATAGTACAATTTTAATTTCCAAGAAAAACGGAGTAAGTATTGGTGCTCATCCATCTTTTAATGATCCTGAAAATTTTGGTAGAAAAAGACTTGATATTTCTGAGAAAGAAATTGAAAAACTTATTAAAGACCAATATGAAATTCTTCAAAGTATAGCCGAGAAGTATAATGAAAACGTAACACATATCAAGCCGCATGGAGCGTTAAATAATATGGCATGCGAGGATATTAATTTAGCATCCATACTTGCTAATATAATTTACAAACTAAACAAAGAATTAATATATCTTGTTCCAACAGGGTCAAAAATGGAAACGGCGGCAAAAAAAATAAATATGAGAATTGCTTGTGAGATTTTTGCTGACAGAAATTACGAAGATGATGGTAATTTAGTTTCTAGAACGAAACCAAATGCATTAATAACAAATCCTAACATAGCTAAAAAACACATTTTATCTATGGTCAAAAATCAGGCCATAAATTGTTACTCGGGTAAACAAATTCCTTGTGAAATTGATTCTGTGTGTATTCATGGAGATAACGAAAACTCTTTAAATACAGCAAAAGTAATTAAAGAAGAACTTTTTAAAAATAATTTTAATTTAATACCTCTTAATAAAATGAAAAAATTTACTTAATGAAAAATTTTAGTTTCATACTTTTATTGTTTTTTTTAATCTCAATATTATTCAAAGCTTATGGATACGAAGGAAAAGAAGAAAACTTAGGTAGAGAAGGACCTCTCCCAGCAGGACCTTACAAACTAGGTTATAAAGAGTTAGAAAGAGCACTAAAAACTGAAAAAAAAGGTAAATTTAAAAAGGCTAAAATTAAATTTGAAAAAGCTTTAGATTTTTTATTAGAAGCTAATGCTGAGGACCCTGCAAATCCCGATATACTAAATTATTTAGGTTTATGCAGTGCAAAATTAGGATTTAATGAAAATGCTGAAATTTACTATCTTTTAGGTTTAGAGTTAAATGACCAGCATAATAGTATTAAGTACAATTTGGGAGTTTTTTACAAAAACCAAAATAGAATAGGTGACGTCAATGAAATACTTAATTCTCTTAAAAATTGTGGATGTGAAGAATATGAAAATTTAAAAATGCAAATAAATTGATAAAATAAAGTGTTAAATTGTCCACTAATTAAATTGATGGTTGTTAAAAAAACTTTAATTCCTATATTGCCACCATGCTCAAAAAAATAAGTATTCTAATTGCTATCTTTTTACTATCAACTGTATCGGCTTTTTCTGCTGGAGGAGAACAACCAGATGGTGGAAATGAGGGAAAAATTTCTAAATATGATAAAGGTCATAAACTAGTCTTGTCAGGCAAGTATTGGGAAAAAAAAGCAGACAAGTTTTTAAAAAAAGGCAACACAACCAAGGCAGAAAAAAATTTAGCAAAAGCAGAAAAGAAATATAAGAAAGCTTTTAAGTTATTTCTAGAATCTAATAAAGAAAATCCGAACAATGCAGATACGCTTAATTATTTAGGATTTACTAGTCGAAAACTGGGAAATTATACTGAAGCTGAAAGATATTATTTATCTGGTTTAAAAATTAAGCCAAATCATACAAGGATAAACCAATATCTAGGTGAACTTTATCTAAATACAAACAGGAAAGATAAGGCAATTAAGCAATTAACTATTTTACAAAGCTGTAATTGCAAAGAATATGATCAACTCAAAGAAATAATTGACGGAAAAAGAATTTCAAAGTATTAGTAAATTTTTCAGCTAAAGACTGAAAAACTAATTTTTTTAAATATAGATCACCTTGATAGAAGAAATTGTAATATTAACACAAATTATCTTTATTGATATAATTTTAGCTGCGGATAATGCAATAATTATAGGATTAATTGCTGCTAACTTTGTACCTAAAAACAGAAGACAAATAATACTTTGGGGTGTTGCTGGAGCATTAGTATTCAAAGTAGTTTTTGCTTTATTCGCTACATATTTATTTAAATTTTATTTTATTAAAATTCTCGGTGGTTTATTGTTAATTTGGATTGTTTATGATCTTAAAAAAGACTTATTTGAAATAAAAAAAGTTAAGTCGCCTACAAAAAAGTCGAAAGAACCGTCTTATATTCAAAGCGTATATAAAGTTTTATTCGCAGATATAACAATTAGTTTTGATAACGTTATTGGTGTGGTTGGTGCATCAAAAGGGCATTTTGGCTTTATGATATTTGGATTAGTTTTATCTGTAATCTTAACTGGTGCTCTTGCTACCGTTCTTGCTAATTATATTCAAAAACATTTATGGATTGCTTACGTGGGGTTAGGTTTTATTTTGTTAGTTGCCCTTCAACTTGTTATAGGTGGATTAGTGGATTTAGAAATATTATCAATCAACGAAAACTTTAAAAAATATTTCTAATAAGAATATTTTTTTGTAGGATATTTTTTTGATTTAACATCAGATTTAAATTTTGACACTGCTGAATTAATAATTTTTTTTATATTTACATATTTTTTAACAAACTTAATTTTGGCATCTGTTAAACCTAAAATATCATCTGTTACTAAGACCTGACCATCACAATGAACAGAAGCTCCGATACCTATAGTTGGAATTTTTAATAATTTAGAAATTTTTTTTGAAATATCACTATAAGTACATTCTAAAACTATTCCAAACACTCCACTATTCTCCAAAGCTTTAGCATCCTCAAATAGTTTATTTCTCTCTTTTTCAGTTTTACCTACTGATTTAAATTTACCTTTAATAGTCTGCGGTGTTAGCCCAATGTGGCCCATTACAGGAATTTTATTTTTTACTAAGTGACGAACTATATGTTGTACTCTAACTCCACCTTCTAATTTAACTGCGTCGCACTTTGTTTGTTTCATCGCAAGCTTTGAGTTTTTGAGCGCCTCAGATTTATTTCTATATGTATTATATGGCATATCAATTACGAGAAGACTTTTTTTTACACCCATCCTTACACTTTTTGTATGCTCTACCATCATTTTAAGATTAACTTTCCTAGTTGTACTATAATTGTAAAGCACCGATCCTAAAGAGTCGCCAACCAGAATAATATCTGCATGATTATCAACTATTTCCGCAATATTTTTAGAGTAAGCGGTAAGACACACGATCTTAGATTTATTTTTTTTGTTAATAATTTTTTTTATTTTATTATTCATCACTCCAATTCTATGGTGCTTGGTGGTTTAGATGTTATGTCATAAACAACTCTATTTATACCTTTAATATCATTTATTATTTTATTTGAAACAATCTGCATAAATTCTTTGTTAAAATCAAAGGTATCAGCAGTCATACCATCTTCTGAAGTAATTGCTCTTAACAAGCACATATATTCATAAGTTCTATTATCTCCCATAACTCCAACAGTCTTGACTGGCAACAAAGCAGCGTAGGCTTGCCATATCTTGTCATATAATTTGAAATTTTTTAGTGAGTTTATAAAAATATCATCGGCATCCTTCAAAATCCTGATTTTATCTTTCGTTATTTCCCCAGGCATACGGATTGCTAATCCTGGTCCTGGAAAAGGATGCCTCAATACAATTTCTTTTGACAATTTAAGCTCTAGTCCTAATTTTCTAACTTCGTCTTTAAATAGTAGTTTCAGTGGCTCAACTAATTTTAATTTCATTTTTTTTGGCAGGCCCCCAACATTATGGTGAGATTTGATTTTAGATGTTTGGCTTCCTGTTACTGACTTACTTTCAATTAAATCTGGGTATAATGTCCCCTGTGCTAAATATTTAACGTTTTTAATTTTTTTTGCATATCTCTCAAATATTTTAATAAATAAATTTCCAATTATTTTTCTTTTCTTTTCGGGATCAGAAACTTTACTTAGTTTCTTTAAAAAAAGATTTTTAGCATCTACATAAATAAGATTTATCTTAAATTTACGTCTAAAAGTTTTAACGACTTGGATTTCCTCGTTCTTTCTTAATAAACCAGTATTTACAAAAATACACGTCAATTTTTTTCCTATTGCATTATGAATCAACTTTGCAACAACGCTACTATCAACGCCTCCTGAAAGAGCACATATTACTTTGGAATTACTCACAATTCTTTTCACATCTTCTACAAGGATTTTTTTTTGATTTTTAGAAGACCAGTTTTTTTTTGTTTTACAGATTTTAAAAATAAAGTTTTTTAATATTATTTTCCCTCTTTCTGTATGGGTTACTTCTGGATGAAATTGTATCCCATAAAGTTTTTTAGTAGAATTTTCAATAATTGAAAATTTTGAGGTTTCAGTTTTTGCGATAACTTTAAACCCTTTTGCTAACTTTGTTACTTCATCTGCATGGCTCATCCAAACTTTGTTTAAACCGTTTTGATTGAAAAAGTTTTGGGTCAGCTTACTTTTATTTATTCTCTTTAGTTTTGCTAAACCAAATTCTCTGTGTTTTGCTTTTTTGACTTTCCCACCTAGCTCTTTAGATATTACTTGATGACCAAAACAGATTCCTAATATTGGAATACTCCATTCAAATAATTCTTTTCTGAACTTTACTTTTTTAGATTGATAAACATTTAATGGACCACCAGATAAAATTATTCCACTTATTTTAGATTTATTCAGTTTCGAATTCATTTTTTTATGGCTAATTATCTCAGAATAAACACCAAGTTCTCTGATTCTTCTAGCTATAAGTTGTGTGAATTGTGAACCAAAATCAATAATTACAATCTTATTTAAATTATTGTTAAGATCCATTTTTTGGTTCAATGTCTGCTAAAGATTTTTCAATAATTTCTAATTTTTTACAAAGATTTTTACAAATTGAGGAAAAATTTTCTTTAAGTTCTTTAACTTTAGAATAATTTGATTTTTTAAGCTCATAGTTAATTAATAGATGCATTGCTTCCTCATTTTTAGGATCTAATAATAAAGTAGTATGTAAATTCTTAATTTCCTCTTTTTCATTTTCTTCATTTTTATAAATTTTTGCTAAAAATAAATAAGATTCTGCATTTTTTGGATTAAAAACAATATTTCTTTGAAATAAAAATTTAGAATCTTCATATTTTTTTTGATCAAATTTCTGTTTTGCTTCATTAAAAAAATTTTCAGACAAAGAATGATTACTTATAAAAAAAATAGCGATAATCGTTATCAATAGACTAAATATTTTTGAACTAATATTTTTCATCTTTTTTAATTTCATCTATATTATGTACCATACTTTCATAAAATCCTGCCTTTGTAATTTTTACAAATTTAGGTTTATTTCTTAAGTTTAAAACTTTTTTAGATCCAAGATATCCCATTGAAGATTTTAGTCCTCCAATTAATTTAAAAATTATTTTATCTACTGGACCTTTATATTTAACAAAACCCTCAACCCCTTCTGGTACATATTTAGATTTATCTTTTTGCTTTAATTGAAAATATCTATCAGCAGAACCCTTGTTCATTGCTCCTATTGATCCCATGCCTCTAAAAACTTTATAAGTTTTTCCATTTTTTTTAAGGATTTTCCCTGGTGCCTCATTTGTACCAGCAAAAAGTGAACCGATCATTACCGCATCAGCACCAGCTGCTAGTGCTTTAGCTATATCACCTGAAAATTTTATACCTCCATCAGCAATAATTTTTACTTTTTTATTTTTTAAACCTTTTTTCACATTGATAATTGCACTTAATTGAGGAACACCTATCCCTGCTACAAGTCGAGTTGTACAAATTGAACCTGGACCGATCCCAACTTTAATTAAATCTACGCCAAGATTTGCCAAAAAGTTTGCAGCTTCAGCAGTAGCAATATTACCTGCGCATAATAATGTTTTTTTATGTTTGTATTTTTTAATTGTTTTAATTATTTGTTTAACTTTTTTGGTATGTCCATGAGCAGTATCTACAACAATCAAATCAATTTTTTCTTTAATTATTGCTAAAGCTCTTTTTGATTCTAAATCTCCAGCACCAACTGCAGCTCCAACTTTAAGATTTTTTGATTTAACTTTTCTAATTTCCTTAATCTGTTTATCAATTGTAAAATTTCTATGTATTACTCCTATTCCACCTGCTTTAGCTAAAGCTACGGCCATCTTAGATTCTGTTACAGTATCCATTGCTGAGGACAATAAAGGAATATTAATCTTATAATCGTTTCTTAAGTAAGTAGATGTGTCAACTTGCGATGGCAGGACTTCTGAGTACCTTGGGGCTAGAGTAACATCATCAAAAGTAAGTGCTTCTTTAATAGGATCCATAATCCTATATATACGATTCTTAAAAAAATAAAAGAGGACTTAACGTAAAATTTTACAAATTATAAAATTTTCTTTTGAGTCTTTTCTGCTAGATGATGGTTTAAAAACTCTTACTTCTTTAAATATATGTTTAGCTTCAGAAATAATTTCATTAAAACTTGTCCCCATAAATAACTTTGAAATAAATTTCCCCCTCTGATTTAAATAGTTTTTTGCGAAACTCATTGCATCCATACAAAGCTCTCCAGTTACAATGGAGTCAAGATTCTTGTTTCCAGTTGTATTTACTGCCATATCAGAAACAATTAGGTCTACTTTTTTATTGAAATATTCCTTAATTTTTTGCTTATATACTTTCTCAGAAAAATCACCAATTAATTGGTGAACTTTATTGATCTCTTGAAATTCTAACAAATCTATTGCTAAAATTTTTCCATTTTGGATATTTTTTGAAAGATATTGAGACCAACTTCCTGGCGCTGCTCCTAAATCTATGGCTGTATAGACTTCTTTTAATATTTTAAATTTTTCGTCAATTTCTTTTAGTTTATAAATTGCTCTTGAACGATAACCTTCTATTTTAGATTTTCGTACATAGATATCTCTACGCTGTTTATTAATCCAATTTTTTGAAATTTTATTTTTTTTCAATTAATGACCAAACCTTAAGCTTTTTAAAATAGTTTCATTTTCTAAAGTTTGAATTTGAATTTTTACTGAACTATCAATTCTCATGTCTTTTTTGTTATCCCAAATACCTGCTGCAAGATGCATTATTCCAATTTTGCTATTTGGTAGAAAAGGTTCTACAAATGTGTTTCTACCTACATCAAATTTAGGTAGAAGGTTGCTTGCAATCCAATTACAGTTTAATGGCAGAAATTCTGTTTCAACATTATCTATGTAAATACTCATATTAATTGCTAAACCTTCTGAGCCAAATATTTTTCCAGATTTTAATGTTGTCTCTAAATTTTTTTGCCAAACATCCCAACAGTTTGAATTTTTCTCTAATGAAAAAACTCCTATATTAACGTGTGGTGCAAATGCAAGTTTTCTTGCTTTTTCCATTCCTATTTTAGAACTGATAGCATGTTTAAAATTTTGTGATTTGATTATTGCTATTTTACCAAACAGCCAGTTTACTTTAGACATTATACGATAACCTGGGCCAAGTGTTTGGGTAATTCCTAGCTTGCCATTTTCGCAAGCTTTAAAATACAACTCTATTGAGCTCCAATCATTCACCCATGCATCACAATCAATCCAAAGGTATTTATTATAATTAGGGAAGTATTTAGGTAAAAAGGCTCTAGAAACTTGGCTCTTTAACCATTCTTTACCTTTTACTTTTATTGAAGAGACTTGAATATCCCATTCAGCACTTTTAATTTCATCTACTTTGCTTTTAAGTTTGTTTACTTGCTCTTTTTCTAATCCAGCATCTAAAATACATATTGCTGTAGTATTATTTTTATCAAAATGTTTGATTGAATCTATTAATTCATTTAATAAATTAAAATAATTAGAGTCAGCAAGTGAAACTATTACATTTTTTTTCATTTATAACACGTCTTCAGGCTCATCTTCGGTTAATAAGTTTTTAACTAATGAACCCTTTTTCAATTTAAAGTAATGAAAAATACTTAATGGAATTCCTAAAAGATAAATAGCAGATCCTAATACAATTACATTGAAAGGAAATATTAATAAAAGTCCGAAAAGCAAAACTATTCCCAATAGTAAAAAGATTGTAATACTTCTAGGTACAACAATTTTTTTAAATGAATAGGTGGGTATTTTACTTATAAGTAAAATAGATACAGCTATGAAAAGAATTGGGGTAATTATTTTTAAGTCAAAATTGAAAATGCTTAAGCCACTTTGCTCATAAACAAGTGGACTTAATACTAGTATTCCACCTGCGGGAGATGGTACACCTTCGAAAAAATTATCTTTCCATGAAGCTTCTCCACTTGTATTAATATTAAACCTGGCTAATCTAAGAGCAACGCAGACAACATAAATTAATGAAATCAACCATCCAATTTTTCCTAAAGAATTTAAGGTCCAAAAATACATTATAAATGCTGGTGCCACACCAAAGCTAATAATATCTGTTAAGGAGTCTAGCTCCTTACCAACTTTAGATGTTCCTTTTATTAACCTTGCAATTCTTCCATCTAATCCATCTATAATCGCTGCACATACAATAGCTACAATTGCAAGTTTAAAGTTTTGATTGAGTGCAAAATTTATTGAAGTCAATCCAATACATACTCCAATCAAGGTTAATGTATTGGGTAATATTACCCTTGCACTTTTATCTGTTACAATTTTGAATTTTTTTCTTGGTTCGTTCATTTATCTCTTAGCTATAAGCGATTCTCCAGCTATAGTTTTCTGATTGACTTTTGCTAAGGGTTTATAGTTTTCAAAATATAAGTCTGCCCTACTTCCAAATCTAATCATTCCTATTCTTTCTCCTTGAGCAAGTTCAGAGTTTTCTGTAGTTTCTGTTACAATTCTTCTAGCTATTAAACCAGCGATTTGAACAACAATTACATCTTCACCTTGTGAATTGGTAATTTTGTAGTAATTTCTCTCGTTATCTTCACTAGCCTTATCAAGAGAAGCATTTAAAAACTTCCCAGGTTTATACAAGATTTCTGAAACTTTTCCTGCACAAGGTGATCTATTTACATGGCAATCGAAAACATTCATAAAAATACTGACTTTGGTGAATTTTTTATTTTCTAAATTAAGTTCTTTCGGGCCATCACATTCTTGAACTTGTAAAACTAAACCGTCGGCAGGACTTACTAAATAATCATCATCATTTATTGAATATCTTTCTGGATCTCTAAAAAAATAGTAACACCAAATTGTGAGAACTAATCCAATTAATCCTAGAAAGCTGCTAATTAAGTATAAAATTATTGTAGCAACTGTAAAAATTACTAAAAATTTATAGCCTTCGTTATGAATTGGTGGAAATACTTTGTCTATCATAATTATATATTTGGTAATATGGTCCTAATATGTATATTAAACTCCAAAATTCAATTATTAAGATATATACTCTAATATGAGCAAAATTAAGGTTAAAAACCCAATTGTTGAGCTAGATGGGGATGAAATGACTAGGGTAATTTGGGATTTCATAAAAAATAAGCTTATCCTTCCTTATTTAGAGTTAGATATAAAATATTACGACTTAGGGATTAAAAGTAGAGATAATACTTCTGATAAAATTACTGTCGACTGTGCACACGCAATTAAAAAATATGGTGTAGGGATTAAATGTGCAACAATTACACCAGATGAAGCAAGGGTTAAAGAATTTAATTTGAAGAAGATGTGGAGATCTCCAAATGGAACAATAAGAAATATTTTAGGAGGAACTGTTTTTAGAGAACCTATATTATGTAAAAATATTCCAAAGCTAGTTCCAAGTTGGGAAAATCCAATTTGTATTGGAAGACACGCATTTGGAGATCAATATAGAGCAACAGATTTTCAGGTGCCAGGAAAGGGGAAATTAGAAATAAAATGGACTTCTGAAGACGGAAAAGACAAAAAAGAGTTTGAAGTTTTTAAATTTCCTGGTCCAGGTGTAGCTCTTTCAATGTATAACTTGGATCAATCCATAATTGATTTTGCAAGATCATGCATGAACTATGGTCTTAATAGAAAATGGCCTGTATTCCTGTCAACTAAAAATACAATCTTAAAAAAATATGATGGAAGATTTAAAGATTTATTTCAAGAAGTTTATGAAAAAGAATTTAAAGAGAAATTTAAAGAAAGAGGTATTACTTATGAACATAGATTAATTGATGACATGGTTGCTTGCGCTATGAAGTGGAATGGTAATTATATATGGGCTTGCAAAAATTATGATGGTGATGTCCAATCAGATACAGTTGCACAAGGTTTTGGATCACTAGGTTTAATGTCTAGTGTTCTAATGAGCCCAGATGGTAAAACGATTGAAGCAGAAGCTGCACATGGAACTGTAACAAGGCATTATAGATTACACCAACAAGGTAAAGAAACTTCAACAAATCCTATTGCATCAATATTTGCATGGGCAAGAGGATTATACCACAGAGCAAAATTAGATAATAACGAGGATTTAAAAAAATTTGTAAAAAACTTAGAAAAAACTTGCATCCAAACTGTAGAATCTGGTTCGATGACTAAAGATTTGGCAATCTTAGTAGGTCCATCAACAAAACATTTGACCACAAATCAATTCTTGGATGTAATTGATGCGAACTTGAAAAAAAGATTAAACTAAAGCTTTTAAGCTTTTAAAAGCATCCTCAATTTTATCTTTGTTCACTCCTCCAGCTTGAGCGAAATCGGGTCTTCCTCCGCCACCTTTTCCGCCAATAATTTCTGAACCACTTTTAACAAATTTAACTGCATCATATTTGCTTTTAAGTTTATCTGTTATACCTACCGCTAAACCAACTTTATCGTCTTTGCTTGCAAAAATAATCACTATTCCTTCTCCTATTTCTTTCTTTCCAATATCAATTAATCTTCTTAATTCTTTTGGAGGAAGTCCATCAATTTTTTGCATCCTAACATTAACACCATTTATTTTTTCATCATTAATAATATTTTTTGATTTATTATTTATTATTTCATTGATGGATAGCTTTTCTAATTCTTTATTTAATTCTTTAATTAAATCTTTTTTATTTTCTTTATTTAAATTTGGTTTTCCTCCAATTTTTTTAATTTCTTCTGATAAAACTTTAATTGTTTCTTCATCTTTTTGTTCAGAAAGATTAGATTGTTTTTCTTTGTTTTTTAAAAATTCATCTAGTTGTTTATCTCTAAGAGCTTCAACTCTTCTGACCCCCGCTGCTATAGCTGATTGACTAACTACTTTAAAATTACCAATATCGCTGGTATTTTTTACATGTGTTCCGCCACATAATTCGGTTGAAAAATATTTATTTCCTTCTTCACCCATAAAAACCACCCTAACCTCATCTCCGTACTTTTCTCCAAATAATGCTAATGCACCATGAGCAATACCTTCTTTTGGAGTCATTATTCTTGTAATTACCTCTGATTTTTTATTCACCATTTGATTTACATGTTCATCTATTTTTACCATTTCATCTGAAGAAATTGGCTTCATATGACTAAAGTCAAAACGTAATCTATCTGGAGCAACTAATGATCCTTTTTGCATCACATGTGTTCCTAGTATTCTTCTTAAAGATTCGTGCAATAAATGTGTTGCTGAATGATATGCTTTCACATTTTCTCGTCTTTCAATGTCAATTTTAAGTTCTACGTTATCATTTAAATTGAAGTTACCTTTTTCAACTTTTCCGTAATGTACAAATAAGTTACCTAATTTTTTTTGAACATCTGAAACTTTAAAAATATTATTTCCATTTGATATTGTTCCATTATCACCAACTTGTCCTCCAGACTCACCGTAAAATGGGGTTTGGTTTAAAATTACCATTCCCTCATCACCTTCTTTTAAACTATCGGATTGTTTGTTATTTTTAATTAAACTTAAAATTACTCCTTCTGCCTGATTAGATTCATAACCTAAAAATTCAGTTGAGCCTATTTTGTCTTTAATTCCAAACCATATTTCATCTACTGAACTATCACCTGATCCTTTCCAATTTCTCTTTGCAAGTTCCTTGCTGTCTTTCATTAGTTTATTAAATTTTTCGTGGTCTAAGCTTAATGATTTATTTTTAAGAATGTCCTCTGTTAAGTCTAATGGGAAACCATAAGTGTCATAAAGTTTGAAAGCTACTTCACCAGGTAAAACTTTATCTATCTTTTCAATCTCATCATCTAATATCTTCATACCTCTTTCTAAAAGCACTAAGAATTTTTCCTCTTCCATTTTTAAGGTTTCTTTAATTAACGATTGTGCTCTTTCCAACTCAGGATAATTACCAGACATTTCGTTTTCTAAGGTTTTAAATATATTATAAAAAATTGGTTCTTTAGCTCCTAGTAGATGTGAATGCCTCATTCCACGTCTCATAATTCTTCTAAGAACATAACCTCGCCCCTCATTTGAAGGTAAAACCCCTTCTGCTAATAAAAATGAACTTGCTCTTAAATGGTCTGCAATAACTCTAAAACTAGATAGGTTTTTATCTGTAGGTTTTACTTTAACAGTATCAGAAATTGAATTTATTAATTTTAAAAAGTGATCTGTTTTATAGTTATCATGTGTGCCTTGTAGTAAAGCAGCAATTCTCTCGAGTCCCATTCCAGTATCAACGGATGGTTTGGGTAAATCAATTCTTTTATCTTTAGTTACTTGCTCGTATTGCATGAATACTAAATTCCAGATTTCAATATATCTATCACCATCTTGATCTTTTGTTCCTGGAAGACCTCCTTGTAAATGATCTCCGTGATCATAAAATATCTCAGAACATGGTCCACAAGGTCCTGTTTCGCCCATTGACCAAAAGTTATCTGATGTTGGTATTCTAATTATTCTATCCTCACCAAAGCCTGTTATTTTCTTCCACAAATTAAAGGCCTCGTCATCCTCATTAAAAACAGTGAAATAAAGTTTATTTTTGTCTAATCCAAGATCTTTTGTAATTAAGTTCCAAGCAAGCTCAATTGCTCTTTCTTTAAAGTAATCTCCAAATGAAAAGTTGCCCAGCATTTCAAAAAATGTGTGATGTCTTGGGGTATATCCAACATTTTCTAAATCATTGTGTTTTCCACCAGCTCGTACACATTTTTGAGAGGTTGTAGCTCTTTTATAATCTCTTTTTTCAAGCCCAGTAAAAACGTTTTTAAATTGAACCATTCCTGAATTTGCGAACATCAAGGTTGGATCGTTATTTGGCACTAAATTACTCGAGTCAACGATTGTATGACCGTTTTTCTCAAAATATTTTAAGAAAGTTTTTCTTATTTCGTTTAGTGATTTGTCGGCCATATTTTTAAAATACAGCTTTTTTAATTGATGTCTAGATAACTATAGGGAAAAAAGGCGCTTAAAATAAGCGCCTTTTTAGATAACTAAAAGTTAATTCTTTTTAGATGGTGTCTCTTCTTTTTCTTCTGCTTTTACTTTTTCTTGATCGATAGGATTGCCCTCAATCTTTTTTGAAATCAAGCCAGCTTTCTCTCTAATTGCCATTTCAATTTCAGCAGCAGCTTTTGGATTTTGTTCAAGGTAAAGTTTTGCATTTTCCTTCCCTTGTCCAATTTTCTCACCTTTATAAGCATACCAGGCACCAGATTTTTCAACTATGTCTGCTTTTGCTCCAAGGTCTATTAATTCCCCCGTTTTGCTAATTCCTTTTCCATACATTAAGTCGAATTCAACAACTTTAAATGGTGGCGCAACTTTATTTTTAACAACCTTTACTCTTGTTGCATTTCCAATAATTTGCTCTTTATCTTTAATTGCACCTATTCTTCTAATATCCATTCTAACTGATGAATAAAACTTTAATGAGTTACCACCTGATGTAGTTTCTGGACTTCCAAACATAACACCAATTTTCATTCTAATTTGGTTAATGAAAATAACCATGGTGTTTGTTCTAGAAATCGAACCTGTCAGTTTTCTCAATGCTTGGGACATCAATCTAGCTTGTAAACCGACATGATGATCTCCCATATCTCCCTCTATTTCTGCTCTAGGAGTTAATGCAGCAACAGAGTCAACAACTAGAACTGACATTGAACCTGATTTTATTAAAGTGTCAGTAATTTCTAAGGCTTGTTCACCAGTATCTGGCTGCGAAATTAGTAATTCTTCAGTATTAACACCTAATTTTTTTGCATAAACAGGATCTAATGCATGCTCTGCATCAACAAATCCACAAATACCACCTGCCTTTTGTGCTTCTGCCACTACTTGAAGCGCAAGTGTTGTTTTTCCAGAAGATTCTGGTCCATAAATTTCGATAATTCTTCCTTTTGGAAGACCACCAATTCCAAG
Organism: uncultured Pelagibacteraceae bacterium; assembly: GCA_902581445.1. GTDB lineage: Bacteria > Pseudomonadota > Alphaproteobacteria > Pelagibacterales > Pelagibacteraceae > Pelagibacter. The sequence goes on from CACHOG010000004.1 coordinate 32,216, forward strand.
AGCCAAGTCTAAGCTTAAAGATCCTGTTGAAACTGACTCAACATCCATAGCTTTCTGTTGACCAAGCTTCATTACAGAGCCTTTACCAAAAGTATCCGTAATTTGATCTATAGCTGCGTCTAGCGCCTTGTTTTTCTCTTTGTTTTCCAAATCTTTATCTTTTGCGGTTTTAACCACTTTTAAGTTATTTTTTGTCATTTAATGCCTCTTTTTTTTGCGTTTTTTGTCACTCGAATCATGTTATTAAATGTACACATTTTGTTCTCATTGGCAAGAACTTAATTTATTTAGATAAATTAAGCCAAAAATAGCCTAATTATTGAAACCTAGATGATCGGCGCTCAAAACACCAACTGATTGAAGAAGTTTAAATTTTGATAATAAAAATTCTCTCTCTGAATTTGCAAGACTTATTTGAGAATTGAGTAAAATAGAATTTGATTGAATCACATCCAATGTGGATCTACCTTTACCACTTTCATATTCTGCTGTAATTCCTTCATTTGCTATTTGAGCTGCTCTTACCTGTAACTTAACAGATTCTAACATACTTGCATTTGATTTCATGTTTGACCAAGCAGTGGTTACATTGGTATCGTTAATTCTTAACGCATTATCTAATAACAATTTTTTTCTATTTCTTAAGTTTTTAGATTTACTTAAGCCAGCATAATTTTTTCCTCCAGAAAAAAGCGGCCATGATACTGTTGCTTGAACAGTCTCTTTATCTTGTTGGTCAATTGTAGAACTTAAGTCATCAGTTTCTTTAGTTTCAAAAGACAATGTTGCTGATGGTGATAAATCTGATTGTGAAATCTTTACATCTTGCTCTGATTGCTCATACTCTAGTTTTGCAATAATTAGTTCAGGGTTATTATTTTTTGATAAATTAATTGCATTTTCTAAAGTCATAGGAATTTTTAAATTTAAATCAGAATTTTTATTTAATGCAAAAGTATCTTGAATTGGGCCAATAACATTTTCATAATTTAGTCTCGCTGTAACAACTTCATTTTTAGCCTGAATAAATTTTGCTTGTGCCTCTGCTAATGAGGATTCTGATTGTGCAAGATCAGCCACACTAACCTCTCCTCTATCTAATCTAATTCTGTCAGTTTCAACTTGTCTTTCAAGTAAACCAACATTTCTTTCGTTAATTGAAAATTTCTCATTTGCTACAATCATTCCAGAAAAAGCTTCAACTGCTTTAAGTAATATTTCTTGTTCAGATTTTAATAATTTTGCATCTGCTAGATCTAAGCCCAATTTACTCTTTTTAAAATCGGCAACTCCCCCAAAACCTTGAAATATTTTTTGTTCAATTTTAACTGATTTTGACTCTGGATTAACATCGGTAATTGTAGCATTAGTGCCATCTCGGTTAGTTAATCTTGATGTATCCTCTGAACTTTTAGAACCCGATAATGTTATCGAAGGTAAAAAATCACTTCTTGAAATATTAAGATCTGATTTTGATACTTTAATATTTTCTCTTTCAGCATTTAATTCAGGATTGTTTTGATATGCCTCTTTTAAAGCTTGAGACAAATTAATTGCAAAAGCATTAGAGGTTAAAAAATAAAAAGCTAAAATGATAAATATTTTTTTCATTTGTTATATTTTAGTTTTGTAATTTGATGATGTCCATTTAATGACATCACAATTGACGAGTATTTTGTTGCAGTTTTAAACATATGTTCAGTAATTCTTTGATATGTCATCATAAAATTTAATACTTCTTGTTTATTCATTACCTTAGAGTTTTTCTTATTTTTATTTTTTATTTTTAATTTTTTTTCTTGAACCAATCTCCACTTTCTTAATAAGGCAAAATTCTCTGCTTTCAAATATAATAAACAATCCATCATGCTATGAAATTTTTTATATTTTTTTTTAAGATTTAAATTAACATATTTTCTCCACTTCATAGATTTATCATTAAGCCTTTCTAAAGAGTTTATGGGTTTTATAAGTTGTTTTGTGCTTTGAGATTTTGCACCAACACACCAGCCTTCGAAAATTACAATATCTGGTTTTGATTTGACTTTATACCATTTATTTTTTGAAAGCCGGTCATCTATAGATTTATCAAATTTTGGAAGAGATAAGCTTTTTAACTTTTTTGCTTTAACTTTCCTAAATAAATTCAGCATCATATCAATATCATGAGTTCCTGGAACTCCTCTAGTTTTTAATAACGGATGAACTTTTTTAGACAAAATAATTCTTTCTTTCCTAGTTTTATAAAAATCATCAATTGAAATTTTAAATACATTTAATTTGAAATATTTTTCAAGAATTATTTTAATTATTGAAGATATTGTTGTTTTACCAGTTCCTTGACCACCCGATAAACCAACAATCATGGTATTGTTTTTTTTCACTTTTTTAGCCATCCAAAAACAAACTGGTATAAGGAAAGATCTCAACATTTTATCTTTATTTTTAAATTTTTCGCTAGAAATTTCTTGAGTTGATATAAACCTATAACAAGGTTTTTTGACTTTATTTAAACATGCAGAGATTTGGGACATCTTATTTTTTGTCTAAAGGGTGATTCCGACCATCATTTACAGCTATATCTTTAAATTTAAATACATCAATGTCATCAATGCAAGCAACGTTTATTCCATAAATTTTTGGATTTATTCTTGGTCTATTATGTGTATGAATTCCGCAGTTTGTACAAAAATAATGTTTAGCAGTATTGGTATAAAATTGATAAAGTTTTAAAGAATCCTCTCCTTTAGTTAATTTAAAATCATTTTCACCTAATACTCCAATTACATATCCCTTTTTTTTACAGATAGAACAATTACATCTCATTATTTTTTCAATTCCACTGTCTGGGATTTTTACTTCAGCTTCTACATTTCCACAGTGGCATTTTAATTTTTTTATCATTATTTTTTCCTATCTAATATATGATTATGTCCATCATTTATTCTTACTTTAAATTTAAATAACTCATCTTCTGTTATTCCATTTAAACATCCTACGTTTATACCATATGTATTAGGATCTGCTCTTCTTTGATTGTGAGTATATATTCCGCAATTAGTACAAAAATAATGTTTAGCAACATTTGTATTAAATTGATAAAATTTTAATAAATCTTCTCCTTTTGTCACCTTCAAATCTTTTTTATCAATTACAGTACTTATTGCTCCCTTCCTTTTACACATTGAGCAATTGCATCTATAAAGATCTTCTAAGCCTTTGGTTAAGTTCACTTCAATTTCAATCTGACCACAATGACAATTCAATTTTTCCATAATTTATATCCAAGCAATCTATCCCTTGTCTAAGTTATCCACAATCCAACAAAATGTAGTTTGGATGTTCACGTTTTGATTCACTTTTGATTCAGTTCCAGACTCAAAATACAACCTATTTGACACTATTGAATAAGTATTGTACTAATGAGAACAAAATAAGAACATTTATTATGAAACTGACTATACCTTACTATTTACACAAAGCAGGAGCTGGTTTTCCGTCTCCAGCTACCGATTACATAGAAGAGGATATAGATCTAAACGTTCACTTAATTAAGAATGTTCCAGCAACTTTTGTAATCAGAGTTCAGGGAAAATCAATGACTGATGTTGGTATCAATGATGGAGATATATTGGTCGTCGATAAAAGTTTAACACCTAGAAATTTTTCAACTGTAATTGCAAATGTTCATGACGAATTAGTGGTTAAAAGCTTTGTACAAGAAAGAGATAAAAAATTTTTAACCTCAGGATCTAAAAATTTCAAAGATAGAATTTTAATTAATGAAGAAGAAGATATTTTTATTTGGGGAGTTGTAACTTATGTCATCCACTCAGTATACTAAAAAAATTGCATTAATTGATTGCAATTCTTTCTACGTTTCTTGTGAAAGATTATTTAACCCAAAAATAAGAAAAAAACCTGTTGTAGTTTTATCTAATAATGACGGCTGTATAATTTCAAGGTCTAATGAAGCAAAAGCTTTAGGTATTAAAATGGGTGAACCTTACTTTAAAGCAAAAGATATAATTATAAAAAATAAAGTAAATGTATTTTCATCAAATTATTCTTTATACGGTGATTTATCGAGAAGAGTAATGAGAACTCTAAAAAGATTCAATTCCGATATAGAGGTTTATTCAATTGATGAAGCATTTATGGATTTATCAAACTTTTCTGATCAAGAGGTTGAAGAAGTTGGGAAGGAAATCAGGAATACTGTTTTACAGTGGACGGGGATACCAACAAGTATCGGTATAGCAAAAACAAAAACTTTAAGTAAAATTGCAAATCACATTGCAAAGAAAAAACAATCTGGTGTTACAAGTTTAATTGGTATTGAAAATCTTGATCCGATATTAGAAAAAATTGAAATAAATGATGTATGGGGAGTTGGAAGACAGTTAACTAAATTTTATCAAAAACATGGAGTTTATAACGCCAAGCAATTAAAAAATAAATCAAATACCTGGATTAAAAAATGTTCAAATGTTTTAAGTTCAAGAACAGCCATGGAGCTTAGAGGTATACCTTGTATTGATTTAGAAACAACGCAATCAAAGAGAAAAAGTTGTGTTGTGTCTCGTTCATTTGGAAAAAGAGTTGAACATTTCCAAGAATTAAAAGAAGCAGTTGCAAGTTATTGCTTAAATGCATCTGAAAAAATTAGATCAGAAAATTTAGTTGCAAAAGCGATAACAGTTTTTGTTAGAACAAGTCCTTTCCAAAGAAATTTGGGTTATTATTCGAATTCAAAAACAGTTGATTTTCCAATTGCAACAAATAATAGTATAGAAACTGTTACAGCTGCAGTGTCAATATTAGAAGAGATATTTAAACATGGTTGCCGCTATCAAAAAGCAGGGGTGATGCTAACAGGATTATCAAATGAAAATGACAAGGAAAATTTATTCTCATCTGAAAAAGATGAAAAAATAAATAGACTAATGAGATCAATGGATAATACTAATTATCGTTATGGAAGATCTACATTAAGTCTTGCAAGCGCAGGCGTTTATAAAAAATGGAATATGAGAAGAGAACATTCGTCTAAAATTGATACAGCTGACTTTTATTCTTTACCCAAGATAAAAGCTTAAAAATTTTTATTCTTTAAACTTATATTTGTATACGTGAAAGTGGTAGTACCAGTATCTCCAATACGGTACATTCCAATTTTAATATAGGGTTTATTAGGGCCATAGGGACCATCTGTTCTTTTTTTAATAATTGGAACATCTAAGTGTTGAATGATTAATTCTTCATCTAAAAAATATTTAGCTGATACAAATTTTTCTTTATTGTTGTACTCAATTTCTGCCCTAAATTTCTTATTCTCTCCTGGATTTAAATATGCACCATAGCTGAGTTGTTCACATTTTGGTTTAAAACAATCAGTGCTATGTTGATTTCCGACGGCCCAATATTTATTAACTTGAACCATTGATGGAGGTTTTCCAGAGGATCTTCCATCATGAATCTGAAAGAAATGTGAACGATATTGCGGTGCTCCATCAGGCTGTATATTAGCCTCAAATATAGTAAAACCTGGACTAAGTTTGTGAGTAATTTCTTGTCTACCAGAATATTTATAACCTCCAGTTGGTTTTTTATCTGATTTACATTTTCCAATCTCACCTTTATCTAATTTAAATACTGCGCTATTAATCTTAAAAGAATTTTTATTGTAATTTTTTTTTGGCTTTCCGTTAATAACCAATGCCTCTTTATCAGTTAATCCACAAGAAATTTTCCATTTATTTTGTGTTTTCCATTCGTCGGCATTAGCCAAGGTATAAATTGAAAAAAATACAATTATAGTTGATATGATTTTTTTCATTTTTATAAATTACTTAATTGTTATTTTTAAATTTCTCTTCTTTTTTAGGTTTTCTAAGAACTATACTGTCTAAATAGATCGTTTGGTCTTGAAGACTTTCCCAGTCTGAATTCCAATAACCAATAGTTCTGTGTCTATAAATTCCAAACTTCATATAACCACCTGTGCAAGTATCTGCCAGAGTTTTAATATTTTTTAAATCTGCAATTACTTCATTATTTTTATAAATTTTAAATCGCCCAGTCTCATCTAACTTCCAAAGAACATGAAATTTAAGGTGTGTCCATTTTCCTTTTAAATCATCAATCTTACCAATTATAACTGGATCGGATGCGTATGCAGATTTACTTACCCAAGTATAATAATTTTCACCCTTATACTTTGTATCTTGAGCCCAAAAATGACAGCAGTTATGACATCCTTTGGCTTTATTATCTGTATGCATTTGCCCAATGACAACAACTGCGCCCTTTTCTAAACTTTTATAATTTTTATCAAAGTAAACTGCATATTCATAAATATGTTCTTTATTTTTTAATCTAAGATCTCCTAGGTGAATTTCTTGTCGACTCCTATTTCCTTTACCATCACATCCAATTTGTAATTTTGCAGATTTTCCTTTTCCACATCCAGCATCTTCTCTATTTACTGTAACCTGAATACTTGTTTTTCCATCATACACGGGAAAGCCATCGCTTTGTTTAACTTCTTTAATTCTATTTGTTTTCTTATAAGACAGTGATAAAAATTGTTCTTTATATCCCTTAATATCTTTAAATTTAGTTCTATGTTGATCTGCACTTGTCAAATTTGTAAGAAATAAAAATATTGAAACAATGAAATAAAAAAATTTCATTTTTTATATTGGTTGATCACCTTCTATAGCAACTCTATCCATTACTCTTTCGTATCCCAATCCTCTTCCAGGAAAAAAATCTGATAAACCTTGATGTTGAGTGCTTCTATTATCCCAAATCGCAACAGCATTCTCAGTCCACTTAAATCTACATGTAAGATCTAATCTTTCTTGATGAGCATATAATTTTTTTAATATTTCATCACTTTCATTTTCGTCAAGACCTTCAATTCTTTTTGTGTACATAGAATTCACATAAAGAATTTTTTTTCCCGTTTCTGGGTGGGTTCTTACAATAGGATGGCTGTTTGAATATTCATCTATATTACCATTACCTTCCATGCCTTTATATGCTTCTACAAATGCTGCAGCACCAAGAGAGCTATGAATAGCTTTCTTATCTTTGATTTTTTCTTTAAGTTCACTATCTAAAGTTTCATAAGCTAATTCCATATTTGAAAACATTGTATCACCACCAACAGGAGGAATTTTAATTGATCTTAAAATGATTACTTTTGTAGGCTTTGGATTATAACTTACATCTGTATGCCAATTTTCTCCCCATTGGTGTTTTTCATCAGGTTTTTTGATTATTCTTATTATCTCTGGAAACTCTTCTCTACCTTTTACATAAACATGTTTTTCAAGAGGTCCAAAGTTTTTAGCAAAATTGATCTGCTGTTCTGCTGTAATATTTTGATTTCTAAAAAAAAGAACCTTATGTTCTAGCAATAAATCATTAATTTTTTTCCAATTTTTTTCCGAAGAATCTTTTAAATCTATACCTTTGATTTCTGCACCTAATGCACCTGAAATAAGATTTACTTCCATAAATTAATTTTATCAATTTTAAAAAAATTAAGTAGTAAATTATTTACCTATAACAACAATAGTTAAATCATCACTTAATTTTTTTATTTTTGACGAGCTAGTTATCTCTTTAGTAATGTTATTAAGTTCATCATTAACATTTTTGCTAAAATTATTATTTATGACCTTTTTTGAACCTTCAATTCCAATTTCTTGATTATTTTCATCCAAACTTTCAGACAATCCATCGGTAAATGCATATAACCTGTTACTATTAAGATTAATTTTATTAATAGAATAATTTGATTTTGTTTTTTGTATAACCACACCTAGTGGTGGTGATTTGCTTTCAAATTCCTCAAAGTTTCCACTCTTGTCTCTTATTAAAGCTGGTTGATGACCCGCATTTACCCATGATATTTCTCCTGTAGTTAAATTATAATTTCCTATAATTGAAGTTACAAACATCCCGCTTGTTTTAGTTAAATACAAGTCATTGTTCATGTGAAATGCAATTTCATCTACATCCACTTTATCCCTAGACATTATTTCAAATAATGTAGATGCTTTAGCCATAACCATTCCTGCATGTATTCCTTTGCCGGCTACGTCTGCAATTATAAAATAGACACTGTCATTATGGGGGTAAAAACTAAAAAAATCTCCTGACACCTCTCTTGCAGCAATATTTATACCTTGTACAGGATAATTTTTTAAATTTCTTTTAGGCAAAAAGTTTTCTTGAACCTTTACTGCTAGCTTAACTTCTTTTGATATTCTTTCACGCCACTTATTTTTTTCTTCCTCACTTGTTTCTAACTTGCTCATTAATTTATTGTAATAAAGCCCAATCACACCCCCAGCAGTAAATGGATCCTGTGGTCCTCTAATTTTCAGATCACCTGATTCTGATTGTTTATCTAAAATCGAAATAAGATCATGTTCAACTGAAACTGCATTGTGCTCAGCAATATTTAATCCTAACTCTTCTTGTACAGGACTTACCCTTAGAGGATAAAATTTATTAACTAAACTCAACACTGTGTAAGATGAAACAAACGTAAATAAACCAATTGACACAATACCGATTAATTGAATTTTGATTTGAGAAAATCTATCTAAACCGGTATCTAAAATATTTAAATCTCCAAATATACCAACCGCTAAAGTTCCCCAAATACCAGCTGCTAAATGTACTGGAACAGCACCAACTACATCATCAATTTCAAAGTTATTTAACGTTTCATTTACTATAATTGCAATTATTGCTCCTATTATTCCAACTAAAATTGAGATAACTGATGTCATTGAATTACATCCCGCTGTGATAGCTACCAGTCCTGCTAATGGACCCAAAATAATATAAAAGGGATCGGGTTTTTTATATTTTAAGTAAGAAATAGTTAAACCGGTTAATAAACCAAACGCTGCTGCTAAAAATGTATTTATTAAAATTAATGGAACCGCTTCATCCATTGCTCCATTACTTCCTCCATTAAAACCAAACCAACCAAACCATAAAATAAGTGTGCCTAAAACTGCTAAAGGGAAACTAGATCCTGTAAATTTTCCCTTATTCGCCTCTGAATATTTACCTATTCTTGGACCTAATATAATTACAGCAGCCAAAGCAATCCATCCTCCCACAGAGTGAACTATTGTGCTGCCAGCAAAATCTATAAATCCTAAGTCTGATAGCCAACCAGTAGATTTTACTGAGCCCGTAAGATAACTCGAAGACCATGCCCAATGACCAACAACAGGATAGATGACTCCAGTTGCTAAAACTGTCATAATTAAATATCCATTAAATTTCATTCTTTCCGCAACAGCACCAGAAATAATAGTTGCGGCAGTAGCAACAAACATTGCCTGAAAAACAAAGTAAGTCATATATTCTGCTTTTTCTGTTTTGAAAAAAAACAAGTCGGTACCAAAAAAACCATTATAAGAAGTACCAAACATAATACCAAACCCAAAAATCCAAAAAATAACTACGGATACACCAAAGTCAGCAGCATTTTTTAGTGCAACATTAATACTGTTTTTATATCTAGATAATCCTGTTTCCATACACATAAATCCTGCTTGCATAATGAAAACTAAAATAGCGCAATCAATTACCCACAAAGTGTCAATGTTACTTGTTAATTTATCTATTACCTCTTGGGCCATGTCTTTGCTCATAATATTATAATTTTTGAATATTTAAAATATTTTCTGATGAGTTTTCAATCTGATTCAAATTTTCTCTTTTAGAAATAACAAATGTACTAATTAAGAATATTACTACTAAAATAACTGGTATTATCATTATAAATGATATTTTTTGATGTATTAGAAAAAAATATACCAAAATAAATAAAATTGATCTTATTAAAACATTGAATTTAAATACACCAATTATTGCTAATGAATGCCTTATCAGATTTACAAAACTCATCTTTGAAGGACCAAAATATCTTTTTCCACGTTCTGATGAAATGACAGCTCTATCATAACAATTTTTTGCTAATGACCCTGAGAAACTGCCCCAAGTTGCTTTATCGGTTAACATTTTTTTAATGGTTGATTTTGTTAAGCATGTATAGTTTCCAAATTTAATAGATTGGCCTGTAAAGGTATAAGTTAAAATTTTATGAAATGAATAACACAGTTTAAATAAAATACTTTCTGATCTTTTAACTCTTTCTCCTACTATTGTTTTATTTGGATGATAATTAAAGTTCTCAATAAATAATTTAATTTCTTCAGGTCTATCCTCACCATCTCCATCCATTGGAATTACATAATCAAACTCCTCATTTTTAATAATATGATTTAGACCTGTCGCAATACATCTTGCATGGCCTACATTTTGTTTAAGATTTAAAATTTGAACTGAATTTAAATTCGAAAATTTTGAGAGGTTTTCTGTAATTTTTTCTGTAGATGCATCGTTTACTAAAATTATTGAAAAAGTATGATCTATTACACTTACTTCATTATTAATATTTTCTAATAGTTTGGTTGCAGATTGCCAATCGTTATAAATCGGTATCAATATTATTATTTTCATTTTTAGTTTAGAGAATTTAGAAATCTAAATAATGAAGCAAATATTCCATGTCCTGAAAGTTCAATCATTGCAATAATTGCAATAATAAAAATTACTTTTTTAAATTTTGTATTTAAAAACTCATTCATTTATTTCCCACACAAATTTCATCTATACAAATAAACTTATTATAAGTTTCTAACTTATTTTTATCTACGTTACCATCCCAAACCGGTCTTGATTTTAAATGATAAGATAAATTTCCAGCATTCCATTCATTACCTAAAACAACGTTAATTGGATCTTCAAATTCCTTATTCCATTTCGCTTCAACTTTATTGGCGATCTCTTTGCCAGGGTAATCTGTTCTTTTGTCTGCTTTTGTAATTGAAATATATGCATAAGTAACTGGAGATAATAAAAACAGGAAAACAAAAGCAACAAAAAACTTTTTAAAATTGATTTTAGATATTTCTTTTTGAAAAAGATAAATTATCAGAGTACCAAAAAACAAATAAAACGGTGTCATCCACATAGTTCTTATCTTCGAGCCTGTAATCATTGAGGTTAAAAGTATTAAAAAGATAGGAAGAATATTAATCGAAATTAAAAACAATAAGTTTTTGTCTTTAAAGTTTAATTTATATTTAATTTTTTTTATTAGTAGCGCTGCCAAGAAAATAAACGGTAAAACAATTCCAATTTGCTTGAGTATAAATATTATTGGGTATCTCAAATGATCAATAAAATTTGAAGTCTCTAAACCAGATCTAGCAAACCCATAAGTGATAGTAATTAAATCGTTTTTAAATAACCATATTAAATGTGGAATTAATAGGACCAAAAAAACTTCAATTGATAAAATATAATTAAAATTAAAGTTTCTCTCCCTTTTTATAAAAATCAAATAAAAAAAAAGCAGATCAATTGAAATTAATAAATAAATAAACAAATACTTAGATAAAAATCCTCCAGCAGCAAATAACCCAACTAGTGCACAATCTTTAAAAGTCGGCACTTTTTGATTAAAAACTTTCCATGAAAAATAAACAGTTAGTGTCCAAAAAGGAATTTGACAAACATTTACGTTAAATTCTGGAGTTGTAAAATTGTAAAAATATATTCCCTCTAATAAAAATACAGAAAATAATGCTAAAATTTCGTTTTTTAAAATTTCTTTACTAAATTTAAATACAATAAAAAAAGAAAAAACTATAAATAATTGACTAAGAAAATAATAAGCCCAGTCATTTGACCCGAAAATATTATAAAAAATCTCAACTATGAAAGCGCTCATAGGAGGGTGCTTGTTAAATCCCCAATCTAAATTACTTCCCCATGCAAGAGCTTCAATTGTGTCTAGCGGTAGATTGTTATTGGTCAGGGATGGAATCAGCGTCCATAAAATTAAATGACTTGCTAAAAAAAAGTAAAAAATATTTTTTATTTGTTTTTTATAAAGCATCATTTGCATGAATTTACACAATTAAAGCAAGCTTGACACTACCTATTTGCTGAATATACTGCCAGCGCTTAAAACGCTAACATGGTCAAGATATCAAAAAACTATATTCCAAAAGAATCAGAGAAATATATGTGTGAAAAACACAAGCTATTTTTTAAAAATAAACTCACTGATTGGAAAAAAGATTTAGTAAGAGCCAATAATGAAGCTCTCTACAATAGTTCTCTTGATGATAATAGTACATCTGCCGATATAGTCGATCAAGCAAGTTCTTATACTGAAAAAAATGTAGAGATGAGAGCAATCAATAGACAAATCAAATTAATTTCAAAAATAGATTCGGCACTAAGAAAAATAAAAGATGGGACGTATGGTTTCTGTGAGGAAACTGCAGAACCAATCGGTTTAAAAAGATTAATGGCAAGGCCAATTGCTACACTTTGTATTGCTGCCCAAGAAAAACATGAAAAAGATGAGAAAGTTTACGCTGACGATTAAGGTTTAGGAATTTCTCCACCTCCCATAAAATTATATCCCTTTATAACTGCTTCTCTCTTTGAAATTTCTTCATACCATTTACACAAACTTGAATAATTACTTAAACCAACATCATGCCATTGATGTCTCGCTACCCAAGGCCATGTAGCTATATCTGCTATTGTATACTCTTCACCTGCAAGAAATTTAGATACTGACAATCTATCGTTTAATCTTTGATATAGATCTTTTGTTATTTTAAAATATCTCTCTTGGCTGTATTTACTTTTACCTTTATTAAAATGATAGAAGTGATGGTAAGCTCCAATTTGCGGCCCGACCAATCCCATCTGTGCCATTAACCATTCGTCAATATTTGTTTTATTTTTACTGTGATAGAATTTTTGAGTTTTTTCAGCCAAATAAATTAGAATAGCACCTGATCCAAAAACACTTTTACCGTTATCACTATCTTTTATAACTGGAATTTTGCTGAATGGACTTATCTTTATGAAGTCTTCTTTAAATTGTTCACCTTCTGAAAGATTAACTTTTGTAACTTTGTAAGGAAGATTGATTTCCTCAAGCATAATGCTAATTTTTTTTCCGTTTGGGGTGTCAGCCGCAAATAACTCAATCACTTTTTACACCAAGTCTGTTCTTTATTGTTTTTGATGATGTAGTAAATTCAAATCTATATTTTTCATTTGGTCTTGCTAATTTAAAGCATGCTCTAGCTGCAAGGGCACCTTCATGAAATCCAGATAAAATTAACTTAAGTTTGCCAGGGTAATTACAAATGTCACCAACTGCATATATCCCTTTTTGATTAGTCTCAAACTTTTCTGTGTCTACTTCCACAGTTTTTTTATTTAAATTTAGCCCCCAATTAGCAATTGGACCTAGCTGCATAATTAGACCAAAAAAACCAAGCGCGAAGTCTGTTTTGAGTTTTTTAGTTTCTTTATTATCATTCTCGATCTCTATTTCTTCAAGCTTACCATTGCCACTTACCATCTTAAGTTGAGAATTGGTAATTAAATTGATTTTACCAGCGTTTGAAAGCTCTTTTACTTTGTCAACTGTGGCCTGAGCTGCTCTAAATTCATCTCTTCTATGTATTAAGTTAACTTTTGATGTTTTTGATAATTCTAAAGCCCAATCTAGTGCACTATCTCCTCCACCAAAAATAGATACTGTTTTACCATCAAATATTTTTTTATCTTTAATAGAATATAAGATAGTTTTATTTTCAAATTGTTCACATTCTTTTGGCGAAAATTTTCTAGGCTCAAAGGATCCAACCCCTCCTGCAATAATTACATTTGGAGTTTCAAATTCTGTCCCTTTGCTTGTTTTTACTTTCCATTTTTCATTATCTTTTTTTAATTCATCTACTCTTTCACCTAAATGAAATTTTATATTAAAAGGTTTTAACTGTTCTAAAAGATTATTAGTTAATTCTTCTCCAGTGCATTCTGGAATTGCTGGAATATCATAAATAGGTTTATCAGGATATAATTCAATACATTGACCACCTATCTTATCAAGGTTGTCTACAATTTCACAATCAAGACCAATCAATTTTAATTGATGTGCAGTAAATAATCCTGTTGGACCCGCTCCAATTATCAATGCATCTGTTTTAATCATTAAATCTGTTTTTCAGGCAAATGAACTTCAAGACCATCTATTTCTGGACTTACTTGAATTTGACAACTTAATCGACTACTTTTTTTTGGTTCATAGGCTTGGTCAATCATATCGTCTTCGCCTTCACTTTTTTTATTAATCTTATCAAACCATTCATCTTTGACATAAACATGGCATGTCGCACACGCCATACCACCACCGCAATCAGCATCAATGCCTGGTATATTATTTTGAACGGCGCCCTCCATAACTGTTAATCCTTCTGCTACATCTACTGTATGAGATGTTCCATTATTTTCTATGTATGTAATTTTAGCCATGGGTCTTATATAGGTGCAAAAAAAAATAGGGCAAGTACAAAGTACTTGCCCTATTAATAAGTTTTAACTCTTTAGAATTAAGCTCTTCTGCCAGAGTTAGCAACTGCGCAAGACCAAATAATAACACCGAATGCGATCTTATTAACAAAGTCTGCTAAGTTGTAAATCACGTTAAGTGAGTTAGCATCAATACCACCTGTTAGGTAACCAAATACATAACCTAGTGGGTAAATAGCCCAACCTACTGTAACGATCATTCTTAAAGCACCAAATGCTGTTGCAAGTGATTTATTTCCAGATTTAGAAACAACTTTTCCTGCTTCTCCTGAAAATATTTCATAAAGGATGTAAATCCATCCCGCCATACCGATAATGAAACCAAGCATAGGGTTGATGAATCCAGCTTCTCCTAAATATCCACCTACTAACATTACTAAAGAACCAATTAAGATTCTCCAGAATATTCCAGTTGGAACTTTTTTAACTGCAGCTAGAATTAAATAAAATTCTATTAACTGTAGTGGTACAGTAATTAACCAGTCAATATATCTGTAAACAGTTGGAGTATCACCTGTTTCAACCCATACTGCTCTCATATACATATAGTGAATGAATGCTATACCAGTTACTAATCCAGCTACGTTTACTGATTTTCTCCACTGAGTGCTAACATTAGCTTGCTCCATAAAGAAAAACGCTGTAGCTGCCAACATACCCATTGAAATTAACCAGAATGAAATTCCAACGAAATCATCCGTAGCTAAAAAGGCTGTTGCTGCGTTAGCCGCTGTAGTTGCTCCAACAAGAGCAAATAAAGCTAAAGCTAGCGTTTTAAGTTTTTTCATAAAAAACTCCCTCATTAGTTAGTTTTTATAGTTTATATAAACTACAGCAGTAAGATTACTTACTGCGAAGTTAGGGGTTAATTACCAAATAAAAATAGTTAATAGAAGACTTTTTTACCTCTAATAAGTATTGATTTTACTGTGTTTTTGAAATTTAATACAACCTAGGTACCAAAAATACTAACAAATTCGAGTCATACATATGAGTTCAAATTTTAACAAGATTTATGAGGAATCTTTAAAAAATCCAGAACAATTTTGGAAAGAAATATCAGAAGAAATCTTCTGGTTTAAAAAACCAACTAAAATTTTGAGCAAAGATAATCCTCCATTCTACAAATGGTTCACCGATGGGGTAACAAATACTTGTTATAACGCATTAGATATCCATATTGATCAAGGTAGAGGTGATAAAACTGCTTTAATTTACGATAGTCCAATCACAGGTAATAAAAAACAGTTCACTTACAAAGAGTTGAGAGCTCAAGTATCCAAATTTGCAGGTGCATTGAGTAACCATGGTATTAATAAAGGTGACAGAGTAATAATTTACATGCCAATGATACCAGAAGCAGTAGTTGCAATGCTTGCATGCGGTAGAATTGGAGCAATTCACTCTGTTGTCTTCGGTGGATTTGCTTCAAATGAGCTTGCAAGTAGGATTGATGACAGTAAAGCAAAACTTTTGGTAACAGCATCTTGTGGTTTTGAACCAGGAAGAACTGTTGAATACAAACCATTAGTCGATGAAGCACTTAAACTTGCTAATCACAAACCTGATAAAACTATTTTGTTTCAAAGAAAAGGTTATGAGGTAAAATTAAATGCTCCCAAAGAAATAAGTTGGGATGAAGCTCTATCAGATGCAAAAGATGTTGACTGTGCTGAAATGAATTCCAATGAGTTTGCATATATTTTGTATACTTCAGGCACTACAGGGGTGCCGAAGGGAATCGTTAGAGACATTGGTGGACACATAGTTGCTTTAAAATGGACTATGAAAAATATTTATAACATAGATACAGATGATGTTTGGTGGTCAGCGAGTGATATAGGATGGATTGTAGGACACTCATACATTGTTTATGCTCCACTATTCAAAGGATGCACAACAGTACTCTTTGAGGGAAAACCTGTTGGTACTCCTGATGCTGGTGCCTTCTGGAAAATAATTTCCGAGTATAATGTAAAATCTTTATTCACCGCTCCAACAGCTTTTAGAGCTATAAAGAAAGAAGATCCAGATGGAAAATTCTTTTCTAAATATGATTTAAGTAAATTTGAAGCTCTCTTTCTGGCTGGAGAACGAGCTGATCCAGATACAATCAAATGGGCAGAGTCTCTTTTAAAAGTTCCAGTGATAGATCATTGGTGGCAAACAGAAACAAGTTGGGCTATAAGTTCCAATTGTACTGGGATAGAGATGATGAAAACAAAATATGGTTCAGCTTGTAAAGCTGTTCCAGGATATGATGTAAAAATTATAAAACCAGATCAATCATTAGCAAAACCAAATGAGATGGGAGATATAGTCGTAAAACTACCTCTTCCTCCAGGAACATTTCCAACTTTATGGAAAGCAGATAAAAGATATGAAGAAAATTATATGACCAACTATAAAGGTTATTACCAAACTTATGATGCGGGCCATATAGATGATGATGGATATATTTGGATTATGTCTAGAACTGACGATATTATAAATGTTGCAGGACATAGACTTTCAACTGGAGCAATCGAGGAAGTTTTATCTGAACATCAATCAGTTGCTGAATGTGCAGTAATCGGAATTAAAGATCAATTAAAAGGACAATTGCCCATTGGTTTAATTGCATTAAAGGCAGGGGTAACAAAAGATAATGAAACAATAACTAAAGAATGTGTGCAAATGGTAAGAAATAAAGTTGGTCCAGTTGCAGCATTTAAAACTGCTTTAGTAGTAAAAAGACTGCCAAAAACGAGATCTGGCAAAGTATTAAGAGGAACAATAAGAAAAATTGCAGATAAAGAGGAATATAAAATGCCAGCAACAATAGATGATCCAACAATTTTAGATGAAATTAAAGCTGATCTGATAAAAAGTAAAATTCTTAATATATAATTCTAGTTAAATACAATCGGTTTTCCCTCAGCATCTCCAAGAATTTCTCCATTTTTAACTTTAATTTTCCCACCTATTATTGTTGCAACAGGGCAGCCTTTAAATTTTTTCCCATTAAAAGGCGACCATTTACACTTGCTTTCGATATTTTCATTTTTGATTTCAATTTCTTTGTTCATGTCAACTATTGTGAAATCAGCATCAAAATCTTTTTTGATAAAACCTTTATTTTGTATTCCGAAAATTTTAACGGGGTTTTCACATACTAATTTGATTAATTGCTCAAGTTTTAATTTACCGTCATTAATATGGTTCAACATTACAGGTAACAAAGTTTGTACACCTGGCATTCCTGACGGAGAGTCTGGGTACTCTTTTTTTTTATTTTCTGCTAAATGTGGTGCGTGATCTGACCCAATTGTATCATTGTAATTGTTTCTGATAGCATACCATAAACGATCATAGTGAGATTTATCTCTTATAGGTGGATTCATTTGAGCGAATGATCCTAGCTCATCATAACAGTCTGGCGCATATGTTGTTAAATGTTGTGGGGTAATTTCAAAAGTAATATTTCCTTTATGTTGTGATAAAAAATCTACCTCTTCTTTAGTTGTTATGTGAAGTATATGTGCTTTTTTATTTAATCTGATTGCAATCTTTACAATTCTTCTTGTAGAAGACATTGCACATTCTTCATTTCTCCAAACAGGATGGCTTTTTACATCTCCTTTAACCCTAAGTTTTTTTCTTTGATTTAATATATCTTCGTCTTCTGAATGAACGGCAACAACTTTTGATGTGTGTTTAAATACATTTTCTATATCTTTTTCTTTATGTACAAGCAGAGTGCCGGTGGATGAACCAGCGAATAATTTTACTCCACAACATCCCTCAAGGCTTTTTAAGTTTGCAAGTTCTTCTGAATTATCAGGTGTAGCACCGAAATAAAAAGCATAATTACAGAACATTCTTTTTTTTGCTAAATTTAATTTATTTTTAAATTCTTTTGCTGAGGTTGTTGGTGGATTTGTATTAGGCATTTCAAATACACTTGTTATGCCTCCCACAACTGCTGCTCTACTACCTGTGTGAAGATCTTCTGCATCTGTTGAACCTGGCTCTCTAAAGTGTACTTGTGTATCCATACATCCCGGCAAAACTATTAAATTTTGCGCATCAAAAGTTTCTTTTGTTTCATCTGAAATTTTATCTGAAATTTGTATTATTCTAGCGTTTTTTACTCCTATGTCCTTTTTTTGAAGTTTACCTTCAATAAAACATGAGCCATTTTTGATAATAAGATCTAACATTTTTGAAAATAGTAATTATATTATTAGTGATTAATAATCAATTATGAATGTGGATAAAGTTTATATTTTAGAAGATCGAGGGGTTCTTTACATTAATGGTGATGATTGTACTGAGTTTCTTCAAAACTTAATTACAAACGATCTTAACAAAGTTTCAGAGAATAATAGTTGTTTTGCATCTTTATTGACACCACAAGGAAAATATTTATTTGATTTTATTATAGTTAAACACAAAGAAGGATATTTTATTGATTGTGAAAAAAAAATTATTAATGAGCTATTTAATAAGTTAAATTTATATAAACTAAGATCTAAAGTTGAAATTTTAAATTTAAGCAATGAATTCGTAGTAGCTGTAATAAGTAAGGAAAAGTTTTTAACTTTTGAAAACACAAAAGATATTGTTGGTAATACAATTAAATATCGATCTGATCCTATATTTTTAGATCCAAGAACTTCAGCTTTGGGAGCTAGAATTATTATAAATTTAGAAAAGCTTTATCTGTCTATAAAAAAATTAAACTTGAGATCTTCAAATATTAAAGAATATTACGACCACAGTTTTGATATTGGTATACCTCAAATAGATACACAAAAATTGCAAAATAAATTATTCGGTATTGAATGCAATTTTGAGGAACTTAATGGCCTTGATTTTAAAAAAGGGTGCTATGTGGGACAAGAAAATACCGCAAGAATAAAATTAAAAGATAAACAATATAAAAAACTATTTCCGATTAAAGTTTTAGAAGGTGAAATAAAAATAGACGATGAAATTAAACAGAATAATAAAATATTTGGAAAAGTACTGATTGATCAAGTTTATCCTTTTGGTTTAATTAAGTTCAAAGATAGCGATATCAAAATTAGTGAAAACTTTATTTGCGGTTCAGCAAAAATTAAACTTTTAAAGCCAAATTGGTTTGAATAAATGGTGCGGTCAGTGAGACTTGAACTCACATGAGCTAGGCTCACACGGCCCTCAACCGTGCCTGTCTACCAATTTCAGCATGACCGCAATTATGCGGCAGAATAAGTGAATGACAATTATCTTTCAAGTTGATAGATTTAATGTATGGAACTTAACTCGGAAATAAAAAAAGCAACTGATCCAATTTATAAGAAAATTTCAAAAACTGTACCCGAAATTGAATGGGCTATTCATGCTCCATATATCTACAAAATCAATAAACTAAAAAAAGAAAAGAACGCAGTGATCCTTGCACATAATTACCAAACTCCAGAAATTTATCATGGTATATCAGATTTTTCTGCTGACTCACTAGCTCTAGCCGTTGAGGCTGCAAAAACAAAAGCAGATATTATAATAATGTGTGGAGTACATTTTATGGCTGAGACTGCAAAACTGATGAGTCCTCAGAAAAAAGTTTTCTTGCCTGATATGAGAGCAGGCTGCTCTTTATCATCATCCATTACCGGTGAGGATGTGAGAAAACTTAAAAAAAAATATCCTGGAGTACCAGTAGTTTCTTATGTAAATACCTCTGCTGATGTTAAAGCAGAAACAGATGTTTGTTGTACCTCAGCAAATGCAGTTAAAATTGTAAATTCATTAAATGTTAAAAAAGTAATCTTTCTTCCAGATGATTATCTTGCAAAATATGTCGCGTCACAAACTGATGTTGAAATAATTTCATGGAAAGGTACTTGTCAAGTTCACGAACAATTTAACGATGAAGAAATTAATGAAATTAGAAAAAATAACCCAGGAATTAAAATTATTGCACATCCTGAGTGTCCTCCAGATGTAATTAGAGCGAGTGATTTTGCAGGTTCAACTAGCGGAATGATCAAGTACGTAAAAGATAATCAGCCAGAGAAAGTAATGATGGTTACAGAATGTTCAATGAGCGATAATGTTCAAATTGATAATCCAAATGTTCAATTCATAAGACCATGTAATTTATGCCCGCATATGAAGAGAATTACTTTACCAAAAATTTTAGATTGTCTTGAAAATGAGACAAACGAAATTATTATGAGTAAAGAAACAATAGAAAAAGCTAGAAAATCAGTAGAGAGAATGGCAGAGATAGGCAGATAATTTCTGTGTCTAAAATAAAATTATCAAAAAAGTATATATATAAAATTTGTAAAGATGCTTTAAAAGAAGATCTCTATCCCTCTGGAGACATAACCTCAAAACTTTTAAATAACAAAAAAAAAATAAAAGCAAAAATTGTATCAAATTCTAGCGGTATAATTGGCGGCTTAAATATAGCAAAACAAACATTTAAAATAATTGATAAAAAAATATTATTTAAAATAAAAAAAAAAGAGGGATCAAGAATTAAGAATAATCAGGTAATTGCGGAAGTTTTTGGAAATGTTAAGAATATTCTAACTGGTGAGAGAGTAGCTCTTAATTTTTTATCTCATATTTCAGGTATAGCGACTCAAACAAGTAAATTTGTCAATAAGGTAAAGAAAAATACTAAGATTTGTTGTACTAGAAAAACTATACCAGGTCTAAGAGCCATTCAAAAATATGCGGTTAACTTGGGTGGTGGATATAACCATCGTTTTAATTTAAGTGATGAATTCTTAATTAAAGACAATCACATTGCTTATACAAACATAAGAGAATTAGTTATTAAAGCAAAAAAAAATAGAAAAAAAATTACCGTTGAAATAGATAATTTAAATCAATTAAAAAAAATATTAGATTTAAAATTTGATACTATTTTATTTGATAACATGAACGTCAAAAATCTAAAAAAAGGTGTTCGACTAGTTAAGAACAAATATGAAACTGAGGCGTCTGGCAATGTTAATTTAAAAAATATAAAAAAAATAGCTTCAACTGGTGTAAATAGAATTTCTATTGGACGCCTAACACATAGTGTTTCTGCAATTGATTTAAAATTAGAAATTTAAATTATTTTTTTAATTGTGCTTGTGCAGCTGCAAGTCTTGCAACAGGCACTCTATAAGGTGAGCAAGAAACGTAATTAAGACCTGTGCTTGAACAAAAATTGATACTTTTTGGATCTCCGCCATGTTCTCCACAAATTCCTAATTTAAGTTTTTTATTTTGCTTTCTTCCTTTTAGAGTAGCAATTTCAATTAAATCTCCTACACCATCATCTATTGATATAAACGGATCTACATCAAATATTTTATTTTCAATATAATCATTTAAAAATTTACCACTATCATCCCTACTAATACCAAATGTTGTTTGTGTTAGATCGTTTGTTCCAAAACTAAAAAAGTCGGCATGTTTAGCTATATCTTTAGCTTTTATCGCGGCTCTAGGTAATTCGATCATTGTACCTACTAAGTAATCTATTTTTGTTTTATTTTCTGCTTTTACTTGATCTGCAACTTTATCAACCAAATTTTTCATTATTTCTATTTCAGCTTCGGTTGATACTAAAGGAATCATAATTTCTGGAATAATTGATTTAATTTTTTTATTTTTACATTCAATTAGAGCTTCAAAAATTGCCCTGCATTGCATTTCATAAATCTCAGGAAAAGAAATAGCCAATCTACATCCTCTATGTCCCAACATTGGATTATGTTCATGTAACTCACCTATTCGTGACTCAATCTCTGTAACCGTTAATCCAAGTGCACCTGAAACATCTTTTATTTCTTTTTCATTTTTTGGTAAAAACTCATGTAGCGGTGGGTCCAAAAGTCTAACTGTAACTGGGAGGCCGTTCATTATTTTAAATATTTCTATAAAATCTTTCTTTTGATGTGGAAGTAGTTTTGCAAGAGCTTTATTTCTATCATTTGTTGTTTTAGACAATATCATTTCTCTAACTGACATAATTCTATCTTCATCAAAAAACATATGCTCTGTTCTACATAGTCCAATACCTTCTGCTCCAAAGTCTCTTGCTGTTTTAGTGTCAGTTGGAGTTTCTGAATTAGTTCTTACTTTCAGTTTCCTATAACTATCAGCCCAACTCATTAATTTTGAAAAATCACCTGATATTTCTGGTTTGATTGTTTTAACTTCTCCCAATATTATTCTTCCACTGGAACCATCGATTGTTATTATTTCTCCTTCCGTGACTTGAATTTGATCAGTTTTAAATAATTTATTTTCGTAATCTATATTAATTTCACTTGATCCAGAAACACACGGTCTTCCCATGCCTCTTGCAACAACTGCAGCGTGACTGGTCATTCCTCCTCTAGAAGTTAAAATACCTTTAGCTGCATGCATGCCATGTATATCTTCTGGTGATGTTTCGACTCTAACTAAAATTGTATTTTGCATCATGCCATTAAGTCTTTCTGCCTCCTCTGATGAGAAAACTACCTTTCCACTAACTGCACCTGGGGATGCAGGCAATCCTTTTGCTATTACCTTAATTTCACTTTTTTCATCTAAAGTTGGATGGAGAAGTGTGTCCAAAGAATTAGGATCAATTCTCAAAATAGCTTCTTTTCTGGAAATTAATTTTTCTTTTACCATATCTACTGCAATTTTAACTGCTGACTTTGCTGTCCTTTTTCCAGATCTAGTTTGAAGCATCCAAAGTTTTTTATTTTCTACTGTAAACTCAACATCTTGCATATCTTTGTAGTGCTTTTCTAAAGTAGATAATATTTTTTTAAGTTGTTTAAATACTTTTGGCATAGTTTCTTCCATAGAGAATTTTTTTCCGCCAGAATTAATCCTTGCTTTTTTTGTGATATGTTGAGGTGTTCTTGTTCCCGCAACAACGTCTTCGCCTTGTGCATTGATTAAATATTCGCCGTATATTTCATTTTTTCCACTCGATGGATCTCTCGTAAAAACTACTCCAGTAGCGCAGTCATCACCCATGTTACCAAAAACCATTGATTGAACATTTACTGCTGTACCCCAATCATCTGGTATATGATTTATCTTTCTGTACACTTTAGCACGATGGCTTTGCCAAGATAAAAAGACAGCAGATATTGCTCCATTAAGTTGTTTATAAACATCTTGTGGGAATTCTTTATTGGTCTTTTCTTTTACCACATTTTTAAAGTCACCAATTAATGCATCCCAGTCTCGCTCATCTAATTCAGTATCTAACAAAACTCCTTTTGTTAATTTATAATTCTCAATTAACTCCTCAAAATTATAACTATCTACTCCAAGTACTACAGTCGAATACATTTGGATAAATCTTCTGTAACTATCTTTTGCGAACCTTTTATTTGAAGTTTTGTCAGCTAAAGCAATAACAGTTTTATCATTTAGACCTAAATTTAGTATCGTATCCATCATTCCTGGCATTGATACTCTTGCACCCGATCTTACAGAGACTAATAAAGGATTTTTTAAATCTCCAAACTTTTTTTTTGTTTCTCTCTCGATTTGAGATAGCTGCCTACTAATTTTTTTTGCTATTTGTTTATTAAGCTGCCTGTTATTTTTATAAAATAAATGACAAACTTCAGTAGAAATTGTAAATCCAGGAGGAACTGGTAATCCCATTCTTCCCATTTGAGATAAATTAGCACCTTTTCCACCAAGAAAATTCTTTGGGTTTTTAATTTTTTTTGAAAACTTAGAATTAAAGTTTAAAATTAAGTCTTTCATTAGGCACTTTCAATTTTAGAAAAATTAATATAATTTTCAAATGTTCTACAAAACATTTGAAGAAGTTCCAATCGATTTTTTCTAATTATTTCGTCATTGTCATTAACAATTATATTATCAAAAAAAGCAAAAATTATGGGTTTTGCAGTCTTGAGATTATCAAGAGTCGTTTCATAATTCTCATCATTATCTATATTTGTAAAATATTTTTTTAATTCTTTTATTTTCTTGAATAAATTTTTTTCAAAATCATTTTTAAATATTCCGGGGTCAGCTGTATCTGCTAGTTCTAGTTTATTATCTTTTAATTCATTCTCGATAATGTTCGATGCTCGTTTATAACTTGAAATAATATCTATTCCGCTTTCTTTATTTATAATTTTGTTTAAAGCAAAAGATTTTCTAAAAATTTCATTTATGTTATTAATATTTTTATTATTTAAGCTGGCATTAATTATGTCAGGTCTAATTGCTTTATCTTTCATGTAGTATTTTAATCTTTCTAACAGAAATTCAGATAAATCATTTTGTACAGAAGCATTATCAAATTTATAATTTTGTTCTTGGTACAAAAGTAAAGAATAATTAATTAGATCTTTAATTCTAATATTTTTCTTATTTTCAAGTATTAGTCGGATTACACCTAATGCTGCTCTTCTTAAAGCAAATGGATCTTTTGAACTTGTAGGTTTTTGGTTTACACCAAAGAAACCAACTAATGTATCCAATTTGTCGGTTAATGAAAGACCAAGACTAAAAGGTTTTGTTGGAACTTTGCTTTCGAGTGAATTAGGTAAATAATGTTCTTTTATCGCGAGAGAAACATCTTTATCAAAACCTTGCGACTCAGCAAAGTAACCTCCCATCACACCTTGAAGTTCTGGAAATTCTCCCACAATATCTGAGAGTAGATCAGTTTTGCAGATAGAGCATGAAATTTCAATTTTATCTTTACTGATTAAAAGTTCATCTGAAATTACTCCACCTAATTTTCTCATTCTTTGAATTTTATCAAAATAAGTCCCTAACCCTTTAAAATAATTCATACTTTTAAGTTTTGACACTTGTTTAAATAAATTTTGATTTTTGTTTTTATGCCAAAAAAATTCAGCATCATTTAATCTTGCTTCTACTACTCTTTCATTGCCTGCCTTAATATAACCTTTAATATCTTTATTATTTGCAACAACAAAAAACTGATTTGTAATATTTCCTTTTCTGTCTAAAGTATGAAAATATTTTTGATGATGCTGCATTGTAATTACAAGGATTTCTTTTGGCATAGATAAAAAGCGTTTATCAAATTGACATAACAAAATATTAGGCTGATCAACTAAATCAGTCACTTCACTCAAAAGCTTTTCATTAATTTCAATGTGAATATTATTTTTTTTAGAATTTCTAATTAGCTCTTTTTCAATTATTGATTTACGTATATTTTGGTCAATCGTTATGTTTAATTTTTTTAAAGAATCTATGTATGATTTATAATTTTTTACTATTTTTTTTTTATCCTCAAATTCTTTATCTAGTATTATAAAATTACAACTTTTTAAATGATGGTAAGCAAATTCAATGAACTTACTATCAAAAATAGCAATTAATGATTTTAGAGGTCTACCCCATTGTAAATTGTGGTCTGACCACCTCATAGAGTTTTTCCAATCAATTTGGTCTAAAATTGCAGGTATTTCTTTTTCAAGTACATCTTTAGTATTTATTTTTTCTTTAGGTTTTAAAAAGAAGTAAAATTCTCCCTTTTCTGTTTTTTTTTGTAAACTTCTTTTTCAGTAATATTATTTGATCTTAAAAAACCATCTAGTGCTTCTTTTGGTGATTTTGTACTTGGACCTCGCTTCTCTTCTTTTTCAAAAATAATTTGTTTACTTAATCCATCAAAAAATATTACCAATCTATTTGGTACAGAATAGACTTTGCTACTTTTATATTTTATTTTTTTTTCCTCAAATAATTTTTTAAAATTATAAGATAAAGAATTTCTTGCATCATTTTGTAATTTTGCTGGTATCTCTTCTGTAAAAACTTCTAAAAAAAATTCAGACATTTTTAAGTTTGACTTTTTAACCAAATTTCAGCTGCGCCTTTTGTTATTTCTCTTATTCTTGATATATATTCAGCTCTTTGAGCAACACTAATTACACCTCGTGCATCTAAAATATTAAAAATATGACTTGCCTTTAGACACTGGTCATAAGCTGGTAATGAAACGTTATTTTCAGTAAGCATCTTAGCTTCTTTTTCAATCATATCAAAAATTTTAAAAAGATTTTCTGTATTTGCTAATTCGAAATTATAAGTGGAGAATTCCTTCTCCGCTTGATGAAATACATCTCTATATTTAACATCTTCATTGTTCCATATTAAATCATAAACATTTTTTTTCTGTTGAGTGAACATGCACAACCTTTCTAAACCATATGTAAGTTCCACAGACACAGGTTTGCATTCAAAGCCTGCCATTTGTTGAAAGTACGTAAATTGAGTTATCTCCATTCCATCGCACCAAACTTCCCAACCAAGTCCTGCTGCACCTAATGTCGGACTTTCCCAGTCATCTTCTACAAAACGAATATCATGCTCTTTGTGATTAATGCCTATAGTATTTAAACTATTTAAATAAAGTTTTTTTATATTTTTTGGTGATGGTTTTATAATAACTTGAAATTGGTAGTAATGTTGAAGTCTATTGGGATTATCACCATATCTTCCATCAGTTGGTCTTCTTGAAGGTTGAACATATGCTGCTTTCCAAGGTTTTGATCCCAATGATCTAAGTGTTGTTGCTGGGTGAAATGTGCCTGCTCCTACCTCAATGTCATAGGGTTGTAAAATTATACAGCCTTGCTTACTCCAATATTTTTGAAGATTCAAAATAGTATCTTGAAAAGTTTGAAATTTTGGTTGTTTCTTTTTTTTTTTAGAAACCATATCTTTGCCAGATAGATCTTTCTTCTAAAATATTTATCACTTGTTCTGTACTGCTTTCTGAAGATAGTTTTCTAGCTAACCAACCTTTTGCTTTCTCGAATTTCTTTATTACGACATCATCACCAAATTTTTCTTTTAATATCTGATCTGCATTTCCAATTCCATCTACAAGACCTAACTCTTTGGCTTTTCTTCCTGACCAAAACTCACCAGAAAAGAGTTCTATGCCCATATCTTTTTTTAGTTTTGTTCCTCTACTTTTTTCAACAACTTCAATAAAATCTTTATGAAGATCTAATTGTATATTTTTAAGCCTTTCGATATCTTCATCTTTTTCTTTCATGAAAGGATCAAGTGTACTTTTATTTTTACCAGCAGTATAAACACGTCTTTGAACACCTATTTTACTTATTAGCTCAGTAAATCCAAAAGATGAGTATATAACTCCAATGGAGCCTATAATGGAGCTTTGGTTTGCATAAATTTCATCTCCACAACATGCAATTAGATATCCCCCAGATGCAGCAACATCCTCAGCAAATATTATTACCTTTTTTTTGTGCCTCTTTGCTTGTTGTTTCACATAATCATGAATGAGATGAGACTGAACCGGCGAACCACCTGGAGAATTAATTGATATTGCAACAGCTGGAGATTTTTTTAAAGAGAATGCTTTTTTAATAATTTCCTCTTGACCTGCAAAATCTATTCCTTGCTTAAACTTTCCAACATTACCTATTACACCATTTAGTTTTATGTGAGGTATAATTTTTTTTTTTTTGAAAATTGAAAACATATGTATGCTTATAAAATTTATGATTAAATATAAAGTCTCCTTATAGTTGAAGATTAAGGTGCGTCAATTGTTAAGTATAATAAAGTAATATATATAATACTTTAAATTTATGGGAACAGTTGTCCAACTTAAAAACAAGATAAATAATTCTTATTTAGACCTAAAAAGCTCTGTTGAGGATAAATTAGTTTTAGTTGAGGAGAGAATTAAAACTAAGCTTATAAGTAAAGTAGATCTGGTTGAAAAAATGACCAAATATCATTTAGACACTAGAGGTAAAAGACTAAGAGCTTTGTTAACGTTAGGATCATCTAAACTATGCGGTTATGAAAAAGGCACCAGAGATGTAAACCTTGCTGCCTGTGTTGAACTTATCCATGCGGCTACACTTATGCACGATGATGTAATTGATAATGGAGATTTAAGAAGAGGAAAAAAAACATTAAATAAAATATGGGGCAACCAATCATCTATATTAGTTGGAGACTATTTATTGAGCAGATGTTTTGAGATGATGGTTGAGGATGGAGATCAAGAAGTTTTAAAACTTTTATCTTCAACATCAGCTGAAATTTCACAGGGAGAAGTTTTACAGCTACAACATAATGGAGAAATTGATATGTTAGAAGAAACTTATTTAAAAATAATATCTTCGAAGACAGCGTCTCTATTTGCTGCAGCAACAAAAGTTGGTGCAATTTTATCAAATCAAGAAAATAAAGTTAAAGACGCTTTAGAATTTTACGGAAAAAATTTAGGGCTTACGTTTCAAATTGCAGATGATACTTTAGATTATAACTCAGAACTCAAATTATTTGGAAAAGAAATTGGAAATGACTTTTTCGAAGGTAAAGTTACATTGCCCATCATTTTGTTAAATCAAAAAGCAAATGTAGATGAAAAAAAAGATATTAAAAATTGTTTTTTAAGCCACGTAAGATCAGAAAGTGATTTCAAAAGTATTCTAGGTCTAATAAAGAAATATGATATTATCAATGATTGTTATTTAAAAGCAGAATACTTTATAGGTTTATCGTCTAATTCGCTCAGTATATTTCCAGATAAAAAAGAAAAAGAAATTCTTAAAAAATTAACTTCATTTAGTTTAGAAAGAAATTTTTAGGGACTTAATAAAACTTTTTTCCAACTTTTATCTCCTGATTTTATATACTTTAGTCTTTGATGGATTCTATTATCTCCATCTAACCAAAATTCAATTTCGTTTGGTGAAAGACACCACCCTGACCAATAGTCTGGTCTTGGAACTTTTTTTTCATCAGGAAACTTTTTCTTAAAACTTTGAATCGAATCGTATAATTCTTCTCTATTTTTCAAAACTGTACTTTGATTAGAGGCCCAAGCACCAATACGACTTCCGTATGCTCTACTATTATAGTAATCATCAGCCTCTTTGTTTGAAACGTTTGATATAGATCCAACTATTCTTATTTGTCTTAATAAACTTTTCCAGTGGAAACACATTGATGCACTAGGGTTATTTTTTAAATCACCACTTTTCTTACTATTAAGATTTGTGTAAAAAACAAATCCTTTATCACTAAAACCTTTAAGAAGTACCATTCTGACATTCGGAACTCCGCTTTTATTTGCTGTGCCTAGCGCTAAGGCATTTGGATCATTTATTTCTGACTTTTTCGCTTCATTAAACCATTCCTCAAATAACTTAAATGGATCATCTAATTCACCAAAACATTTATCAAGACCTAAAGAGTTTTTTTGATTCATAATTTAAACAAAATAATCTATATATTATATTTTATGTCATTTAACACATTTGGAAAGATATTTCGATTCACCACATGGGGAGAGTCTCATGGTCCAGCAATAGGCTGTGTCGTGGATGGTTGTCCTCCTAATGTAAGTATAAATGAGGCTGATATCCAAAAAGAATTAAATAAAAGAAAACCTGGACAATCTAAGTTCACTACCCAAAGAAAAGAAGATGATAAAGTAAATATTTTGTCAGGAGTTTTTGAAGGTAAAACAACAGGTACTCCAATATCGATGATTATTTATAATAGGGATATGAAATCTAGAGATTATGAAACAATAAAAAATAAATTTCGTCCTGGTCATGCTGATTTCACATATTTCAAAAAATATGGAATAAGAGATTATAGAGGTGGTGGTAGACAGTCGGCTAGAGAAACAGCTTCTAGAGTAGCAGCTGGGGCAATAGCGAAAAAAGTTTTAGAAAAAAAAATTGGAAAAAAATATAATGTTAAAGGTGCAGTTACTCAATTAGGAATTCTTGGTTGTGATATAAAAAAATGGGATGATAAGTTTATTTCAAAAAACCCTTTTTTCTGCCCAGATAAATCAATTTTAAAACTATGGGAAAAATACTTATTAAGTATTAGAAAAGCTGGGTCCTCTTGCGGAGCAATAATTGAAGTTAGAGCAAGAGGTGTTCCAGTGGGTTTGGGAGCTCCTATTTACTCAAAATTAGATATGGATCTTGCATCAGCAATGATGAGTATAAATGCAGTTAAGGGAGTTAATATTGGATCTGGAATGAACTCAGCGCAATTAACTGGAGAACAAAATTCAGACGAGATATCTCAGACAGGTAATAAAACTAAGTTTGACTCTAACAATGCTGGAGGAATACTTGGGGGAATTTCCTCTGGTCAAGAAATTACCGTATCTTTTGCTGTGAAACCAACTTCATCAATTTTAACAAGTAGAAAAACAATAGATCGGTTTGGAAAAAATACGTCTATCTCTGTAAAAGGTAGGCATGATCCTTGTGTAGGTATTAGGGCAGTGCCAATTGGAGAAGCTATGATGCATTGTGTATTACTGGATCATTACTTAATGCATAATGCTCAATGCAATAGTTAATTACTTTTTTTTACAACAACTTTAGAATTTATAGTATCTAATATCTTATTTTCTATATTAGTAGCGTCTAACCCTGCGTATTTATACATTAAATCAGGTTTATCATGATCTATAAATCTGTCAGGCAAAAACATTGATCTAAACTTTAATTTACTATCAAGCAAATTTTTTTCATTCAAAAATTGTGCAACATGTGAACCAAAACCTCCTATAGATCCTTCCTCAATAGTTATCAATGCTTCATGGTCCGTAGCTATTTGCCAAATTAAATTTTCATCTAAAGGTTTAACAAATCTAGCATCAACTAAAGTTAAGTTAATACCTTTTTTTATTAAATTTTCTCTAGCAATTAAACACTCATTTAATCTTGCACCAAAATTAATTAAAGCTATATTTTTACCTTCTTTAATAATTCTTCCTTTTCCTATTTCAAGTTTCTCATTTAAATTTGGAAGTTCTATACCAATTCCATTTCCTCTTGGGTATCTAAAAGCTGATGGCCTATCATTGATATCAATTGACGTATTTATCATTTTTACTAACTCAGACTCATCACTTGCAGCCATTACAACAAAATTAGGAAGTGTCGATAAATAAGTAATATCAAATGATCCAGCATGTGTTGGTCCATCAGCGCCAACAAGTCCAGCTCGGTCTATTGCAAATCTAACTGGCAAACTCTGAATTGCTACATCATGAACAACTTGATCATATGCTCTTTGAAGAAATGTAGAATAAATTGCAGCATACGGCTTAAATCCCTCTGTTGCTAATCCAGCTGCAAATGTAACTGCGTGCTGCTCTGCAATACCTACATCAAACATTCTTGATGGAAATTTCTTACCAAAAATATCCATCCCAGTCCCTGATGGCATTGCAGCAGTAATTCCAATTATTTTACTATCTTTTTCTGCGTGCTTAACTAACGTATTTGCAAATACTTTGGTGTAGGAAGGTGCGTTAGATTTTGATTTTTCTTGAACACCTGTATTAACATTAAACTTTGTAACCCCGTGGTATTTATCCTCTGATTTCTCAGCAAAACTATAACCTTTGCCCTTTTCAGTTTTTATATGGATCATGATAGGGCCCTCATAATTTACTTCTTTAGCATTTTTTAAAACTGAAACTAGAGCGTCTATATCATGACCATCAATGGGTCCTACGTAATAAAAACCCATGGAGCTAAATAAGGTTCCTCCAGTTACAGCTGAACGTAAAAAATCCTCTGCTTTTCCAGCTTTTTTACTAAATCTTTTTGAGAAAGCTGAAATAATAAGTTTAACAGTTTCTCTCAAGCTAAAATAAATTTTACCAGTAAAAATTTTAGCCAAATATGCTCTCATCGCTCCAACAGGTTTTGCAATTGACATATCGTTATCATTTAAAATCACAATTAGTTTAGTCTTGCTTGATCCTGCATTATTCATTGCCTCATAAGCCATACCTGCGCTGATTGCTCCGTCGCCTATTACAGCAATTACATTGTCAGATTTATTTGATAATTTATTTGCCATAGCTATGCCTAAGGCTGATGATATCGATGTTGAACTATGAGCTGCACCAAATGGATCGTATTCACTTTCAGCCC
Organism: uncultured Pelagibacteraceae bacterium; assembly: GCA_902581445.1. Classification (GTDB taxonomy): domain Bacteria; phylum Pseudomonadota; class Alphaproteobacteria; order Pelagibacterales; family Pelagibacteraceae; genus Pelagibacter. Next base: position 64,690 of record CACHOG010000004.1, read on the forward strand.
TTTTAGTAAAACCAGACAAACCATTTCCTTTTCTCAAAGTTCTGATTTTATCTTTACGTCCAGTTAGAATTTTGTGTGGGTAAGATTGGTGTCCAACATCCCAAATTAATTTATCATTAGGCGTATTGAAAATATAATGAAGAACTACCGTCAATTCTACTACACCTAAACCTGCACCAAGATGACCACCAGTTTCAGAAACAGCATCTATCATTTCCTCTCTTACCTCTTGAGCAAGAATTTTTAATTCATTGTGAGACAATTTTTTAATATCACTAGGAAAATTAATGTTATTTAAAAATTTATAATTCTTTTTCATTTAGTTCTAATCAAAATATAATTTATAGTATTTGATAAATCTTTATTTTTATTTCCAAATTTTTTTATTTTATTTTGTATTTCTAATTTTAATTTATCTCCATATTTAACAGTATTTTTATATCCTAGTAAACCAATTAAGGTGGCCTTACCTTTTTTTGAATCTTTTCTTGTTTTTTTACCAGCTTTTTTTGTAGATCCAGAATAGTCTATTAAGTCATCTGCAATTTGAAATAGTAATCCTATTTTTGAACCTATAGAATTGAATAATTTTAAATATTTTTTTTTTTTCGACAATAGAACAGGTGCCATGCAACAAAAGCTAAACAGCTTTCCTGTCTTATTAATTTGCATATCAACAATTTTTTTAAATGATTTCCTCTTTTTTTCATACTTTAAGTCAGAGTACTGACCACCAGCTATTCCTGTATGTCCTGCAATCTTAGATAAGAGACTTATTAGGTTTATTTTTGATTTATAATCTATTCTTAAAGACGGTTGGCTCAGAATTTCAAACGCTATAGTTAGTAATGAGTTGCCTGCAAGAATAGCAGTGGACTCTCCAAACCTTGCATGAGTAGATAATTTTCCTCTTCTCAACCTATCATTATCCATACACGGAAGATCATCATGAATTAAGGAGTAAGCATGAATGCATTCAACCGCTGCACCAATTTGAATTAATTTTTTATATTCAATATTAAAAATTTTTCCAACATCAACAATTAGTTTTGACCTTATTTTTTTTCCTCCTGGTAATAACCCGTACTTTATTGGATTCAATAAATCTGTTTTTTTTTGGTTAAGTATAAATTTTTTAAGGAATAAATTTGTATCTTTCGCAACTTTATCTAGTTTTTTTTTCATTTTTCTTTAGCACTTTTTGTATTTTCTCCCTAGTTGATTGAGATAATTCTTTGGAGGCTTTCTGAAATTCCTTTTCAATTAATAAATTTAATTTAATTAATTTTTGATACTCTTCTAATGACCCTTCAAGGGTATTTTTATACTCTAGTTTTTCGATAATATTATTTGCTAAATCCGTTAACTCATTAAGAGATTTATTTTTAATATCATCTGGCAAATTTTTAACTTTCATATAAAAGTTGTTAATATTACATGAAAAAAGATCTTTCAAATATTAAAAAAGCTAAATATTTATTAGACAGAAATCATTGTGTAGCAATACCTACTGAAACTGTATATGGGCTAGCGGCTAATGCATATTCCAATCAAGCTACGTCAAAAATTTTCAAATTAAAAAAAAGACCAAAGTCAAATCCTTTAATAGTTCATTATTCCAGCATGCAAGATTTAAAAAAGGATTGTGAAATTAATGATAATTTTCAAAAATTATATAATAGGTTCTGTCCTGGACCTATAACCTTTGTTTTAAAATTAAAAAGAGAAAGTAAAATATCGAAAAATGTGACGAATGGAAAAAAAACCTTGGCAGTAAGATTCCCAAAAAATTCTATTACCAGAACTTTACTTTCATGTTTAAAATATCCCTTAGCAGCACCTAGTGCGAATATTTATACACAACTAAGCCCTGTATCAAAAAAGGATGTTAAGGAAGAATTTGGAAATAAAATAAAATTCATTTTAGATGGCGGTAATACAAAAATTGGATTGGAGTCTACCATTATAAATTTAATAAATAAACCTCAGGTCTTAAGATTAGGTGGTATAGAGATAAAAAAAGTAAGCAAAGTTTTAAAAAAAAAATTAAATTATACAAAAAAAAAGTCCATTAATGTTCCAGGACAATCAAAATTTCATTATTCACCTGGAATACCCATAAGATTAAATGTTAAAAAATTCTATCAGGATGAGGCATTTGTATTAATACAAAAAAGGAAAAAATTTGATAAGAATTATTTTTACTTATCAAAAAATAAAAATTTAAAAGAAGCTGGTAAAAATTTGTACAAAACATTAAGAAAAATTAAAAAACTTAAATTTCAAAAAATTGCAGTTGAGAAAATTCCTAATATTGGAATAGGTCAAACTATTAACGATAGATTGAAAAGAGCATCAAAAAGATAAATCATGCAAAAATCAGTAATTGTAGAAAATTTATCAAAAAGTTATTTTAAAAAAGAGGCTGTTAGAGAAATTAGTTTTGCAATAAACGAGAATGAAATTTTAGGATTGCTTGGACCAAACGGCTGTGGAAAAACTACCACAATCGCTATGATGCTGGGTTTGTTGAAACCTTCAAGTGGAAGAGTTGTTATCCATGGTCTGGACATTGAAAAAAATAGAATATCTTTACTTCATAAAATGAATTTTATTTCGCCATACATTGAGTTGCCTAAAAAACTTTCGGTTAAAGAAAATTTAATAGTTTATGGAAAATTATACGGTGTAAAATTTATTTCTGAAAGAATAGAATATTTATCTAAAAAACTAAGATTAGAAGAATTTATAAATAAAAAAACCGGAGAACTTTCATCTGGACAAAAAAATAGAGTAAGTTTAGCTAAAGCATTAATTAACGAACCAACCATATTATTTTTAGATGAACCAACTGCATCTTTAGATCCTGAAACAGGAGACTTTGTAAGATCCTTTATTGAAAAAATTTCGAAAGAAAAAAAAATGTCAATCTTATTAGCTTCTCATAATATGGATGAAGTCAAAAGACTTTGTAAAAATGTTTTGATGATGAATAATGGAGTAATTATAGATAAAGGCACACCTGACGACCTTATTAAAAAACATGGTAAAAGAAATCTAGAAGAAGTATTTTTAAAACTTAATAGGAATAATAATGAGCTTAAATAGAATAATCGGATTGTTTTTAAGACATTTTTTTTTAATTAAGAGCTCTCTACCCAGAATTCTCGACTTAATATACTGGCCTACTATACAAATTATTTTGTGGGGATTTATTTCAAAATTTTTTACAACATATAGTGATTATTACAATAATACAGTTGGGGTTATTTTAACTTGTGCTATTCTTTATGACTTTTTATTCAGATCAAGTATTAGTTTTAATATGTTATTTCTAGAGGAAATCTGGAGTAGAAATTTTACAAATTTATTTATTGCACCAATGCGTATAAGTGAAATCATCACTGCGTTAGTTGGTACTGCATTAATCAGAACATTAATTGGTTTGGTTCCTGCAATATTAATCACAAGTCCTTTATTTGGAATATCAATTTTGAACCTAGGAATTCCATTATTTTTTTTATTTTTAAGTTTATACATTTTTGGAATCACTTTAGGTCTTTTTGTTTCATCTGGACTTTTAAGATATGGACCAGCTTTTGAAAATATTGCATGGTCATCTTTATTTTTACTTGCGCCACTTGGATGCATTTATTACCCAATTGAGATTTTACCTGATTTTTTTCAAAATGTTGCGAAAGGATTGCCGTTGGTTTATATTTTTGAAGAAGCAAGATCAATTTTAGTAAATCAGGTTGTTAATTATACTAATATCAAAAATGCTTTTATATTAAACGGAATTTATTTATTTATTGGAATAGCTTTATTTTATTACTCCTTCAGTCAAGCAAGAAAGAAGGGATCTTTAATAAATATAGGAGAGTAGTTTGGTGCGCCTGCAAGGAGTCGAACCCTGAACCTCCAGAGCCGAAATCTGGCGCTCTATCCAGTTGAGCTACAAGCGCATATAGTATTAATATTATAATCTATGAAAAATATCATTAATTTAATTGCTGAAAATTTAGACAATAATTTAAGAGTAGATCAATTTATTGCAAACAGAGAGCCTAAATTAAGTAGAACTAGAATAAAAAATTTAATTATTAATTCTAAATTAAAGATAAATAAAAAACTTGTTGAGGACCCTTCTAAAAAAATTAATGATGGTGATATTCTATCTCTAGAAATACCAAAGCCTAAACAATTATCCTTAAAGCCTTATAAATATGAGTTAGATATAGTATTTGAGGATGAAGACTTATTGGTAATTAATAAGAGTGCGGGAATATCAATTCATCCAGGTCCTGGTAATTACGATAATACAATTGTAAATGCACTTATAAATTATAATAAAAAACTATCAAATATAGGTGATGAGCTTAGACCTGGAATTGTACACAGATTAGATAAAGATACATCAGGATTGATATTGATTGCAAAAAATAATCAATCACATGAAAGTTTATCTAATCAATTTAATAATCATTCTATCAAGAGAATTTACCTAGCTTTAATATGGGGTAAGCTTAGACCTCAACTTGGTAAAATTGAAACTTTTATCAAAAGAAGCTCGAAAAATAGACAATTAATGGAGATAAGTTTCTCAAAGGGAAAAAAAGCTATAACAAATTATAAAACATTAAATGTTTTTGAAAATAAAAAAATACCAACATTTAGTCTAGTTGAATGTAGGCTTGAAACAGGTCGCACTCATCAAATAAGAGTGCACATGGCTTTTAAGGGAAATAATATTTTAGGTGATAAAAAATATAGAAAGAGGTTTAAAAAAATTAAAAATATAGATCTAGATCTTGAAAAAATATTAATTAATTTAAATAGACAATTTTTACATGCAAAAAGTTTAGGATTTGTTCATCCAACAACAGGTAAAGTATTGGAGTTTACATCTGATTTACCTGCAGATCTTAAATTAGTGCTTGAAAAGCTTAGAAATACTAGTAAATAAAATCATTGTAAAATTTAAAAATTTTATTACATACATACCATAATGAGTTCAACATCTATGAAATTTCCTGTACTGTCTAATGAAGGTGGTTTAAGTGCCTATTTGAACCAAATAAAAAAATTTCCTATGCTGGACGCAGAGGAAGAATATATGCTTGCAAAAAATTGGAAATCAACTGGTAATGTGAAATCTGCAGAAAAATTGGTTACTAGTCATTTAAGACTGGTTGCAAAAATTGCAATGGGTTACAAAGGTTACGGTTTGCCACTTAATGAAATTATATCTGAGGGAAATGTCGGACTAATGCAAGCTGTAAAAAAATTTGAGCCAGAGAAAGGTTTCAGGCTAGCAACATATGCTATGTGGTGGATCAAAGCATCTATACAAGAATATATTTTAAGATCTTGGAGTTTAGTAAAAATAGGAACGACAACGGCCCAAAAAAAATTATTTTTTAACTTAAAAAAATTAAAAAATCAAATTGCTCCAAGGACTGAAGGTGATCTAAAAGATGAGCATGTTAAACATATCGCAACCAGACTTAACGTTGCTGAAGATGAAGTGGTCTCGATGAATAGGAGATTGTCTGGCAAAGAACAATCCCTGAATGCTCCTATTGGCGAAGATGGTGATGAGTGGCAAGACTGGGTAGTTGATAATGATATGGATCAAGAACTAAAATTTGCCCAACAAGAGGAAATGGAACAAAGAAAAAATCTTTTAAAAGACTCAATTAAAATACTTAATGACAGGGAAAGACAAATTCTAAATGCAAGAAGACTAAATGACGAGCCTGAGACGTTAGAAGATTTAAGTAAAAAATTTAAAATTAGCAGAGAAAGAATTCGACAGATTGAAAATAAAGCTTTTGAAAAGTTACAAAAACATATGCTGAATTCTGCAAAATCTAAAAATCTTTTAACAGCGAATTAACTTTTAAAAGGATCTTCTATCAAAATAGTGTCATTTCTTTCTGGACTTGTAGATATACTTGAAATTTTGGTTTCTATAAATTTTTCCAATTCTTTTATATAAACTTTTGCATTTTCAGGTAAATCATCAAATTTTTTTATTCCTTTAGTTTCAGATTTCCAGCCTTTAAAAGATTTATATATTGGTTTTACTTTTAGTTGATCCTCTACTGCTGCAGGTAAATAGTCGATTTCTTTACCATAGATTTCATAAGCCACACACATTTTAATTTCATCTAATTCATCCAAAACATCAAGTTTGGTAAGAGCGATGCCGTCAATTCCGGAAATTTTAATTGTTTGTCTGACTAAAACACCATCAAACCAACCGCATCTTCTCTTTCGACTTGTTACTGTCCCAAATTCTTTTCCTCTAGTTCCAAGTTTTTCTCCAATATCATCTTTCAACTCAGTCGGAAAAGGTCCTTCACCTACTCTAGTTGTGTAGGCTTTTGTTATTCCTAAAACATAATTAATAGAGTTTGGACCACAACCTGATCCAGTCGCTGCTGCAGATGCTACAGTATTTGACGATGTAACAAATGGATAAGTACCATGATCCACATCTAATAAAATTCCCTGAGCTCCTTCAAATAGTATTTTTTTTTTATTTTTTTTAAATTCATAAATTTTTTTCCAGACAGGTTTTGAAAATTTTAAAATTTCAGGTGCAATTTTTAATAAATCCTCCATGAGCTTGTCTTTCTTAAAAATATTCTTACCTAGGCCTTTCCTAATAGCGTTATGATGTAAAAGAACTGTCTCAAGTCTTTGATTAAGATTCTTTTTAGAAATAAGATCCATTACTCTTATTGACCTTCTTCCAATTTTATCTTCATAGGCAGGACCAATTCCTCTTCGAGTGGTTCCTATTTTGGCTTTGCCTGCTGCATCTTCTCTTATTTCATCCATTTCTTTATGAAATGGTAAGATCAAATTTGCAGACTCAGAAATAATTAGATTTTCTATACTAACTTTTATACCTTTTGACTTTATCTCATCAATCTCTTCAAGAAGTGCCCAGGGATCTATCACAACTCCATTTCCTATTATTGAAATTTTGTTTTTTCTAACTATACCTGATGGGAGTAACCTTAATTTATAAGTAATCCCATCAACAACCAATGTATGTCCTGCGTTATGGCCTCCTTGGAATCTTACAACAACATCAGCCTCACTTGAAAGCCAATCCACAATCTTTCCTTTTCCTTCATCTCCCCACTGTGAACCGATTACTGCAACATTTTTCATAAATATTTTTTTTCTAGTTTAAAACTTGATAAGTGATTTATTGGTCCATTTCCTTTGCCATAATTAGGGCTACTTTTAATGGAATGGTTAACATAATTAATCGCTAACTCACAAGATTTCTTTAATGTTTTTCCACATGAAAAATATGTTGCTATTGCACTAGACAGTGAGCAACCAGTCCCATGTAAATTTTTAGTAGAAATTTTTTTATTCTTAAATTTTTTAAGCTCGTTATTATTTATAAATATGTCGGTTATAATCTTGTCTTTTAAATGACCCCCTTTTATAAGAACATTTTTCGCACCCATATCAATCAATTTTTGTCCAGCTTGAATCATATCGTTCACTGAAATAATTTTTATTTTAGTAAGTATCTCTGCCTCTGGAATATTTGGGGTTATTAATTCAACTTTTTTAATTAGATGGCTTCTTATTTTATCAATTGCTTTTCGATTAATTAATTTTGCACCACTTGTAGTTACCATCACAGGGTCTAAAATTATTTTTTTAGCTTTAATTTTTCTAAGTGATTTAATAACTGAATCTATTACATCTGCAGAATGTAACATTCCAATTTTAACTGCGTCAGGTCGGATATCCTTTGAAGTATATTCAATTTGTTTTGAAATTTCCTTGCTAGAAATTTTTATTATTGAGGACACGCCAGTGGTATTTTGAGCTGTCAAAGCAGTTATAGCGGTCATTGCATACGATCCTAGGGAAGTCATAGTTTTTATGTCTGCCTGAACTCCAGCTCCACCTGATGAGTCAGATCCAGCAATGATTAATAATTTTGATTTTATTTTCAATTGATCAAAGACCTTTTTACAATATTAATACATTTAAATAAAAGTTTTTTATTTTTTGTTTCGACCATAATTCTAATCTTCGGCTCGGTTCCAGATTTTCTAACTAATATTCTTCCACTTTTTTTTAATAGTTTTACTGTTTTGATTATTGCTTTTTTACATTTTGGTGTATTAATTTTATTTTTATCTTTTATGGTAATATTCTCCAAAGCTTGAGGAACAGGAATGAAGTTATTGAATAAATTGCTAGCTTTTTCGCCTTTTCTCATTGAAAAAAGAATTTCAAGAGCAACTAATAATCCGTCGCCAGTAGTAGCAAATTTACCCAATATGATATGTCCAGATTGTTCTCCTCCAAGATTAAATCTATTTTTTTGCATTTTTTCTTTAACAAACCTGTCTCCTACGTTGGCCCGCAAGAACTTTATGTTATTTTTTTTAAGAAAAATTTCTAAACCAAGATTCGACATAAGAGTACCTATAACACCACCTTTTAAAATTTTCTTTCTTCTCCAGCGACTCGCCAACATTGCAATGATTTGATCTCCATCAATGATTTTTGCATTTTCATCACAAACTATTATTCTATCTGCATCTCCGTCTAAGGATATGCCAAGATCAACTTTTTTTTTCGAAACAAGTGTTTTTATTTTTTTTGGAAAAGTCGAGCCACATTTATCATTGATATTTATTCCGTTCGGCGAAACACCAATATCGTAAACTTTTGCACCCAAAGATTTAAGTAATTTCGGTGCAGACTTATAGCCTGCACCATTTGCGCAGTCTATTGCAATTTTTAAACCTTTAAGGCTAAAATCTTTTGGAAAATTTTTTCTTAAAATTTTTATATATTCTTCAGTAGCATTTTCTAGTCTTTTAACCCGACCTAGATCTTTTGGAAGTGTTAGATTTTTTACAATTTTTGAATCAATAAGCTTCTCAATTTTTTTTTCTATTTTGTCTGATAGCTTAAGTCCGTCTGGTCCAAATAATTTTAGACCATTATCATAGAAAGGATTATGCGAAGCAGTTATCATTATACCTAAATTTGCTTTCATTTTTTTTGTAAGCATAGCTAAGCCGTTTGTAGGTAATGGACCAAGAGTAAAAACATGCATACCAGCAGATGCTAATCCAGATACTAAAGCTGGTTCTAAAATATAACCTGATAATCTTGTGTCTTTTGCGATAACAGCTGTTTGTTTATTTTTTTTTAAATTTTTAAAGTATGTACCAGTAGCTAAACCAAATTTAAAAAACATCTCACCATTAATTTTTTGGTCATTAACCATTCCCCTGATGCCATCAGTTCCGAAGTATTTTTTTAGCATTATTTAAATTTTAAAGATTTGAAAACTTTAATGGCTTGATTTATTTCATTTACATCGTGAACTCTTAATATTTGTACGCCCTGCATCATTAACCAAATACTTGAGGAAATCGTTCCTCCTATCCTTTCTTTACTATCATTAATATCCACCAAATCTTTTATAAATCTTTTTCTAGATATTCCTAACATTACAGGATAACCAAGAGAGTGGAAAATAGAAACGTGTTTTAAGATAGTAATATTATGTTTCAAGTTTTTACCAAATCCGATTCCAGGATCTAAAATGATATTTTTGTGCTTTATTCCATTTCTGTTTATAGTTTTTAATTTATCTTCAAAAAAATCGTAAATATCTAAAAGTACATTTTTGTAGTTTGGTTTTTTTTGCATATTTTTTGGTAATCCTCTGCTGTGATGAATAACAAATGGTTTTTTCGATCTTTTTAAAAACTTAATTGTTGATTTATCAAAATTTAAACCAGATATATCATTTACCAAATCTACTTTGTATCTTGATGCAAGATCCATAATCTGACTTTTTCGTGTATCAATAGAAATCAAGCATTTAAGTTTTTGAGTTCTTTTACAAAATCCCTTTATTCTTTTCCATTCGCTCTTAACACTTATTTCTTTTGCGCCTGGCCTTGTAGACTCGCCACCAACATCAATTATCTTACAACCTTTTTTAATAAGATATTTTGCATGATCTAGCGCTGAATTTGTTTTGTTAAATTTTCCTCCATCAGAAAAACTGTCTGGTGTCATATTTATTACACCCATCAAAAGCGGCGTGTTTGTCAATTGTAATTTTCTAAATTTTTTTTTTCTAACAATATTTGAAATATCCATATTAATTTTTTTTCTTAAATTTTTATTTAAACTATTTATCTTTTTATAGTGAATTAATTTTATTTTTTTTCTTGAAATTATTTCTATTGAATCAAACGATATATTATTAGTTCCTCCAAATGGAAGAGATAGATTATTTTGAATTTTTTTCTTAGATTGTTTTCCGAAATAAAAATTACACGGTTTAGTGTAATATTTATCCATTAAGGACTAATGAACTATTTTTGGTTTAAGGCCAATCGAGCCTAAAGCTGAGGATTGATCGTCATCCTCTTCTTTAATATCCTGTTTTCCTGCAGGGTAAATATTTTTATTAACTAAATCTTCGATCTCTTTACCAGTTAATGTTTCATAAGTTAGCAAGGCCTTAGCTAATTTATGTAAATCATCAATTTTTTCAGTCAAAACTTTTCTTGCTCTATCATAACCTTTTTCAACAAACTTTCTTATTTCCGCGTCTACTTTTTTGGCAGTTTCCTCGGACATATTTTGTTGACGTGCAACTGATCTTCCAAGAAACACTTCTTCCTCATTTTCCCCGTAAGCAACAGGGCCTAATTCTTTACTTAAGCCTGCTCGCATTACCATCGCTCTTGCTCTTTTAGTAGCTTGCTCAATATCACTAACTGCACCTGTGGTTACTTTTTCATCTCCAAATATAAGTTCTTCTGCAACCCTTCCTCCCATTGCAATTGCCATTTGAGCATGCAATTGTTCTCTTGTTTGGGAAACTTCATCCTTTTCTGGTAGCTGCATTACCATTCCTAAGGCTCTACCTCTAGGAATAATTGTTGCTTTATGTATTGGATAAGCAGCTTTTTCATTTATAGTAACTATAGCATGACCTGCTTCATGATAAGCTGTAAGTTTTTTTTCTTCCTCAGTCATTACCATTGATCTTCTTTCAGCTCCCATCATCACTTTATCTTTTGCTTCTTCAAATTCTTGATTTGTAACAATTCTTTTGTTTTTTCTTGCCGCAAGAAGAGCAGATTCATTTACCAAATTAGCTAAATCAGCGCCCGAAAAGCCGGGAGTACCTCTTGCAACAGTTCTCAAATTGATATCTGGTGCCATGGAAATTTTTTTTGAATGAACTTTAAGTATCTTTTCTCTTCCTATTATATCTGGTAACGAAACTACTACCTGTCTATCAAATCTTCCAGGTCTTAGTAAGGCAGGATCTAATACGTCGGGTCTGTTTGTAGCTGCAATTATTATTACGCCCTCATTTGTGTCAAAGCCATCCATTTCAACCAGTAGCTGATTTAATGTTTGCTCTCTTTCATCATTTCCTCCGCCCAAGCCAGCTCCTCTGCTCCTTCCAACAGCATCTATTTCATCAATAAAAATTATACATGGGGAATGCTTTTTCCCCTGTTCAAACATATCTCTAACTCTAGATGCGCCAACACCCACAAACATTTCAACAAAATCTGAACCAGAAATTGTAAAGAAAGGTACTCCGGCTTCACCAGCTATCGCTCTCGCTAGCAAAGTTTTACCTGTTCCTGGTGGACCTACTAACAAACATCCACGAGGTATCTTTCCTCCCAACCTACTAAATTTTTTTGGATCTCTTAAAAATTCTACTACTTCTTCTACTTCCTCTTTGGCCTCTTCTACACCTGCTACATCATTGAATGTTACTTTTCCCTTAAGTTCATTCATCATCTTAGCTTTGGATCTTCCAAAGCCCATTGCTCCACCTTTGCCACCCTGCATTTGTCTCATAAAGAATATCCAAACAGCTATTAATAAAAGCATTGGGAACCATGAAAGTAAAACACCAAACAAAGAAGGCATTTTTTCATCTAGGGGAGCGGCCGATATTGAAACACCTTTTGAGGATAGCTTTTCAATTAAATTAGGGTCATTCGGAGCGTAAGTAGAGAAATTATTACCATCAGACAATTCACCATTAATATTGTTACCTTTTATTTCTACTTGGACAACTCTACCGTTATCAACTTCAGTTAAAAATTCGGAGAAATTTATTTGGTTATTTCTAGAAATATTTGATTGTGGATTTTTAAACATATTATATAGCCCAATAGTAAGGAATACTATTATCGCCCACATCGCTAAATTTTTGAAATTCATTAGTATAAAATAAGAGTTATTTTAAATTAAACAAGTGTCTATTTTTGCGCTAATTTGACCTTGCTACATTATTCTTTAGAAATAATAACAGTTTCATTGACTTTTTCAATAACACACCCACCAAGAGTAGTTTTTTGGGCCTTTCTTTGAGTAGTCAGTAGTAAAATCATCTTTTTAATCTTTTTGCCTCTTGGGGCATAATATCTTCCACTTATATTTTGGAGAATCGAACTAAATGATCTCAACAATACATCCTCTGGATTCTTAAAAAATTCTTTTTTGATTAAGTATGAATGTTTATTTTTTATATAGATTGAATTTTGTAGAATATTTTTTTTTGTATATAAATTTAATGCCTCATTTGCTGATTTTAAATTATTAATAGTAAGTTCAATTTTTTTATTATCTAGACCTTCTTTCTGAAAATCCTTTAGAATTTTTCTAATTCTTACTCTAGTAAAATCATAATTTACATTTGAAGGATCTTTAATAAATGTTTTAAAAACTTTTAGAGCAAGCTTTTCAAGATCTTTTTTTTCTATGTTTATTAAAGGTCTAATTAATTTTATATTAGATAATTCAACATCTTTTCCTAAAGATACTAATCCTTTTAAACCGCTACCTCTTGTCATTCTTATAAAAAAATTTTCCTGTAAATCATTAATATGATGACCTAATAAAATTGTGTTTACTTTTAACCTTTTGCTCTCTTTTAATAATAAATCATATCTATTATTTCTTGCTATTTTTTGAATATTTGAATTAGGTTTTTTTCCTTCCCATATCAAAATCTTACACTTGACCCCAATTTTTTTTAATAATTTAACAACTTTCTTGGCCTCTATGGAAGATTCTTTTCGTATTTTATGATCAACTAAAATATAATTGAATTTTACTGAATTGAGTGTTGAATAATATTTAGCTAAAAAGGCTAAAGATAAACTATCTGGTCCCCCAGAAACAGCTACAATAGATCTATCAATTCCAACAAGATTTTTTTCGAATTTTTTATAAATTTCTTTGATAAATTTTTGTTTTAAAAATAAAGTTAATCTTTTAGGATTGCTCTTTTTTACATTCAAACTTTTTTTCTTCATATTTTGCTTTTTGAAGAACAGACTGATTAGCTTTTGGATATTCTTTTTTAACACCAGAAATCATTAAGCAGCCTTGGTCTTTTTCTCCGATCTGAACTAAGGATACACCAAGTTTTAATAAATTTATAGGCGCCTTCTGACTCTTGGGATATTTTTGATAACCTTCTAAATATGCTGAGGCAGCATCTGTAAAAAGTTGTCTAATTCGAAAAGTTTCTGCGTACCAATATTGTGCATTTCCTGCTAAATTATGTTCTGGATTATTATCAACAAATTCTCTGAATGCTCTTTCAGCCATATTATAATCACCATTCTTTAAAAAACTTGTAGCAAAATCATATTGCTCAATTGGTGTACCATCCGGTAGAATTTTTTCTTCTGTTATAAAAGTTTCTGTCACAACAGTATTTGTAGTTTCTATGGATTGAATTTCTTGAGTTTCTTGTCCATTATCATTATCTTTATATGATAAATTGCCAAGATCCTGCGGTTGAGATGATCCTGGTAAAACTTTTTCCTTTTTTTTTGTTTCAATAATATTTTTATTATCGTCAACATCAAAACTAATTGTTTTATTTTCTAATTGTTGAAATCTTAACTGATTATCTGCTTGGGATTTGGATAATCTGTTTGAAAGTTTATCTAATTTAAAATTTATCTCTTCAAATTTATTTGTTAAGTCTTGAAACTGACTTTCTATCTCTGACAATTTTAGCAAGTGTCTTGTCAACACTTCTTCAGAATTTTGATCCATTGTATTTGTAGATGAAGTTAAATCATTACTGGAAGAATTTGCATAAACTGCTTTTTCTAAAGTTTTAAGATCTTTTTGTATTATCTCTAGTAGTTCAGAAATATTATGATTATCAGTGTAAGCTGAACTATTAAGTAAAAATATACTTAAAAAATTTAGTAATAAAAAGTATTTTATTTTTTTACCCATAAAAATTTAATTAGTATTTATAATAATGGCAAAAAAAAGACCCCAAAAAACTTTCGTCTCTGGGGTCTTTAAAATTTTAATTAATTTGCTTTTACAGTTACAGATCTTCTATTTTTAGACCAAGCTAACGGATTTGATCCTGAGTCTACTGGTCTTTCTTTTCCATAGCTAATTACAGAAATTCTATTTCCAGAGATTCCATAAGTCATTAAATAGTCTTTTGCGGCATTAGCTCTTCTTTCACCTAGTGCTAAGTTATACTCTCTTGTACCTCTTTCATCCGCATGACCTTCTAATACTACATTTACTTTTGAATTCTTTCTTAACCATTCTGCTTGTTTTCTTAATGTATCTCTTGAAGCAGTTGTTAAAACTGACTCGTTTGTAGCAAAGAATACTCTGTCTGGAACTCCTGATGCTAAATATTCTACAGTTTCTGTCCCTGTATAAACATCACCTTGCATTTGATTTTGAACTTTCTTGGTCGCGCAAGCTGAAAGTACCAAACATGCTAGCATTACTAAAAATGCATTTTTAAAAAACTTGCTTAAATTCATCACTGCTCCTTAATTGATTATTTTAAGTTTTCCACAACTGGATAAATCTTTCAAGCCAAAAAATCAACTATTTTATAATATTTATATCTAATTACTTAATAAAGACGACCAAGATGGGTCAGAAGCGTCTGATTCCGTCATAACCATACGCTCATTATACCCCGTTAAATCTATAGACCATAGTTTAGCTGAAAAACCCTTACCTTCAGTATCTGTCTTAGTTTCCCTATAGAAAATTAAAACCCTTCCATTTGGAGACCATGATGGAGCTTCCTGATAATAGTTTTCTGTTAGCAATCTCTCTCCAGAACCGTCGGTTCTCATTACACCAATGTAAAATTTTCCTTTATGTAATTTTGTGAAAGCAATTAAATCTCCTCTTGGTGACCACACAGGTGTTCCGTACAATCCTTTACCGAAAGATATTCTTTTTACATTTGTTCCATCTTTTTTCATCACATAAATTTGTTGATAACCACTTCTATCAGAATTGAAACATATAAATTTTCCGTCAGGAGAGTAAGATGGTGAAGTATCAATTGATGGATGATTAGTAATTCTTTCTACAATTCTATTTTCTAATTCCATAGTATATATGTCTGAATTTCCGTCCATAGCAAAACTCATAATAATTTTTTTTCCATCTGGTGAAAATCTTGGTGCAAAGGTCATCCCAGGAAAATCTCCTACCACCTCCTGTATTCCAGTTTCAATATCTAATAAATATACTCTAGGTAAGTTTCTGAAATATGAAAGATAAGTTACCATTTGATTAGTGGGATTAAATCTTGGAGTTAAAACTAATTCATTTCCTAAGGTTAAGTATTTTGTATTTGAGCCATCTTGATCCATAATTGCTAGTTTTTTAATTCTTTTTGTTTTCGGGCCATCTTCAGCAACATATATAATTCTGGTATCAAAATATCCTTTTTCACCAGTTAATCTTTCATAAACTTTGTCTGTTATTATATGCCCTACTCTTCGCCAATTTGATGGAACAGTAGTAAATGCCAAAGCCATCATTTCTTTTCCAGCAAGAACATCCCATAATCTAAACTCAACTCTTAATTTGTCATCGCTTAAAGTAACTTTGCCAGTGATTAAAGCTTGTGCTTTAATCAAAGACCAATCCTCAAATCTTGGTTTTAGGTGAGCAATATCTGGTTTTTGCAAAAATGCATCTTTGTTTAATGGATTAAATAATCCAGAATTTTTTAGATTATTTTCAACCACTTCAGATATTTTATACCCTATTTTATTTATTTTTAATTCTTTATTTAGTTTGTCATTTGTATTTTTATCAGCTGACAATGGTGAAACTGCAACAGGAAGCGGATCTAAATTACCTCTTGTTATATCAACTTCAATTAAAGCATGAAGTTGAGTTGTGTATATAATTAATATAATTATTGATGTAATTATTTTTTTTATCATCCTTCTAACATTTCTCTTGCGTCAAAATTTAATTGTAAATTTTTCCATCTTTCATAACCCTTTGTTGGAACTCTTAAAGGTTGACATAATTTTATTGCTCTAAGAGCACTTTCTGCTAAAACCTTATAAAATCCTTGTCCTGGTTTATTCATTCTTGCATGATCTAGTATTTCAGACTTTATGACTGTACCATCAGGTTTTAATTCTAATTTTACTTTTACTAACAAATTTTCATTATATGGTAATCCTAAAGGGATACTCCAGCAACTAAAAATTTGCGCTTTTAATGCGTCTTCCTCACTCAACGTCAAACTTAAACTATCAACATTTTTATCTTGAGATTGTGTAATTTTGTTATTTTTTTTTGTAGTTTCTGCTATCTCTTCTTTAGATTTATCAATTAAAGCAGCAATACTATCAGGGTCAAATAGCTCGTCTTTTTCAAATTCAGAGACCTGTTTAATCTCATCCTCAATTTTTTCAGGGTTTTGTTTTTTTTCTTCAATTTTTTTTATTTTTTCCAAGTTTTCATTTGGTAGTGGAACAGCATCAGGTTTTTCTTTTTTTACTTTTTTTGGTGGAGCTTGTTCAGATGTAATCTTTTCCTCTTTTTTCTTAACCTCTTCTATTATTTTTTTAGCTTTTGGAGCAAATGGAATATTTGTTTTTTCTGCTATTTGGATTAATTCAACTGAGATAATAGGAGGCAAATCTATAGGTTTCTTTGCTAAAAAAGGAAGACTTACCGCAGTAATGAAAATTAAAAAAAAATGTAACAAAGATGAAATAAGAATATTTTTAGTCAATTGTTACCTTTCCTTATACGGCTCAGATATTAAAGCTACCTTTGTAAATCCTGAGCCAGATAACATGCCCATTACTTCTAAAACTCGACCATAGTTAATAGATTGATCACCTCTTACATAAATTCTAGTATCAGTTCTATTTTTTGAAACAGCTAGAATTTTTGCTATGATTTTATCAAATTCAACTTTTGACTCTTGAATAAATATCTCGCCTTTAGAATTAATCGTCAGGGTCAATGGTTCCTGTTCCTCTGGAAGAGAGTCAGCCGAACTTTCAGGTAAATCAACCTGCACACCCACAGTTAATAAAGGTGCAGTCACCATAAATATGATCAAAAGCACTAACATTACGTCAACAAAAGGTGTTACATTGATTTCACTCATTGGTTCTCTAGAAGACCTTTTGAATTTAAAAGCCATTTTAAATTATTGATAAAAATCTTTTTGAAAAGTTTTCTAATTTTTGCAGATATTTCTTAGAGTCATTGCTAAATTTATTGTAAGCAACTACTGCAGGTATTGCAGCTAAAAGACCTAACGCAGTTGCGAATAATGCCTCAGCGATACCTGGTGCAACAATTGCTAGACTTGTATTTCTTGAAATAGCGATAGATTGAAAAGAATTCATAATACCCCAGACTGTTCCAAATAATCCAATGAATGGCGCAGTAGAACCTACTGTAGCAAGAAAAGTATAACTTTTTTCAATTTTCTCCATTTGCTTTTCAATATTTATCTGAAGCATATTTGAGAGTCTTTCATTAAGTTGTGATTTGGATCTTGTTTTTAATGCGGACTCCATTGATGCTCTGAATATTTGTGCTAAAGGATCATCTATATTTTTTGGAATGTTGTTATAAAATGTTTCAGCTGATTTTGATTTCCAAAATTTATCTTGGAATTCTTCAGTAGAGATATTTATTTTTTTAAATAATCTTATTTTTTCTATTATTATTGCCCATGAGTAAATTGAGCATACAATTAATAGTATCATTACAGATTTTACAATAATATCAGCTCTTAAAAACAACTGTACTAATGAAAAGTCTGTGTTAGTTGCCAATCCGACTGCTTGTGAAGATATATCTGCTTCCATTAAAAATCTTTCACACTTAATTGTGTCATCAATTTGTCTAATGCAAAAAAACGCTTAATTTTTGATAAAAGTTTCATCAAAATAGCTTGCAATTAGTATCGCATCGGCTTTGTTTGCATCTTTTTTTTTTGATAAATTTATTGAAAAATACGGAAAAATTTCAATTGCCTTTGTTCTGCTTGCATCTTTTGATGCATTTATCAAATTAAAATGTTTTTTCCACTTTGCTGGTCTAACAAAATACATAGATAAATTCATTGCTGAACATACCCCTTTTAGAATACCAAATGATTGACCAAAATTAAACATACTAGTAACACCTTGGCCTGGCATTGCTGTAACATGTTCTATAATAACTTTGACATTCTCAGGTTTGTTATCCTTTAAATGTTTAGAAATTTCGTTAAAAACTTGAGACCCATTAACTTGTTTCTTATTTTTTTTTCCGTCAGCCATACTCGGCATATCAATAACATCTATAATTTTACCTTGTTCCATAAAGCAAAGAGCTCCTGAAATTCCGGGGTCAATTCCTATTATCAACATTATCTGTTATCCAAGTTTAAATTTGTGTAAATATTTTGTACATCATCATTATTATCTAGATCTTCTAAAAAACTATTAGCTAACTCCAGATTATCTTTACTTACCACAACTTTATTATTTGGTATCCATTCAATTTCAGTTGAGATAAAATTTTCTATGTTTTCCTCTATTTTTTTTTTTACACTATAAATACTCTTTTTGTCACAATGTATTTCGTGAAAATCTTGATAACTAAAACACTCTGTTGCTCCAGCTTCTATTGCTAATTCTAAAATTCTATCATCCTCAATCTCCATTTTGTCTATCCTGATTACTCCTACTTGATTAAAATTGTGTGATGCTGAACCACTCGATCCAAGATTACCTCCATTCTTATTAAAAATGGTTCTTAGCTGAGAGGCTGTTCTATTTTTATTATCAGTAAGAGCTTCAACAATAACTGCTATTTTTTCAGGGCCAAATCCCTCATATCGAATATTTTCTAAAATAGAACCCAAATTTCCAGAAGATTTATCTATTGCTCTCTCTATATTATCCTTTGGCATGTTGGCGGCTCTAGCTGCTTGAATTGCTGATCTTAATCTTGGGTTCATATCAGGATCTTTATCGCCTAACTTAGCTGCTACTGTAATTTCTTTTGAGAGTTTTGAAAAAATTTTTGATCTTTGTTTGTCTGCTCTTCCTTTTTTATGTTTAATTCCTGCCCAATGTGAATGTCCTGCCATGTTATTTAATGAGTATTTTTTAAATCACCTCCGTAAATAAAACTTTCGATATTTTTAGCTAGACCTGTCTCTTTGTCACAATCAACAATAACACCTGATAAACTGGCTATACCTTCTGCTGGAAAATGTTTTTTTGCCTCTTTTTTAAAAAATCTTTTTAGAGAATTTTCTTTGTTCATTCCAATTACAGAATTATAGTCACCACACATTCCAGCATCTGTTTGATAGGCAGTTCCAGAATTCAGTATTCTTGCATCGTTTGTTGGTATATGCGTATGCGTTCCAACTACCAATGTTGCTTTACCATCGAAGAAATGGCCCATTGCTGTTTTCTCACTTGTTATCTCCCCATGAAAATCAACAAATAAAAAATCATAATCTTTTTTCAATTTTTTTTTTAACAAAAATTCTTTTGCAACATTAAATACATCATCGCATTTTTTCATAAAAACATTTCCCATAAGGTTTAACACCCCAACTTTAAAACCATTTTTAGAGTTGTAAACTTCAAAACCATTTCCAGGAGAAGGTTTAATTAAATTTAATGGTCTTAATAATCTATTCTCTGTATTGATATAGTCCGCTGTTTCTTTTTGATCCCAAACGTGATTGCCGGTAGTAATTACATCGACCCCAGAATTGAACAGCTTCTCTGAAATACTTTTCGTAATACCAACACCTTCAAAAGCTGCATTTTCACCATTTGCAATAACAAATGCTATATCATTTTTTATAATTTGATCTTTCAAATTTTGCTCTATAGCATGCCTGCCTGGGTTACCGACTATATCACCTAAAAATAAAACTCTCATTTATAAAGTTTTTTTTCTGTTAATACAAAGTCCATCTTTTTATCGAAACTATTTAATGGAAGTTTTTTTACTTCTTGGTAAGAAATTGCTAAACCAATTTTAATGATATTTTTTTTTTCATATTTCTTTAAAAATCTATCATAATAACCTCCTCCATATCCTAATCGATTTAATTTTTTATCGAAGGCTACCATTGGAATTAGTAAAATACTTGGAATTACTTTTATTTTCGATTTTGGCTCTGGTATACCATATCTATTTACATGCATAGGGTCATTTAAATTCCAAACATAAAAATTCATATCAAATTTTGAACCAATAACAGGCAAACTTATTTTAAAACCTTTTTGCTTAAAAAATTTCATAGATTGAAGCGTATCTGCTTCAAAATTTATAGGAAAATAACCACCAACAATTTTATTTTGAACTTTTTTTTTTTTTAAAATTTCTTTAAAAAATTTTGTTTTGACTTGTAAATTATTTTTATTTTGTATCTCTCTTATTTTTATTATTTTTTTTCTAATATGATTTTTCAACACAGATTATTGAACTGAATTATCTTGATTAACTTTTTCTATAAACTTATCAATTTCTGAAGATGCTTCGTCTAAAATCTTTTCATAATCCAATTTTGTTTTATCAATTTCAAATTTAAGGTCTTGATGGTTATTTAATAGATTTTTAATTTCTTCTTCTTTGTCATCTTTGTAAGCGTACACAAGTTTTTTAATTTCTAGAAATTTTTCTTTTAACTTTTTAAGTTCGTTTTTTTTTTCATCAATTTTTTTTTTTGTTTCAAAATATTCATCCATAACCTTTATTGATGTGATTAGTAGAAGTTTATTCTCACCAATGTTCCCAAGATCACTTTTCAAACTTTCAAATTTTTTATTTAAATGCATGGAAAGTTCTTCTAAATGATCTTCTTGTCCATCGTCGCAAGATAACAAAAATTCTTTGCCGTTAAATTTTATATTTACGTTTGCCATTTATCTATTTCTTCCATTAAAATATCTGTTTCTTGATTTAATTCATCTATTTTTTCATTAAACATAATTTCCTTATTTTTTTGTTCTAAATCCCGTCTTTTAAGTCGATCTTTCAGTTTCTGATAGTTCTCCATTAAAGATTTATACTTGGTTTCAAGTTGGTTCTTTTCAATTTCTAATTGATTTTTTTGTTCTTTCAAATACTCAGTTTGTTTGTTTTGGGAAGGATTTATTAAATTTAAATCTTTTAACTTTTGAAGCGATGTGTTTAATTTTTTTTCTTTTTCACTGAAAGTTTTCATATATATATTAATATAATATTAAATTGAATCTTCTTAGTCTAGATAGGATGGTAATTGAGTAAACTACATAAAGATTTATCTAATGCAGTCAGGTTTTTGTCTATTGATGCAGTAGAAAAAGCAAATTCTGGTCACCCTGGAATGCCAATGGGTATGGCAGATGTTGCAACTGTGCTTTTTAAAAATTTTCTAAAATTTAATCCAAGAAATCCAGAGTGGATAAACAGGGACAGGTTCGTTCTCTCAGCTGGACATGGGTCAATGTTGCTTTATTCTCTTTTATATCTGACTGGATATTCAAGTGTAAATCTCAAAGATATTAAAAATTTTAGACAGCTAGATTCTATTTGCGCTGGTCATCCGGAGTTTCATCCTGGGACTGGAATTGAAACAACTACAGGACCTTTGGGGCAAGGAATTGCCAATGCAGTGGGATTTGCTGTTGGAGAGGAAATATTAAGAGGAAGATTTGGAAAAAAAATATTTAATCATAAAACTTATGTGTTGGCTGGTGACGGATGCCTTATGGAAGGAATTAGTCATGAATCATTAAGTCTTGCAGGGCATTTGCGTCTAAAAAATTTAATAATGCTATTTGATAATAATTCTATTTCAATCGATGGACCAACAAGTTTAGCTGTTTCTGATAATTATAAAAAAAGATTCAATTCATATGGTTGGGATTACATTGAAATTGATGGCCATAATGAAAAAAAAATTTTTAATGCATTAAAAAAAGTTCAAACAGCAAAAAAACCAACTGTAATATCTTGTAAGACAAAAATTGGATTTGGTTCACCTAATAAATCTGGCAGTGAAAAGGCACATGGTAGCCCGCTTGGTGAAAAAGAAGTTAAATTGGTCAGAAAAAAATTAAAATGGATACATGAGCCTTTTGTTATTCCAAAAAATATCATTGAAGAATGGAGAAAAATTGGAAAAAAGGGTCAAATAAAAGAGGAAAAATGGAAAAAAAATTATAATAAAAAAAAGAGTGGAATAGAGAAAACTTTTTCAAAAAATTTTTCTGATATTTTTAAAAAAGAAAAACAAAACGCAATTAAAAATTTAGATACATTAGCAACAAGAAAATCCTCAGAAAAAATTCTTACCGCATTAAATAAAAAGAAAAATATGATAATTGGTGGATCAGCTGATCTTGCAGGTTCAAATAATACCAAAACTGAAAATCATAAAATAATTAGCAGATATAATTTTGAGGGAAACTACATTCATTATGGAGTAAGAGAGCATGCCATGTGTGGTATTATGAATGGCTTATCCTTACACAGTAAATTTATTCCCTACGGAGGAACTTTTTTAATTTTTAGTGATTATTGTAAACCGGCAATAAGACTTTCAGCACTTATGAAACTGAATGTGGTTTATGTAATGACTCATGACTCAATTGGACTTGGAGAGGATGGTCCAACGCATCAGCCTGTGGAACAATTAACTGGATTAAGATCAATACCAAATCTGAATGTTTTTCGGCCTGCAGATACTACGGAAACCATTGAGTGCTGGGAATTAGCTTTGAAGAATTCACATACTCCTAGTATTTTAGCTTTAAGTAGGCAAAATTTATCTCAAGTTAGAAAATCTTATGAAAATATAAATAAGTGTTCTCTAGGCGCTTATGAAGTTTACAGATCAAATGAAAAAATTGATTTGACCATATTTGCAAGTGGTTCAGAAGTAAATTTAGCAATAGAAGTAAGTCATAAATTAGCCACACAAAACATCTATTCCAAGGTTATTTCAGTACCATGCCAAGAAATATTTTTTAAACAAAAAGAAAATTATAAAAATAAAATATTGAAAGAAACTAATTATAAAATATCTATTGAAGCAGGTAGATCAGATACTTGGTCAAAATTTATTGGAGATAATGGAATGTCTTTTGGAGTAGAAAATTTTGGGAAAAGTGCTCCTTACAAAGATATTTTTAAAGATTTTAAATTAACATCTATTGAAATATCAAATAAAACTAAAAATATTATTAATAAAAATTAAATTTATGACTATTAAAGTTGGAATTAATGGACTTGGAAGAATTGGTAGAATGATCATTCGTACTATATTTGAAAATAGCTTTAAAGATATAAAAATTAAACACATAAATAACAGATCAAATACTCTTGTAAGCTCAAATTTACTTAAATATGATTCTGTTCATGGGAAATTTAACGAAAATATTCAGTTCGATGACAAATTTATAGAAATAGGAAAAAACAAAATATCTTTTTCTCAAAAAACAAACATAGAAGATATTAATTGGTCAAAATACGATGTTGATTATGTTTTAGAATGTACTGGTAAGTTTAATTCTAAAGATAAACTTTACACGCACTTAAAAAATGGTGCAAAAAAAGTAATTGTTTCAGCTCCATGCAAAAATGCTGATAAAACTATTGTTTTTGGAGTAAATGAAAAATCGATTACAAAGAAAGATAAAATAATATCTGCAGCCTCATGCACAACAAATTGTTTAGCTCCAGTATTGGATATATTAAACAGAAATTTTTTGATTGAAAAAGGTTTTATGACTACAATTCATGCATTCACAACAGATCAAAGAATATTAGATAACTCCCACAAAGACCCCAGGAGGGCAAGATCAGCATCTCAATCTATAGTTCCAACCTCAACTGGAGCATCAAAAGCGATTGGAGAAATTATTCCATCATTAAAAGGGAAACTGGAAGGTGTTGCAATGAGGGTCCCTACACCGAATGTCTCTTTAGTGGAATTAGTTTTTTGTACAAAAAAAAATCTAACGAGTAATGCAATAAATATTAGTTTTGAAAAAGCTTCAAAAAAATACTTAAAAGGTGTTTTATCTGTTACTAAAGAAAAATTAGTATCAGTTGATTTTAACCATAATTCGCATTCTGCGATTGTTGATGCATCTCTAACTAACACTATAGGAAAAAATATGGGTAAAATTTCAGCTTGGTATGATAACGAATGGGGATTTTCAAATAGGATGTGCAATATTGCACAATATTTACATAAAATCTCTAAATGAAAACAGTTGAAAGTATTGCAAAAAGCCTTAGTGGTAAAAAAATAATATTAAGATTAGATCTCAATGTACCTCTAAATAAAGAAAAAATAATTGATACAAATAGAATAGACAAAATAATTCCAACCTTACATTTTTTAATAAAAAATAAAGCTAAAATTTTAATTCTATCACATGTGGGAAGACCTAAGGGTAAAGCAATTAAAGAACTTTCTATGGAACCTATTTGTAAGTATCTTAAAAATAAATTGGGTCAAAACATTCATTTAATAAAATCAAATATTAATAATTTAAAAGATAAAGATTTATTTGATAACAAAAATGAGAGTATTTTAATGCTTGAGAATTTAAGATTTTATAATGAAGAAGAGGAAGATAATGAAAAATTTGCTAAAATTTTAGCTGGTTTTGGAGACTTGTATGTAAATGATGCATTTTCTTGTTCTCATAGAAAGCATGCTTCCGTTTTCAGCATTACTAAATTTGTGCCGTCTTATGCTGGAATTCAATTAATGTCAGAAATAACAGCATTAAGTAAAATAACAAAAGATATAACAAAACCAATTACATGTATTATTGGTGGTTCTAAAATATCTACAAAGATAAATGTAATAAAAAACCTCATATCTAAATTTGATAATTTAATATTTGTTGGGGGAATGGCTAATAATATTTTAAAAAATAAAAAATTTCAAATTGGAAAATCAATATTTGAGGAAAATTGTGATCATATAGTTGAAGATATTTTTAATTTATCGAAAAAACAAAATTGTAAAATAATTTTTCCTGTAGATGTTTCCGTAAGTAAAAAAATAGATGGTAAAGGAGATATAAAAAAGATAAGCGAAGTTCAAGAAGATGATTTAATTCTTGATATTGGACCAGAGACATTAAAAATTCTTAATAAAACCATAGAGGAAAGCAGAACAATTTTATGGAATGGGCCAGCTGGTTATTTTGAAAATGAAAATTTTAAAAAGGGTAGCTTGGAAATAGCAAGAAAAATTGCTGAAAAAAATAAAAAAAATGAAATTTATTCTGTTGCCGGAGGTGGTGACACTGTTGCAGCTTTAAATAGTTTTAATTTAACAAAACATTTCAATTTTGTTTCAACTGCGGGTGGAGCATTTTTAGAATTTCTTGAAGGTAAAGATTTACCTGGTATAAGGGCTTTATACTAAATAAATGTCAGAACTATACTCAATTACTGAAAAAATTATTTCTAAAGGCAAAGGTATTTTAGCTGCTGATGAGAGCACAGGCACAATGACTAAAAGACTAGATGCTGTTAATGTACCATCAACAGCAGAGAATAGACTTTTATTTAGAGAAACCCTTTTATCATCTAAAAGTATGAATGATTGCATAGGAGGAGTAATTTTATACGATGAAACTATAAAACAAATAGCGTCGAACGGAAAAACAATACCTGAGCTTATTTCAAGCTCTGGAGCAGTACCGGGAATAAAAGTCGATACAGGAGCAAAAGTACTAGCTAATTCAAAAAATGAAAAGATTACTGAAGGCCTTGATGGTTTAAGAGACAGATTAAAAATTTATTATAAACTTGGAGCTAGATTTACAAAATGGCGAGGTGTTTATATTATTTCTGATAAATACCCTAGTAAACTTGCAGTTCATTCGAACGCTCATGCTCTTGCTCGTTATGCTGCTTTGGTTCAGGAGAGTGGAATGGTGCCGATCGTTGAGCCCGAGGTATTGATGGACGGAGATCATGATTCAGAAGATTGCTTTAAGAAAACTTCTGAGGTTTTAAAAAAATGCTACGATGAATTAATTTTAAATAAGGTTGACTTAAAAGGAACAATACTAAAACCCAACATGATTTTACCTGGAGTTGATAGCAAAGAGAAAATCGAGTGTAAAAAAATTGCAGAGTTAACATTGAAATGTTTGGAAGAATCTGTCCCGTCTGAGGTTCCAGGTATAGCATTTCTTTCAGGAGGACAAACTGAAAAAGAAGCAGTAGAAAATTTGAATGAAATAAATAAGTTAAATAAATCAAATTTTATTATGACATATTCTTTTGGCAGAGCTTTACAACAAAGCGCTTTAAAATTTTGGTCGAAAAATATTAAGAATATTTCTGGCACACAGAATACTTTTAATCATAGAGCAAAAATGTGCTCTTTAGCTGCTAAGGGAAAATGGTCAGAGGAAATTGAAAATAAACATTAATACTAAAAGATTTATTTATTTAATTTCTCCAAATAAAATTTATAATAAGAATTCATTTTATTATGAGCTTGAAAATCTTCTAAAAACAAAAAAAATTTATTTTTTTCAGTTGAGATTAAAAAACTACAATGAAAACCAAATTATACAAGTTGGTAAAAAAGTTAGATTAATTTGTAAAAAATATAAAACCAAACTTATTATTAATGATAATCCATTTATTGCGAATAAATTAAATGCAGATGGATGTCATTTAGGCCAAAAGGATATGAAATTACATAAAATAAAAAATATACCCAAAAACAAAATTTTTGGAGTTACATGCCATAATTCTCGAAGACTGATTAAAAAAGCAATAAATTTAAGACCATCATATATAGCAATTGGCGCATTTTTTAAAAGTAGAACAAAAAAAGTTAAATATAAAGCAAATATAAATCTACTAAAATACGTAAAAAGACTAACAAAAACACCCGTTGTAACAATCGGTGGAATAAATGATAAAAATTATAAAAAACTGTTATTGAATAATGCAAACTTTTTAGCTATTTCAGGCTACATTTGGAATAATAAAAAATATAAACCACAAGAAGCAATAGAAAAATTAAAATGAAAATCTCAGCAAATGAAATAAGAGTTGGAATGTTGCTAGAGTATAAAAATGATTTGTGGGAAGTTCTAAAAACACAACATGTAAAACCTGGGAAAGGTGGCGCTTTTGCACAAGTTGAAATGAAAAGCTTAAATAAAAATACAAAATTGAATGAAAGATTTAGATCCAGTGAATACTTAGAAAAAGCATCTGTAGATGAAGTAAAATTTAATTATTCATTTAGTGATGAAAACAATTATTATTTTATAGACCCAAGAACATTTGAGCAAATAGAAATTCAAAAAGATGTAGTTGGAGAAAAAGGTTCAATGCTTACAGAAAATTTAGAAGTAACTATAAGTATTTATAATGAAAAACCAATCTCAATAGGACTGCCTAATCAGATAACATGTAAAGTTGAAACAACTGATGCTGCGTTAAAAGGTCAAACCGTGTCATCATCTTATAAACCTGCAACATTAAGTAACGGAATAAAAATTCAAGTACCTCCTTTTATTGAAAATGGAGATGAAATAATAGTTGATACGAGAAATATTGAATACGTAAAAAAAGTATAATTTTATGAATGTATTGTCATCCAACTTAAATTTAATGATTAAAGCTGGAGAAAAAGCTTCAAAAAGATTAATTAGAGACTTTGGTGAAGTAGAAAATTTACAAGTTTCTGTAAAAGGACCTAGAGATTTTGTTAGTAACGCAGATATTAATGCTGAAAGAATTATAATTGAAGAATTGTCAAAACTAAAAAAAAACTACTCTATTTTAAGTGAAGAGGCTGGTTTTGTTAAAAACAAAGATGAAAAAAATATTTGGATAATAGATCCTATAGATGGAACTTCTAATTTTTTACATGGAATACCACATTTTGCTATTTCAATAGCCCTACAGTCTAATGATGAGATTATTTGTGGTTTCATATTTGACCCAATTAAAAATGAAATGTTTTATGCTGAAAAAAATAACGGTTCTTTTCTTAACAACAAAAGAATAAGAGTTTCAAAAAAAAAAGATCTTAACTCGTGTTTATTTGCAACTAATGGAGTAAAATATAAAAACATTGATGTTCCAACTAGAAAAACAGGTTGTGCAGCATTAGATATGGCTTATGTCGCAGCTGGAAGATTTGACGGATATTTTCAAGAGAATTTAAGTTTATGGGATATTGCTGCAGGTATAGTGCTAGTTAAAGAAGCGGGGGGAGTCTTAAATTCAATAGAATTATCAAAAAAAGAAAATTTAGATATTAGGGTAGCTAGCTCAAGCATAAGTGAAAAAATCCTTAAAAAACTGAATAAGTTTTAATTGTTTTATAAATTTCATTTGCTATAAGTCTCGTTATGAAAAAAGACATTCATCCAAACTATCATAAAATTAAAGTCGAAATGACTGATGGAACTCAGTTTGAAACAAGATCAACCTGGGGAAAAGAAGGTGAAGTTCTTAAGTTGGAAATAGATCCTAAATCTCATTCAGCATGGACTGGCGGTAAACAAAAACTTTTGGATAAAGGAAGAGTAAGTAAATTTAATAAAAAATTTCAAAATTTTAGATCAGATAAAAAATAATGACAAATGGACTTTTAATGCCAATAGCTACTGCTGTTTGGTTGGTTGAAAATACTACACTTACATTTAAACAAATTGCGAATTTTTGTAATCTACATGAAGTCGAAATTCAAGGAATTGCAGATGGTGAAGTAGCAAAAGGAATTAAACCATATAATCCTATAATTTCTGGTCAGTTAACAAGAGAAGAAATTGATTTATCTTCAAAAGATGAAACTAGACCACTTCAAATAAAAGGAACAGACATTGAAATTTCATCAGAGGATAAAAAAATAAAGAAATATGTTCCTTTATCAAAAAGACAAGATAAGCCAGACTCAGCTTTATGGCTAATTAAGCACCATCCGCAACTAAAAGACTCACAAATTGCAAAGTTGGTAGGAGTAACAAAAAACTCTGTTACATCAATTAGAAATAAGAGCTATTGGAATTATAATAATTTGAATTCAAAAGATCCTGTAGCTATGAACTTATTTTCACAAAAAGATTTAGTTTTAGCTATAGAGAAAGCTGAAAGAAGAATTAAAAGAGAAAAAAAAGAAAAAGAGAAGGCAAAACTCTCTGCTTCTTAAGGATCATAATGTGTAGACAAAAAAAAATTAAAGTGCTATTAAATCACTTTTTTGGAGGTGGTTATTAAAATAGAAGTCAAAGATAATAATGTTGAACAAGCTTTAAGAGTTTTAAAGAGAAAGCTTCAGAGAGATGGATTCTTTAAAATAATCAAATTAAAAGATACTTACGAAAAACCCTCTGAAAAAAAAAAGAGAATTTTGCAAG
Source organism: uncultured Pelagibacteraceae bacterium (assembly GCA_902581445.1). GTDB lineage: Bacteria > Pseudomonadota > Alphaproteobacteria > Pelagibacterales > Pelagibacteraceae > Pelagibacter. The sequence goes on from CACHOG010000004.1 coordinate 94,458, forward strand.
AAAATATTAAGAGAGTAAAAAAATTAAATAAACTCAAAAACAGATTTTAACAACGCGGGGTGGAGCAGTCTGGTAGCTCGTCAGGCTCATAACCTGAAGGTCGGCGGTTCAAATCCGTCCCCCGCAACCAATTAAATATCTTTAGATAATTCTTTTAACCAGTTTGATATTGATCCAGCACCCATTCCAATCACAATTGTATTACCATAAATATTTTGTTTTATAAATTTAGCTAAATTATTTTTGTCTTTTATCAGATATATTTGTACTTTGGACTGATGTGATATTTCTTTTGCGAAACTTTCGTAATCAAATTTTAATTTTATATTCTCTCCTGCTGTAAAAACTGGACATAATATAACTTCATCCGCTTGTTTAAAGCATTTTACAAATTCAGATTTAAGATCATTCAATCTAGAAATTCTATGGGGTTGAAATATACAAATAATTTTTTCAGATGTATAAGCAGTTTTAACTCCACTCAACACTTCTTTTATTTCAGTTGGATGGTGTGCATAATCATCAAAAAAACTTGCCCCTTTGTAATTAAAAATTTTATTAAATCTTCTTTGAACACCTTTAAATGATTTTAATCCATCTTTTATCTTATTTATTGGTATTCCCAAACTAATTGCTACTGCTATTGAAGCAGTGGCATTTCTAATATTATGTAATCCTATAAGAGGTATTTTTATATTTCTTATTGAGAAAGTTTTTTTTCCTGCAATATTTATAATTAGATCAAACGTAGACCAGTTTTTTCTTTGAATGGGTCTGGTAATACGAAAGTTTGAACTCTGATGAATTCCGTAAGTATTATAATTTCTAAATTTAAATGATTTTATTAATTTTAGGTTATTTTTATCATCAACACAAATAAATGATTTTCCAAAAGATGGGACTCTATCAATATACTCTCCGAAAAGATTTAATAATTTATCCATTGATTTGTAGTAATCCATGTGCTCTCTATCAATATTTGTTATTATTGAATAAGTTGGTTGTACTTTTAAAAAGCTTCCATCGGACTCGTCCAATTCTACAATGCTCCAGTTACTTTTACCAAGCCTTGCTGAATTATTAAAAGATTTCAAGACCCCACCATTTATAATTGTTGGATCTAAATTAGTACTTGATAAAATACTTGCAACAAGAGAGGTGGTTGTTGTCTTTCCATGTGATCCAACTACAACAATATTTTTTGTTAAGGAAGTAATGTGGCCTAGCATGTCTCCTCTTTTATATATGGGTAAGTTTTTTTTTAGAGCAGAAATAAATTCAATATTATTTTTTTTAACGGCTGATGAAATTACAATTATCGTAGAATTTAATATATTTTTTTTTTTATGACCTATAAAAACTTTAATTCCATTTTTTTTTAATCTTTCTATATTTTTATTAAAATTAATATCACTTCCTTGAACTTTAAATCCAATTCTTCTCATGACTAAAGCTAATCCGCTCATACCAATGCCCCCGATACCCACAAAATGTATAACTTCAGATTTAGCTAATTTAATTCTCATTTATCGTATTAATTATTATTTTATAATTATTTTCCCATGTATTTTTTGAACTAATTTTACTCATAGCTTTTTTTTTAAGCTGTAAATTTTTTTTATCAACTAATATATTTGAGATTATTTCAAAAAGATTTTTTTGAAGTGCCTCTTTTTGATCTAACATCCAGCAACAATTATTATCTTTATAATACTTTGCATTGTATACCTGATGATCATCTTTTGAATATGGGAATGGGATAGCTAAGAATGGCACCTCAAAAAATGCTAATTCAGCTAAGGTCGATGCACCTGCTCGAGTTATGCAAAAATCTGTTTTTAAAAGAATGCTTTCTAAATAACTTTCAAAATCAAAAAGTTGATAATCTATGTTATTTTGTTTGTAAAAAATTTCAAGGTCTTTAAAATTTTCTGCACTGGTTTGATGATAGACAAATAAATTAAACTTTTTAGATAGCTTGTTTAGAGTATTTTTAAGTTCTGTTTGAAAAAATTTTGCTCCTTGGCTTCCTCCTATAACAAGAAAAACTTTCTGATCTGAGCTTTTTTTAAAATCATTTTTTAAATTGTAACTTTTTTTATCTAAAAGAGGGTAAATAGTTTGTATTTTATGGATATAATTTGAAGGAAATTTTCTTATGGTATCTGAATAACAAAATATTTTCTTACAATGTTTTAAAAAAAATAAGTTTGATCGACCCAAAACCATATTGGGTTCAAATAAAAATAATTTTGATTTTGTAAACATAGCAGCTATACAAACTGGAAATGTCATATAACCACCTGTAGAAATAATGTTGTCAATATTATTCTTTTTTAAATAAAAAAATGATTTAATTATAGAACTTAAAAAAAATATAAGATTTAATGGAAACTTAAATTTATTTTTTTTTATGTCAGGTACATCTATTGTTTTATAATTATAATTTTTGGTATCAATAAATTTTAATCCTCTTAAATCACTAGTTATAAAAACTTCGTTATTTTGTTTTAAATGTTCATAAAAATTTAATGCAGGAATAACATGGCCACCTGAACCACCTGTGCTGATTAAGATTTTTTTTTTCAAGAGATATTTTTTTTTGTAAGATTTAATATGATTCCAGCAAGAATTGAGCTTCCAACAATTGATGACCCTCCATAGCTTAAAAATGGAAGTGTCATTCCTGTTGTGGGCAATATTCTAATATTCACTCCCAAATGAACTAAAAACTGAAAAAAAATTATTATGCTGCATCCAAATATTATAAATTTAATCTTGTCATTTTTAAGATATGAGATGTTTTTAAAAGTTTTATATAAAAATATCAAAAAAATTAATAATATAAAAAATATCATAATCGCTCCAAACTCTTCGGAGATTACTGAAACTATGTAATCGGTATGAGCTTCTGGGACTTTGTTTTTCAAAACTCCCTCGCCAATACCTTTTCCAAAAAACCCTCCACTAATAATAGCTTCTGATGCTCTCTCAGATTGATAATTGTTACCTGATGATGGATTTAAAAAAGAGGAAATTCTAATTAAAATATACTCGAATTTAGGTACAAAAATAACTAAGGACAATATTGAAAATAATACAAAGCTGAAAAATAAAAAGAATAAATAAAGATTTATTCCAGAAATAAAAATTAATGAGAGCCAAGTGAGGAAAATTAAAATTGTTTGACCCATGTCAGGTTGAGCGATTAATAAAGTAATAATTGGTAAAATTAATAAAAAACTTACGAAAAACTTTAAAAATTGATAATGTTTATTTTCAAAGCTTAGAGATGTTGCAATTACCACTATAATAAAAGGTTTCAAAATTTCAATAGGTTGAAATCTAGGTAGAAAAAAAATATCTAACCACCGTTTTGATCCTTTAACCTCAGTTCCAATGAAAGGAACTAAGATCAAAGAAATTAAGAAAACTAAAAAAAAAATATATGACAAAAAAAACAATTGTTTTTTGTCTAAAATTGAAAAGAAAAACATTGTACATATTCCAACTGAAATAAATATACAATGTTTAAGAAAAAATAAATAATTATTGGTATTTAATCTATCTGATGCCACAAGTGAAGTAGATAATAGAGAAAATAACAAACCTAAAGTAAAAAGTAACAAAATAGTAATTAGAATAGTTTTATCTAAATTTCTCCACCAATAAAAATATAGATTATTTAAAAATTTATTATCTAACATATTTAAGTTTATAACGGCTTATTAAATAATTGAAATATTTACCCCTTTCCTCAAAATTTTTAAAATTATCAAAAGAAGCTGCACACGGACTAAATATCAGATTTATTTTTTTATTTTTTTCCTCATTTTTAATATCAATCAATATTTGTTTAATTACTTGATCGAGTTTACGAAATTTTGAATATTTAAAATTATTTTTCAAAATCTTTTCGAAAAATGAACTGTATCTTCCATATATATAAATTTTAGATATATTTTTTTTTTTCTTTAATTTAAACTTATCTCCTTTTTTTGGTAGGCCCCCTAATATCCAAAAAATACAATCCATATTATCTAATAAATTAATTGAGGACGAAAAGCTTGTTGATTTAGAGTCATTAATAATTCTCAATTTATTGGAATTGTAAATTATTTGTTGTCTAAAATTTAAAGCTTTAAAATCATTCACAACTTTAAAAATAATACTCTTCTTAATACGAAGTGTTGAACATATTTTTAGAACAAAAGATAAATTTTGCTGATTATTCAAAGTTTTAAAATAATTATTTTTTAAAAGACTTTTGTCTTGTTCTGATAGTTTATTTTCTACTTTTATAATTTTACAATTAAATTTTTTATTTTTAATAAAATTTTTTTGAATTAAATCATTTTTATTTATATATCCATAATCATTTTTTTTTAGTGACAATATTAATTTAAACTTTGTTTTTATGTAATTATTAATCGTTTTATGTCTTTCTAAATGATCAGGAGAAATATTTAGTAAAACACCATAATTTGGTTTAAATATTTTACTATAAGAGATTTGATATGATGAAATTTCTACAACAAAAATAGTTTTAGGAGATATTTTGTTTTCTTTAAGAATTGCATTTCCTATGTTGCCAACTAGTCTTGCATCTGACCTATTTTTTTTCAAAATATCGCATAACAGTTTAGCTGTTGTTGATTTTCCATTTGTTCCAGTAATACCTATGATCAAATTCTCAGAATGTTTTGCATAAAAAACATCTAAATCGGTGCAAATTTTTGTTTTATTCCTTATCAAATATTTTTTTAATAAGCACTTTAAACTATCGATTCCTGGGCTAATAATTATGTGGTCAAATTTAGCTTTATTAATTTCTTTTTTTGAGATGAAATAACTTTTAAAAACCTTATTTTTAAAATTTTTTAAATTATCATCAAAACACCTAATATAATTATTTTTCTTTAAATAATTTAAGCTAGATATACCTGAAAGTCCAAGGCCATATATTAATATTTTTTTTTTAAAATATAGATTTTTTTTTAATTTCATTATCTAAATTTCAAAGTTGCCAAACCAATCATTGCCAAAATAATTGCAACTATCCAAAATCTAATAACAACAGTCGACTCTGGCCAGCCTTTCTTTTCGTAATGGTGGTGGATAGGAGCCATTTTGAAAATTCTTTTTCCTGTCATCTTGAATGAAACAACCTGTACAATTACTGAGACTGCCTCAAATACAAATAAACCTCCAATTATGGCTAGAACTATTTCATGTTTGGTAATAATCCCTACTGCACCTAACGATCCGCCCAAAGATAAAGATCCAGTATCACCCATAAATATTTTAGCAGGTGGAGCATTGAACCATAAAAATCCTAGACAAGATCCAATTATAGCACCTAAAAAAACTGTTACTTCTCCAACACCTTTTATATAAGGAATTTGTAAGTATTCAGAAAAAACTATATTTCCAGTTACATAACTAATAAATGCAAAACATCCAGCGACTAATATTACTGGAACTGTTGCCAAACCATCCAATCCATCTGTTAGATTAACTGCATTTGATGAACCAACTATAATAAATATTGCGAAGGGAATAAAAAACCAACCCAAGTTAATAATTAAATTTTTAAAAAAAGGAAAATATAAATTTTTTAAATCATGGTTATCTGAAAAATAAGTTAAAGCTACAATACCAATTAGAGCTATAATAATTTGCGAAGTTAGTTTAAACTTAAAAGATATACCTGAGGAATTTTTATATTTAACTTTTTTATAATCATCAAACCCTCCTAATAAGCCATAGCTTCCTACAATATAAATTAGAAACCATATATATATACTTTTAAGATCCCCCCATAGAAATATACCAGAAAATAATCCAATTAGTATTAATACACCTCCCATAGTAGGTGTACCTATTTTTTTTACAATGTGTTCGTTTGGGCCATCTTCTCTAATAGGATCTAAAATTTGTTTTGTTGAAAAATATTTAATAAAAGGATTTCCAATTAAAAATACAACAAATAAAGACGTAAAAACTGCTAATCCAGTCCTTACAGTTAAATACTTAAATACATTTAAAAATGAGTAACTTTCAATTAACTCTAATATTAATAAATATAACATTAAATATTTCCTCTTAATTTTCCAACAATTTTATTTAAACCAGTAGAATTTGATCCTTTGATCATCAAATAGTCATCTTGATTTAGATCTTTTACAATCAAATCATAAATATCTGATATTTTTCTTAATATTCTGCCTTTTCTATTTTTTTTAATACCTTTAAATGTTTCAGCTGCATCTTTACCATAAATATGAATTTTATTTATTTTGGAATTATTAAAAATATTTGTCATGTTCTTATGAAGTTTTTTTGAATGTTTTCCTAGTTCAAGCATATCCCCCATTAAAAGGTGCTTTTTTTGACTTTGAATAGCGATATTGCTGAAATTTGATATCGCACTAGATAATGACAGTGGATTTGAATTATAGCTTTCATCAATCAGAAAAATCTTCTTATTTTTAAATTTAATTTTTGTTATATCTCCTCTTCCTTCAGGAATTGAAAAATTTTTAAAAAAATTAGGTTTTAAGTTTTTTGTAATTTTTAAAAGATGCAAAATAGCTAATGCTGATAATATATTTTTTATATAGTTTTTATATTTATATCTAATCTCAAATTTTTTCAATTCATCAAATATCTGAACTTCAATATTATAATAGTTCTTAATTTTTTTTAATTTTTTTAATTTTATATCTGATTTATAAAAATAGCCAAAGGATACGATATTTAATTTTCTTTTTTTTGCAATTTTTTTATGAATAGAGAAAAATTTATCATCTGCATTTAGAACAATTGAGCCATTTTTTTTAATATTTTTAATTATTTCTGCCTTAGCTTTTGCAATATCAAAAATACTTTTAAAATTTTTTGCATGAGCATATGAAACATTTGTAATAACTCCAATATCAGGTTTTACTATACTTGATAGAAAGTCAATTTCTCCTTTTTTATCCATGCCAATCTCAAAAACTCCATAATTGTTATTTATATTTAAGTTAAATAGACTTAGTGGCACACCATACTTGTTGTTATATGATTTTGGAGAAAAGCTTACTTTTCCAATTTTATTCAAACAGTTTGCTAATAATTCCTTTAATGAGGTTTTCCCGCAACTTCCTGTTATTCCAATTATTTGACCTGAATAAATATTTCTAATATTGGATGATATTTTTGTCATAAAATCTAAACTATTTTTGACTTTAATTATATTTTTTTTATTTACAATTCTTGTCGATTTATCAGATACAATAATAGATGCTCCTTTTTTGATTGCTTCTGAAATAAATTTGTTACCATGATTATTTTTTCCTTTAATTGCAAAAAAAATATCATTTTTTTTTATATCTTTTGAATTAATAGAGGCTTTATTTAACTTAGTTAGATTACTGACTTTTTTTGCTTCTTTAAATTCCCTTAAAATATTAACTTTTAAATTACTCGAAAAAGATTTATTTCTTGCTCTAATGGAGTCTACAATAGTTTTTTTGTCAGAAAAAATAATTTTTCTTTTGCCTAAATCTTGAATATTTTCATGACCTTTTCCAGCTACAATTAATATATCGTTAGAATTTAAATTGTTTATAGCATTTACAATAGCTTTTTTTCTATCCGGAATTTCAAAAAATTTATTTCTTTTAATACCTTTTTTTATATCGTCTCGTATTTTTTTGGGATTTTCGTACCTTGGATTATCATCTGTTAAATAAATTCTATTACAATAATTGCTAGCTATCTTTCCAATAATTGATCTTTTGGCTCGATCTCTATTCCCTCCGCAACCTAAAACTATTGATATATTTTTATTACTAAATTGCTCTCTTATGTTACGCAAACATACGCTCAGTGCTTCAGGAGTGTGAGCATAATCTAATATACAAATAGCATTATTTTTTAGTTTTCCTATTTTTTCTAATCTTCCATTGATAGGTTTGATTTTATTTAATACTTTAACAATTTTATCAAACTTAAGACTTTTATTTTCTGCTGCTAAGATTGCCATAAATAAATTTTTAATTTGTATTTTGCCAATCAAGTTTAAATAAAAAGAAAATTTTAAATTATTATATTTAATTTTTAAAAATTGCTTTTCACCAATAAATTTATGTTCCAAAATCTCAATATTTCCATTTTTTTTTGATATTAATTTTAGACTGAGTTTTTTTTCTTTAGATATTCTTAAAATATTTTTGTACTCTGGAATATCTTTGTCAGCTATAATTGTTGCTTTTTTGGATAATAGATATTTGAAAAGATAAAGTTTTGCATTTAAATAATCATTATAACTTTTATGATAGTCCAAATGATCATGCGATAGATTGGTAAATATACCTTTATTAAACTTTAAACCATCTAATCTATGCTGCTTTAATCCATGACTAGACGCCTCAAGAATTATATTATCAATTTTTTTGTTTGTTAAATATTTTAGATATTTCGAGAGCTGCAAAGGGTCCATGGTAGTATTGGTTGATGTAAAGTTTTTTGATTGAGTTTTGACTCCAAGGGTTCCTAAAGAGGCAACCTTTTTTTTATTTAAGTTTAAAATTTGGAAATAAAAGTTACATATTGAAGATTTTCCGTTTGTACCAGTTACAGCTATTATGTTGTGTATTTTTGATTTAAAAATTTTATATGATATCTCAGCTAAGATTTTTCTTACATTTTTATAACTTAGATATAATATCTTATTTTTAAATCCTTCAAATTTTTTATCATGTACAATTGTTTTTGCACCTTTACTTATAGCATCTTTAATAAATTTGCTTCCATCAAAGTGATTTCCTCTGATAACAAAAAAAATGTTATTTTTTTTACATAAGCGACTATCAAAATTTATTCCTGAAAAGTAATGATTCTTATATTCAAGTTTTACTTTGTTAAAATAATTTCCAATCAACATTTATATTAATAAAATTCTCCATATTTTGTGGCTAAAATAGGCCCAATTTTTTCTATTATTTTGCCTGTAACTTCAACAGTAGTCCAGCCCGCAGTGTTAAATGGAGTTCCCTTATACTTAATTCCGCTACCATCCCTATAGTTATAGACGTATTCGCTATTTGGCTTAGGTTCATCTAGTAATACTAAAAGTACATATGCAGGTTTGCTACTAGGAAAAATTGATACAAAAGTATTAATTTTCTTGTTTGTATAAATTCCATTTTCAATTTTTTGTGCAGTACCAGTTTTACCACCGACACTATAACCTTCTATATTAGCTAAATTTGCTGTCCCTTCTTTTGTGGAAACAATTTTTCTTAAAATAGAATTTATATTAAGTGAAACATCTGTACTTAAAATTTTTTCTTTTTTAAATTTTTTCTCTTTTTTTACCAAAGTTGGTTTGATTTTATATCCACCGTTAGAAATTATTGCGTAAGCAGTAGCAACTTGTAATGGTGTCGTTGATATACCATGACCAAACGAAACAGTTGCCAATTTGCACTTACCCCATTTTAACGGCAATGGTTTCCCTATTTCATCCAAATCAAATTCGATTTTGCTTAGAAGATTCAGTGAGTTTAAAAAACTTTTTGTTTTTTCAATTCCCATTTTTTGTGCAATTCTTACCGATCCAATATTGCCAGATCTAATTAGAATTTGTTCTGTCGATAGTGTAGAAGGGATTTCCATATCATATTCAGATATTTTTCTTCCTGCACATTTAATAGATTTAGGCAAATCTTCAAAGTTTGTATCAATCTTAATTATTCTTTCGTTTAGAGCTCCTGCTATTGTAAAAGTTTTAAAAATTGATCCCAATTCATAAACGCCTTTTGTAATTCTATTAATAAATCTTTTGTCTTTAATTTCTTTTCGTTTATTTATGTTGAAGTCTGGCAATGAGACTAGAGACAGAATTTCTCCACTATTAATATTCATCAACAAAGCGGCACTACCATTAGATTGGAAAATATTTTCAAATTTAACCAATTCATTTCTAATCAAGTACTGGATATTTGTATCCAAAGTTAATTGGATTTTTTTATTGTTTTTTTTTAAATCTGTATCTAAAGATTTTTCTAAACCAGAAATACCATTGTTATTGTCATCTATTTGTCCTATCACATGACTAAATAAATTTTCATGTGGATAAATTCTTGTAATTTTTTGTTCAATAATAACTGATTTTT
>CACHOG010000005.1 GCA_902581445.1 uncultured Pelagibacteraceae bacterium
CATAAGTATTATTTATTAAAAAATTAGGTGATTTTATTCCTCCTCCTAAATAATTAAATAGCTCTTCTTGATATTCATTATTTTTAAAATTTTTCTCAAATTGGCTTGCAGTTAAATTATTTGATAGTAAAAATTTTTCATATTTTGTCCTAGAAAAATTCAGGTTTTCATCCAAAAAGTTGGAGTTTGTTCTAATTTTATTTGCTAAAATTTTGTCAGATATAATTAGATTTACCTCTTCTATTTCAAGTTCAATTAATTTACTTGATATTAAGCTGCTAAGAATTTCTTCTAGAATATTATCTTCTATTCGATCTTTTATTAAATTTTGATCAATATTTAATTTATTTATATGATCAATAAAATCTTCTGTAGATATATTTTGATTATTTATCTTGGCTAAAGAATTTGTATTTCCACTTGTAAACACATCGCCCATACCCCAAAAGACAAAAGGTACTGCAACAATAAATAAGAATATTTTTGCAGTTATTGTTTTTGAAAAATTTCTAATACTATTTAACATCTTTTTTTTTAAATTATTGAACTATAAACGACAAACCTATAGATTAAATAATTAAATATGACAAATAAATTAAGATATTTTGTTGCAAATTGGAAAATGTTTGGTCATTTAAAAAGTGTTAATTCATTAAATAAAGTTATAAATTTCAAGAAAAAAAATAAAAAAGCGAAAAATTTAAAAATCATTTATTGCCCTCCCTTTACATTAATATATCCATTTATACAAAAATTAAAAAAAACCGGTATTAAGACAGGAGCACAAAACTGTAACTTTGGGTCAAACTATGGTCCACCAACTGGATCTATAAATGCAATGATGATTAAATCCTTAAACTGTGAATATGTAATTTTGGGTCATTCTGAAAATAGAGCAAAAGGTGAAAATGACAATATTATTAACAAAAAAATAATTTCTGCACTTGAATCTAAACTAAAAATAATTTTTTGTATAGGTGAAACCTCAACACAAAAAAAGAGAAAATTAACTAAAAAAACTTTGCTAAGTCAGCTCAGCAAAGGTCTTAAAAAAGTAAAAAATAAAAAAAATATATTAATTGCATACGAACCAGTTTGGTCTATAGGTTCTGGTATAATTCCCAAAATAAAGGATTTAGAAAATATTTCTAATTACATAAAATTATTTTTAGCCAATAATATGAAATTTAAGAATCCAAAAGTTTTATATGGTGGATCTGTTAATCCAAAGAATATCTCTTTATTAAATAAAATTAAGAACCTGGACGGATTTTTAATAGGTGGCGCATCTCAAAATAGTGATAAATTTATTGATATAATAAAAAAAACGTTTAATTAACTTTCATGGAAAATATTCTACTTATAGTAAATGTGGTTCTAGCTGTTTTATTGGTGATAATCGTTTTGTTGCAAAAATCTGAGGGGGGAGCACTAGGAATCGGTGTTTCCCAAGAAAGTTTTATGTTTTCCCGAACAGCTGGTGACTTCTTTACTAAAGCGACCGCAATAATTGCTACTTTATTTATTATTTGTAGTCTTTCTTTAACAATTATATCAAGAGGTGAATTAGAATCGGAAAGCTCTGTAATTGATAAAATAGAGGAAAATTCACAGGAAGCTCCAAAAATACCTGAAAATAACAATTAAGTATTTTCATTTTAAAAAAAATTCGCTATAACATAATTCCATGGCGCGATATATATTCGTTACTGGCGGCGTGGTATCATCTTTGGGAAAAGGTTTATCATCAGCATCATTAGCATATCTTCTTAAATCACAAGGTTACAAAGTAAGACTTCGTAAAATGGATCCATACTTAAATGTAGATCCGGGTACTATGAGTCCATTTCAGCATGGAGAAGTATTTGTTACGGATGATGGCGCAGAGACAGATTTAGATCTTGGTCACTATGAACGATTTTCAAATATTTCAGCAAAAAAAACTGATAATATTACTACTGGTAAAATTTACAGTGACATAATTAAAAAAGAAAGAACAGGGAAATATTTGGGAAAAACAGTTCAGGTAATACCCCACGTTACAGATAGAATTAAGGAATTTATTAAAGGCGATATTACTAATGAAGATTTTGTAATTTGTGAAATTGGTGGAACTGTTGGAGATATTGAGAGCTTGCCTTTTGTTGAAGCTATAAGACAATTTTCAAATGATGTAGGAAAAAAAAGAAGTTTGTTTATTCATTTAACTCTTGTACCGTTTTTAAAATCATCCGATGAAATCAAAACAAAACCAACTCAACATTCAGTAAAAGAACTTAGAAGTTTAGGTATACAGCCGGACATAGTGATATGTAGGTCTCAAAAATCAATTCCATTAGATCAAAGAAAAAAAATATCTTTGTTTTGCAATGTTTCAATTGATAATGTTATTGAAACAGTTGATGTTAGAACAATTTATGAAGCACCAATAAGTTTTCATAAAGAAAAATTAAATAGGCAAGTTTTAAAATATTTTAAAATAAGACCAAAAAAGAATGCAAATTTAACACCTTGGAAAAGAATAACTAACACAGTTTTAAATTCAAAAAAGGTTGTAAATATAGCTATTATTGGTAAGTACGTTAATTTAAAAGATGCATATAAATCATTAGATGAAGCATTAATTCATGGTGGTATTTATAATAAAGTAAAAGTAAATTTATTAAGAATAGAGTCTGATAATTTCAAAGCAAAAGATGTCAAGAAATTACTAAAAAATGTCTCAGGTATTCTTATACCAGGAGGTTTTGGAAAAAGAGGAACAGAAGGAAAAATTGCTGCAATTAAATTTGCTAGAAAAAACAAAGTTCCTTTTTTTGGAATATGCTTTGGTATGCAAATGGCAGTAATTGAATTTGCTAGAAACAAACTAAATATTAAACAAGCTGGATCTACCGAACTAGATAAGAAATGTTTTCCTGTTATTGGTCTTATGAATGAGTGGGACAAGGATGGCAAAATAATAAAAGGAACTAATAAAGAACTTGGTGGCACTATGAGATTAGGGCTTTATAAAGCAAAATTACGACATAATTCGTTTGTAAAAAAAATATATAAATCAAATAGTATTAATGAAAGACATAGGCACAGATATGAGGTTAATAAATATTTGCAAAGTAAATTTGAAAGCAAGGGTATGATTTTTTCAGGTATGTCACAGAATAATAATTTACCTGAAATAATTGAATTAAAGAATCATCCATGGTTTATAGGTGTTCAATTTCATCCAGAATTTAAATCTAGACCTTTAAACCCTCATCCTCTATTCTCATCTTTTATAATGGCAGCAAAATCTAAATAATGGAAAGTAAAATAATTAATTGCAGCGGAATTAAAATATCTAATGACAAACCGTTGACATTAATTTCTGGTCCATGCCAATTGGAATCCGAGCAACATTCAATGGATATTGCTGGAAAAATAAAAGAAATAGCTAATAAATTTAGTATAGGTTTTATTTATAAAACTTCTTTTGATAAAGCAAATCGAACGAGTTTAAAGGGTAAAAGAGGTGCTGGATTAGAAAATTCTTTACCAGTTTTTGATAAAATTAAAAAAGATTTAAATATACCTATTCTAACAGATATTCATAATGAGCAGCAATGCCTGGCTGTATCAAATCATGTAGATATTTTGCAAATCCCAGCATTTCTTTGTAGACAAACTGACTTATTAATTGCTGCTGCAAAAACTAAAAAAATTATAAATGTTAAAAAAGGTCAATTTTTAGCGCCATGGGATATGGAAAATGTAACAAAAAAAATTTCCGAGTCTGGAAATAATAATATTCTTGTGACTGAGAGAGGAGCAAGTTTTGGCTACAATACTCTTGTCTCAGATATGAGATCATTGCCAATAATGTCTAAGCTTGGATATCCTGTTATTTTTGATGCAACTCATTCAGTCCAACAACCAGGAGGTATGGGTGATAAAAGTGGCGGTCAAAGAGAATTTGTAGAATATTTAGCCAGGGCAGCAGTTGCAGTAGGAGTAGCCGGTATTTTTATTGAAACTCATCAAGATCCCGATAATGCACCTTCTGATGGTCCAAATATGTTACCGATCGATAAGTTAGAGCAACTTTTAAACCAATTATTTGAAATAGATAAGCTTGTAAAAAGTAAATGAGCAAAATTACTAGAGTAAAAGCTAGACAGGTATTTGATAGCAGAGGCAATCCAACAATCGAGGCAGAAGTTTTCAGTAATGAAAAAAGTTCAAGTGCAATTTGTCCTTCTGGTGCATCAACTGGTTCTTACGAGGCACACGAGAAAAGAGACAAAAAAAATAAGAAATATCTCGGGAAAAGTGTTTTTGGTCCTATTAAATACATTAATACAAAAATATCAAAAAAATTATTAAATAAAAATGTTCATAATCAAGAACTTATTGACTCAATTTTAATTAATTTAGACGGCACTAAACATAAAACTAAAATTGGTGCAAATGCAATTTTAGCCGTATCAATGGCAGTCAAAAAACTCTCATCAAAAATAAAAAAAATACCTCTTTACAAAAATTTTATAATTAAAAAAAACTTTAAACTACCTTATCCAATGATGAATATTATTAATGGTGGTGTACATGCAAATAATAAATTAAGAATTCAAGAATTTATGATCCGTCCAGATGGAGCAAAAAATTTCTCGGAGGCTGTGAGAATGTGCTTTTTAGTTATACAGTGTTTAAAAAAAATTATTTCAGAAAAAGGAATGTCAATTTCTGTAGGAGACGAAGGGGGATTTGCACCAATGATATCAAGCAATGAAGAAGCATTAAAGCTAATTGTAAAATCAATAGAAAAAGCTGGCTTTAAAAATGGTAAACAAATATCAATTTGCTTAGATGTTGCTGCCAATGAATTATATAAAAATAAGAAATATTCAATTCATTCGAAAAAATACGTAAATGTCGAGCAAACAATTAATAAATATCTTAAATTAATTAAAAAATTTAAAATTAAGTCTATAGAGGATCCTTTTTTTGAAAATGATTGGTTGGCATGGAGTAAATTTAACAAAGCTACAAAAAAAATACAAATCGTTGGTGACGATCTATATGTGACCAATTTGGAAAGACTGAAAAAAGGTTTTTTATTCGAGTCATCTAATTCAATTTTGATTAAACTCAATCAAATTGGGACAGTATCTGAAACACTAGATGTTATTAGATTTGCAAATAATATTGGATATAAGACTGTTATTTCACATAGATCAGGAGACAGCGAAGATACCTTCATCGCAGATCTTGCAGTAGGCACTAATTCAAATCAGATAAAAACAGGTTCTTTATCAAGATCTGAAAGAGTATCAAAATATAATCAATTAATAAGAATAGAGGAAAATTTGGGTTCTAATGCAAGGATGAATAATTTGTGAGTTTTTTATTAAAAATTAAAGACAATCTAAAAATTATTATTTTAACAATTTTATTTTTATATATTTTAATTAACCTTTTTGGAGGTCAAAGAGGTCTATTTGCATATATTGAAAAAAAAGAAGCTTTAGAGAACCTGCAAATCAAGGAAAAAGAAATGGTTAAAAACATAAAAAATATTGAATTAAAAAATAGCCTTTTAAGTGAGAGGTTGGATTATGATTACATCGATATGCTTATAAGAGACAAATTGATGCTTGGTAAAAAAAAGGAAACGACATATATAGTTGTAGATAATGAAGGTTAGACACCCAGAAAAAGTAAATAAACCAGTTAATCCAATAAAGAGGAAACCAAATTGGATTAAATCTAAAATACTTAATAGTAAAGAATTTTTTAATACAAAGAGTCTAGTTAACAAAAGCAAATTAGTTACAGTTTGTCAGGAAGCGAATTGCCCAAATATAACTGAATGTTGGAGTAAAAGACACGCAACTTTTATGATAATGGGAGACACTTGCACACGAGCATGTGCATTTTGCGACGTTAGTACTGGCAAACCGCAACCACTAGATCCTTTTGAGCCATACAAAATATCAAATGCTGTTAAAAAATTAAATTTAAACCATGTAGTTATTACATCTGTCGATAGAGATGATTTGCCGGATGGAGGATCAAATCATTTTCATGATGTAATTCTAGCAACAAAAAAATTAAATCCAAATACTTCGGTAGAGGTATTAACTCCAGATTTTCTTAGAAAAGGCGAGGCATACAAAAAAGTAATTGAAGCTAATCCAGACGTATTTAATCATAATATTGAAACAGTACCGAGGCTATATAGACAAGTAAGACCAGGCGCCAAATATTTTGCATCGTTAGAACTTTTAAAAAAATCTAAAGAAATGAACAGAAATATATTTACTAAGTCAGGAATTATGGTTGGTTTAGGTGAAGAAAAAGAGGAAATTATCCAAGTTATGAATGATTTAATTTCTGCTAATGTTGATTTTTTAACAATCGGTCAATATTTACAACCTTCATCAAAACATCATCCACTTAAGAAATATTACCATCCTAATGAATTTAAAGAATTTGGAGAGATTGCAAAGTCAAAAGGGTTTTTATTAGTATCATCAACACCTTTAACCAGATCATCTTATCATGCTGATGAAGATTTTAAGAAATTAAAAACTCAAAGATTTAATTTAAATGCCTCAAGCATCAGTCAAAAGATTAATTGAAGTTGAAAAAAAAAATTTAATTGATTTGGTTTTAGATATAGAAAAATATCCAAGTTTTATTCCTTATTGTATAAATTCTAAAGTTTACAAACGTGAAGATAAGGGAGAAAACGTTTTTATTATTGCTGATTTAACAATTGGAAAGGGAATTTTTAAAGATACATATAAAAGTGATGTAAGATACAATAAGAAGGATGACACAATATACGTAACTAATATTGAAGGTCCATTAAAGTATTTAAATAATAGATGGAATTTTAATCAAAAAAATAGCATGACCGAAGTTTCTTTCGAAGTTGATTTTGAGATTAAAAATAAATTTTTAAATATATTGATGACTAAATCATTTTCATATGGTTTGAATAAAATAGCAGATGCTTTTCAAAAAAGAGCAGAAGAATTATTCAAGAATACTTAAGACTAGTTTTAAAGCTTTATTTACAGAGGCTTTTTGAATTGAATTCCTTTTTTTATTTTTAAAGAAATATTTCTTAATAAGGATTTTATTTTTTTTTTTAAGACCTATATAAACTAATCCTACAGGCTTTTCTTTAGTCCCACCTTTTGGCCCTGCAATTCCAGTTATGGAAATAGAAATACTTGTTTTACTGATTTTATTTAAGTTTTTAACCATGGATAAACACGTTTCACGACTAACTGCACCATATGTTTGTATAATTTTTTTTTGAATTTTTAAAATTTCTATTTTTGCCTGATTTGAATACGTGACTACACCTAAATTAAAAACTTTAGAAGATCCACTTACAGAAGTAATTGAACTTGCTAACATACCGCCTGTGCAAGACTCCGCAAAAGAAATATTCAATTTTTTTTTTGCTAATATTTTAACTATTTTTTGAGAAAGTGTTGTCATGATATAATTACCATATATAAAACCATAACCGCTACAACATATAGTCCCGCACACACATCGTCCATGATAACACCAAAGCTATTTTTGAAATTTTTATCGTAATAACTTACAGGGTAAGGTTTGGTAATATCGAAAATTCTGAATAGAACAAATATTATGAAATAAAATGTTAAAACGTTGCCTATATCTTTTGTTCCTTCATGTGCGACCTCATATAAACATATTGGGATTGATTGACCTATAAATTCATCAATTACAATTTCCTTGGGATCCTTATTAACTTTATCTTTAATGAATTGTTTTACTGAGTAAAGCGATATAAAAAATATCAATATTAAACCAATTAAAACCATATCAGGCCTAATATTTAAGAAATAAAATAAAAAAAATAGAAAGATAGTAGTTACCAATGATGCAATACTGCCTGGTATTTTACTTATTTTGCCAATTCCAAATAACGTTACAAACAAAAAATTAAATTTATTATTCATATTGTGAAATTGAAGCAATTACTTCACAAGCTATAGCTTTTTCTTTTCCTATTATTCCTAATTTTTCTGTAGTTTTGCCCTTTATATTTATTTTATTTTCTTTTATTTCACAAATATTTGAAATTTTTTCAATCATTTTGTTTTTAAATTTTGAAATTTTAGGTGTTTGGGTAATAATGTTTATATCTAGATTGTTTATGAAATAATTCTTCTCCTTAATTTCATCAATTACTTTTTTTAAGAGAATTGTTGATCTTATATTTTTAAATTTTTTACTTTTATCTGAAAATTTTTGTCCTATATCACCTTTTTTGCACGCACCAAGAACTGCATCTGTAATTGCGTGCAAAACTGGATCACCGTCAGAGTGACCCAATGTTCCTAATGATGATTTAATTTTAAGACCACCTAAATAAAGTTTTCTTCCTTGAACAAGTCTATGTACATCAAATCCAATTCCAAAATATGTTGTTGGTTTTTTTAAATCGTCTTTGTAGGTTATTTTATTATTTTTTATTTCACCTTTTATAAATTTAATTTTTAATTTATTATTTATAAATAGACTAGATTCATCTTGAACTTTTACTTTATTAATTTTTGCTAAATTAAATAAATTTTTAAATTTGTAACCTTGAGGAGTCTGTACAATATATGTATTTTTTTTATTTAAATTATAAATAGATCTTTTAGAACTATATTTAATTGCATCGGTGGAGTTGATGTATGGAATTACCGCTATATTTTTTCTTAAATTGAATAAAATTCTTTTTACTAATTTTAATGTAAAATTTGGCCTTGCAGCATCATGAATTAATAAATTTCTTACTTTAAATTTCTTAGCATAATTTATTGCAATTAAAGAAGAATCGCTTCTTTCTTTTCCTCCCTTTATAATTTTGATCTTAGAAAAATATTTCCTATTCACATAAGCTTTTTTGTTAGTCACTAAAATTATGTGCTTAAAAAGCTTGCTATTAATAATTTTGTCTAATGTATGCTCTAATACAGGTTTATTTTTGTAATTTGCAAATTGTTTTAAAATAATTGATTTAAACCTTTTGCTTTGTCCTGCAGCTAGTATTATAAAACAATTGTTCATGTCTATATATATAAAATAATGAAATTATTACACAATGACTGAATTTATCAAAAAAAACATATTTATTGTTTTAATCTTTTTTATTACATTATTCGTTGGTTTTCTCACATTTTTAACATTTATTGATAAAAGTTTTATTCAATTAAACGAAGGCAATTTACAATATTTGTTAATAATTAATATAATTTTATTATTATTCTTTTTTGTTTTTGTTTTTTTTGAAATTAAAAAGTTAATTAAAAATGAAATTGATGTAAAGGGATCAAAATCTAATAAAAAATATATTACTTTTTTTGCTTTATTTACATTGATCCCATCAATACTCATTTCAGTTTTTTCACTTTTTTTATTTTCGTTTGCACTTGAAAAATATTTTGATAAAAAAATCACGACTGCTGTTAACAACTCGTATGAGCTTGCTAAAAATTACGTACAAGACGTAAGGAATAAAATTGAAAGTGATATTGTTATGATAGCTTTTGATATAAATAAAAGTGGAAATTTTTATCAAAGTGATCCAATCGATTTTAAAAAATTTTTAATAAATCAAAAAATATTAAGAAACGTAGATGAAATTCATATAATTAACGATAAAAAAAAAATTATAATGTCAACTTTAAATGATATTAATAAATTTATAGCTCCCGAAAAAAAAGCTTTTGACTTAGTAATGAAAGATGATCGACCTCTTAAAATTATTAATGCATTTGAGAACAAATCTGCTGCTATATTAAAATTACCCAATTATAAAAATACCTTTATCTATATTGTTAAATATTTGGAAAAAGATATTTCTAAATATTTGACAGAATCTCAGGAGGCACTTAATTTTTATTATAGAGTAGAGGACAAAAGAACAGGAATTCAAATTTCTTTCATATTGATTTATTCAATTGTTGTATCATTAATGTTATTTTTAAGCGTATCAATAGCTATAAGATTCTCTTCACGTTTTTTTAGATCTATAAATAATTTGGTAAATGCCTCTATGAATATCGGTAAAGGCAATCTAGATACCAAAGTTCCTGAAATTAAAACTGATAAAGAACTTGAGACACTAAATAAAAATTTTAATCTCATGATTGACAGATTAAAGACTCAGCAAGATAAATTACTTTTAACAGAACGTCATGAAGCATGGGAAAATGTTGCAAGAAAGTTAGCCCATGAAATTAAAAATCCACTTACTCCTATACAATTGATTATTGATAGATTTAATTCAAAATTTTCAAATTTGATGAAAAATGAAGATAGGTCAAACTTTAATGAAAATTTAAAAGTTATTAATAAACAGATCAAACAAATAGAAAATTTAATAAATGAGTTCTCTGATTTTGCTAGAATGCCAAAACCTATTTTGAAAAAACATGACATAGTCAAAATAATAAAAGAGAATATTTTGCTAATGAATGAAATTGATAAATCTGTTTTTATAAATTTTAGCTCAAAAAAAGAGTCATTAAACGTCAATTGTGACTCTGAACAACTAGGTAGGGTTTTTATAAATATATTTAAAAATTCCATTGAAAGTTTAAAAGAGAAATTTTTAAAAAACCCTGATTTTTCTAAGAAAATTAATATAGAAATTTTAAAAAAAGATGATTATATACAGATCATAATTAGAGATAATGGTGTTGGATTTAGAAGTGATAATTTGAGTGATTTACTTAAACCATATTATACAACTAAAACTAATGGCACTGGCTTAGGACTTCCAATAGTTAATAAAATAATCAATGACCATAATGGTACTTTAAAACTTGTTGAAAATAAATTTGGAGCTGAAATTAAAATAAATTTACCAATTTAAAATGTCCACTGAAATTTTAATTATTGATGATAACGCAGATATAAGAAATATCTTAAATGATTTAATTTCTGATGCTGGTTACAAAACTCGTGTCGCAGCAAACTATAATCAAGCATTAAAAGAAATTGATAAAAAATTACCAGAGGTTGCTATAATTGATGTCAAATTAGATAAAGGCGACAATGATGGAATTGAACTTCTAACCCATATCAAACAGAAAAATAAAGATATTCCAGTAATAATTATTTCTGGTCATGCAAACATAGAAATGGCGGTTAAATCGTTAAAATCAGGTGCTTTTGAATTTATACAAAAACCCTTTGACAAAGAAAGATTAATAAATTTTGTAAAAAGAGCATCTGAAAACTACAATCTCTTAAAACAAAATAAATATTTAGAGACAAAACTTTTTCATTCTTTTGACTTAATAGGCTCAAGTAATAATATAAATAGAATAAACGAACAGATTCAAAAAGTATCGCCTACAGAGTCTAGAGTATTTATTTATGGTCCAACTGGCTCTGGTAAAGAATTAATAGCGAGAAAAATTCATAAAATTTCAAATAGAAGAAACAAACCATTTATAATTCTTAATGGTGCCTTATTAGATGCAAAAAAATACGAGCAAGAATTATTTGGAGAGGAAAAAGAAGATGGATCTATATCCTATGGTGCTTTAGAAAAATCTTCAGGTGGAATACTTCTTATTGACGAAGTCTCAGAGATACCATTGGAAACACAATCTAAAATATTAAGGGTATTAACAGACCAAAAATTTAAAAGAATAAAAGGTAATCATGATATAAAAGTCGATGTTAGAATTATATGTTCTACTGCTCGTGATATTTCAATAGAAATATCCCAGGGTAATTTTAGAGAAGACTTATTTCATCGTTTAAATGTATTCCAAATAAAAATAGATCCATTAAATAAAAGAGTACAAGATATACCATTGTTGATTAAATATTTTTCTGAAAAAATTGCTGAAAATTATAATTTGAAGAGATTTGAAATCGATCCAAATAATCATAATTTAATAGATTATAACTGGCCAGGAAATGTTAGAGAATTAAGAAATTTAATTGAAAGAATCGCAATACTTTCTCCAGATAGTTCTGAAAAAATTTCTAATATTATTAAAGAATCTTTAAAAATATCTGATAACAATGAGATATCATATGAAAAATCATTATCAAAACCTTTAAAAGAAGCTAGAGAAAATTTTGAAAAAGAGTATTTATCATCTCAATTAAAAAAATTTGGTGGAAACATTTCGAAAATGGCAAAGTTTATCGGCATGGAAAGATCCGCTTTACACAGAAAATTAAAAGGGCTTAATATAAAAGATCTTAATTAATGAATATAATAATTTGTGGAGCTGGAAGGGTTGGTTTTACTATAGCTAAACTATTGAGTGAACAAAATCACTCTATAACAGTTGTAGATCAATCAAGTGAGGATATACAAAAAATAAAAGACTCTTTAGATGTAAATGCAATAGTAGGAAAAGCTACGTATCCAAGTATTTTAGAAAAGGCCAATGGTGCTGAAGCTGACATGATTATTGCTGTGACGAGAAATGATGAGATAAATATGCTAATATGTCAGATTGCATATGCAAATTTTAAAGTTTCCAAAAAAATTGCAAGAATACGATCACAAAATTATTTGGAACCAAAATTTAGCAAATTATACAACAAAGAAAATCTCCCTATAGATGTAATTATTTCACCTGAAATAGAAATAGCAAAATCCCTACAAAGAAAACTCGAGGCACCCGGTGCACTTGACAACATACCATTTGCAGAAAATAAAATTAGACTACTTGAAATTTTAATTAAAGAAGACTGCCCTATTAAAAATATCAAATTAAACGAACTAACAAAAAAATTTCCTGACATGGAAGCTAATATTTTAGGTGTAATCCGTAATGAAAAATTTATAATTTTAAAAAAAAATGATGTAATGAAGAACGATGACAAAGCTTATGTAATAATTAATTCTTCTCAAATGGCAAAAACACTAATAGCTTTCGGACATAATGAAAAAATATCAAGTAAAATATTAATCATTGGGGGAGGTAATATAGGTTACAATTTAGCAAAAAATATCGAGGAAACATTTGATTCTGCTCGTATAAAAATTATAGAAAAAAACAAGGAACGTGCAGAATTCATAGCAAATGAATTAAATAATTCAATTATCAT
Source organism: uncultured Pelagibacteraceae bacterium (assembly GCA_902581445.1). Lineage (GTDB taxonomy): Bacteria > Pseudomonadota > Alphaproteobacteria > Pelagibacterales > Pelagibacteraceae > Pelagibacter. The sequence goes on from CACHOG010000005.1 coordinate 13,102, forward strand.
TAATGGAGATGCTTTAGACGAAGATGTGTTATCAGAAGCAAATTTAGAGGAAATAGAAACTGTCTTGGCACTAACAAATGATGATGAAGACAATCTAATGATTAGTGTCTTAGTTGAAAAATTTTCAAAAAATAAAAAAACAATTGCCTTAACAAATAAATCAAATTATTCATTATTACAATCTTCATTAAAAATTGACGATTTAATAGATCCTAGAATGAGCACTGTATCAAGTATATTGAAACATGTTCATAAGGGCACTATAGAAACTGCATATAGTATCTTAAACGGTGAATATGAGGTAATAGAGGCAGATATAATAGAAACTTCTGAATTAATAAATAAAGAACTAAAAAACGCAAATCTTCCAGATGAAATAAGAATCGGAGCTATTTTAAGGGGAGATGATATTATAATTCCTAGGTCTAATTTTATTTTCCAAAAAGATGATAAAGTAGTTTTTCTTGCTAAAAATGATCAAATACAAGTTGTCGAAAATATGTTTCGTATTAGCTCAATTTAATGCTTAATTTCAGTATCTATTATTTAAGATTTTTTAATATTTTAATTTGTATTTTATGTTTTTTAAACATTTTGTATTCTTATTATTTCGATTTATATTTAAATGTTGATAGTTATTTTTACACACTACTTTTCTCTATCCTTCCACTCACAAGTTTTTTTTTTAGAAAAAAAAACGTAATAAAAATTAGTATTTATACAAAGATTTTTTCTGTAATACTTGGATATATTCTATTACCTCTATTTATAGCATTACCTTATTATTTCAGCATATATAACATTTCGTTTTTAAACGCATATTTTGAGTCAGTGTCAGGTTTTACTTCTACAGGTTTTACCCTATTTGATAATATCAAACATTTAGATGAAAGTTTAATACTTTGGCGTTCTTCATCCCAGTGGCTTGGCGGTTTATACTTTCTATTTTCAATTATACTATTAATTGATATTTTTGATGATAATTTAAAAAAAACATTAACTAATTTTTTAGCATTTAATTCAGCAGAAATTTTTAAACAATTAGTAAAAATTTTCATATTTTACTCATTTTTAACCATTTTAATTTTTATAGTTTTAAATCTTTTTGATTTTAGATCTTTTATTTCATTAAATTTGTCAATGACATTAATATCCTCAGGCGGTTTCTTGCCTGTCAATAATTTAGAGGCAATTTTGACCAATCAGACAAAGATAATTATTTTTTCGTTATTAATGTTAATTTCTTTTTTTAGCCTATTTTTTTTGTACAATTTATTAGTCTATAAAAAAAAAGGTATAAAGTTTATACAAGAAGATATTTATCTTATAGCATACCTGATAACTTTAATTTTTGGTTTTTTTTTATTAGTTAATAAGGATATAAATTTTTCAATAATATTTTTATCTATATCAAGTAGTGTTTCAAATATTGGCTTTTCTTTAAAAAACACACCATCGTATTTATCATTTATATTCATAATACTAATAATAATAGGAGGATCTTTTTTTTCAACAAGTTCAGGATTACGTTTTTTAAAGCTTGTCTCTTTATTTAATTTTTCAATAAATGAAATAATTTCAAATGCGAAACCTAAAAATGTTTTCATAAATAAATTATTTTTTTCTGAGAAAATTTTGGAAAAATCAGATTTTTATAAATATTTCCTTTCTATATTAATATTTATTATTTCATTAATTTTTTTATCTACTATCGTTTCCATATCAGGCTTATCTTTTGAGCAGTCATTTAAACTTTCTGTGTTAACTTTAATGAATACGGTTAATTCTCATATGACGCTGTCAAATACTCTTGATTTCGAGCAAATGAGCAATTTTGTAAAATATTTTTTAATAATGTTTATGATTATCGGGAGAGTTGAATTATTAACAATTCTAATAATTTTTAAAAAATTCTTTTTAAAAAATTAGTTTGATTATATAAGTATTATTAATTGCGCCCTTAGCTCAGCTGGATAGAGCAACGGTTTTCTAAACCGTGGGTCGGAGGTTCGAATCCTTCAGGGCGCGCCATAAATTTAATTATGCCAGCTATAAAAGTTTCATGTTGATATTTTTAATCTTCTATATAAATTTTAATAAAGTCTAAAATATTATGAATAATCTAATATATTGGTCACCTTTCTTAGGGAATGTAGGCACTATCAAGTCATGTATGAATTCAGCTATTGCCGCTAAAAAATTTTCTAAAGGAAAAAATAATGTTAAAATTATAAATGTTCATGGTGAATGGAATAATTATGTAAAATTATTTCGTAAAAATCAAATTGAAGTTATTAATTTTTATCCAAATTTGATTAATTATTTTCCAAAGTCAGGATATCTTAAAAGTAGAATATTATATATAATAATATTCATAATATCTTTTATACCTTTATTTAAGCTTTTAAGAAAAGAGAAAGAGTGTTTTTTTATCGCTCATTTAATTACATCTCTACCATTATTTTTAAATCATATTTTTAATCTAAAATGCAAAATGATTCTAAGGATTTCTGGTTATCCAAGACTTAATTTTATTAGAAAACAATTTTGGAAAATTACTGGAAAAAATGTCTATTTAATAACATGTCCCACTAAAGATTTACAAAAAGAAATATCATCATTGAATATATTAGATAATAAAAAGCTCAAATTTTTGCCAGATGCAATAATCAATATAAAAGAATTTTTATCACAAAAATTAAGATCTAAAGAAATATTATATGAAAAAAAAATTATTTTGTCAGTTGGAAGACTTACAAAACAAAAAAATTTCAAATATTTAATTAATGAATTAAGTAGCTTTTTAATTAAAAATAAAGATTATATTCTAATAATTTTAGGCGAAGGCGAAGAAAAAAAAGAATTAAAGATTTTAATTAAAAAACTAAATTTAGATGAAAAGGTTTTTTTACTTGGTTTTAAAGATAATCCCTTATCCTACATGTTGAAAGCCGATATTTTTGTTTTATCATCATTATGGGAGGAAGTGGGTTTTGTCATTGTAGAAGCTGCGTTATCAAATCTTTTAGTTGTTTCATCAGATTGTCCAAACGGCCCTAAAGAATTTCTAAGTTCTGGAGAAGCTGGTTTTTTATTCAAAAATAATGAAAATAACGCTTTAAAAAATATATTCTTGACTATAAATGAAAATGCTACCAAAAAAAAAATACTTGCTAAAAAAAATTCACTTATTTACACTAGGTTTAGACATTACTTAGTACTTAAAAAATTGCTTTCTTTTCAATAATTCTCAAAATTTTAGAACCAGTTTGGGTTTTTATTGATTTTTTTTGGGCAAAATGCCTAATTTTATTATTGATGAGCCATTTATATCATGATTTACTATTATAAATTCAAAAGTAATTTTGAATTTATTTGTTAACAAATAAACTAATAAACAAGAGGAAGAATATGTTTAATATTATAAAAAAATTGACTTCTTTTGTAGCTATGGTTGCAGTGCTATTTGCATTTACAACTGAAGCTATGGCAAAGAAATCAAAAACTCTTAAAAACACTCAGAAGAAAGGTTTCGTAAGATGTGGTGTTTCTCAAGGTCTTCCAGGATTTTCAAATGCTGATGCGTCTGGAAATTGGACTGGAGTTGACGTTGATGTATGTAGAGCTGTTGCTGCTGCAGTACTTGGAGATGCGAATAAAGTTAAATTCACTCCATTAAGTGCTAAAGAGAGATTTACTGCTCTAACTTCTGGTGAGATTGATATCTTATCAAGAAATACTACTTGGACACTTTCTAGAGATGCTGATATTGGTCTTACATTTGTTGGAGTTAACTTCTACGATGGACAAGGTTTCATGGTAAGAAAAAACTCTGGCATAACTTCAGTAAACCAATTTAAAAACGGTATTTCTGCTTGTACTAACATTGGTACTACAACAGAGCTTAATATGAGAGACTTCTTTAATTCAAGAGGAATATCATATGAGCCAGTAGCTTTTGAAAAAGCTGACGAAGTTGTAGCTGCTTATGATGCAGGTAGATGTGATACTTATACAACTGATAAATCTGGATTAGCAGCTCAAAGAACAAAAATGAAAAACCCAGATGAACACATTGTATTACCTGAAACTATTTCTAAAGAGCCTTTAGGACCAGTTGTTAGACAAGGTGATGCTGTTTGGGAAGATATCGTTCGTTGGTCATTAAACACTATGATCGAAGCTGAAGAGTATGGAATTACTTCTTCAAATGCTGATTCTATGAAAACTTCAGATAACCCTGCAATTAAAAGACTTGTAGGAGCTGAAGGTGAATTAGGAGCAGCTTTTGGTCTAGATAATGACTGGAGCTTAAGAATTATTAAACAAGTAGGAAACTACGGCGAAAGCTATAAAAGAAATATAGCTGACCCAGGCATCCTACCTGACAGAGGTCCAAACCAACTTTGGACTAAAGGTGGAATTTTATACGTACCACCAGCAAGATAATTCTTGATTTAAATACTTTAAAAAGGGCTAGATTTTTCTAGCCCTTTTTTTTATATTCGCGAGCTAATGAACAACAAAATCAAAAAAATTCTACCACAAATCATAACAGTTTTGTTTGTTTTAGGCATATTTGGTTTTTTTACCTTTAATGCTCAAATCAATATGGATAATAGAGGTATTGATTTTGGTTTTGGTTTTTTAACACAAGAATCCTCTTTCGATGTTCAGTTTTCACTTATTGAGTATAGTGGATCACACTCATATGCTAGAGCTTATCTTGTAGGATTACTCAATACATTATTAGTATCTTTTATAAGCATAATTTTTTGTACAATTTTGGGAGTAATATTTGGGGTAGCAAGATTATCCTCAAATTATCTAATTAGAAATTCTGCAGCTTGGTATGTTGAATTTTTTAGAAATATTCCATTATTACTTCAAATTTTCTTTTGGTATTACGCAGCATTAAGAGCACTTCCTGTTCCAGAAAAAGCTGGACCATGGTTTGGTGTTACTTACATGACTATCAAGGGATATTATATACCGTCTTTTATTTGGACAAATTTAGATATTTTCTTATATTCAATTTTAGCAGTCATTGTTTCTATTATAATAATTTCAACGTACGCAAAAAAACTTCAAGAGAATGAAGGAAAACAAACCCCAGTTTTTTTTATTTCCTTGGGATTAATATTCGTACTTCCCGCTTTAACGTTTTTTATAGGAGGTGTTTCCTTAGATTTTGGAATTCCTGTCTTAAAACAATTATCAAAAACTTCTTACGTGTTTGAAGGAGGTATAGGTTTGCCACCTGAATTAATTGCTTTAGTTTTAGCTTTATCATTATACACATCTACATTTGTTGCTGAGTGTGTTAGAGCTGGTATCCAGGGTATTGGAAAAGGGCAAAAAGAAGCTGCTGCATCAGTTGGTTTAACACCTAATCAAATATTAAAATTAGTAGTTATGCCACAAGCTTTAAGAATTATAATTCCACCAACTACTAATCAATATCTTAATTTAACAAAAAATTCATCATTAGCAGCAGCAATAGCTTATCCTGATTTGGTATTAGTTTTTGCTGGTACAGCATTAATGCAGACTGGAAAGGCAATTGAAATAGTATCTATAACAATGCTTACTTATTTATCTATAAGCTTAGCAATTGCAGCAATAATGAATTGGTATAACAAAAAAATAGAAATTAAGGAAAAATAATGAATAGTTTAAATTTTTTAAAATCAAATAAGCAAAATTTCTATTATTTTCTATATTTAGGTCTTTTCTTATTTTCTATAAGTATATTAGACGTAGCAATAAATTCATTTTTAAAAATAAATGTTACATCTTTTTTACCTGGAATATTAAGCATCTTTCTTCCTTTAATTCTTGGTTTTGTAGGATTGAATTTCATTAGAACTGAATATTCTGGAATTAAAAGCTTAGATATTGTTAATAAAAATATTAATACTAATAATTTTAACGCAATATTAACACTTCTTATTATTTTTGCGATTATTAAAGCAACTCCTCCATCTTTAAGCTGGATGATATTTGATGCAAATATTTCTGGAGATACTAAAGAAGCTTGCACAGGGACTGGAGCTTGTTGGACTTATGTTAAAGTTTGGTTCAGACGTTTTATGTATGGAATGTACCCAAATGATTTACATTGGAGGATAAATCTAGCATTCATTCTTGTTATTGCTTTAGGATTTTTTGGCTTTTTCTTAAGAGATAATTTAAAAAAATATCTAGCGCTATATTACGTAATTATTTATCCAATAATTGCATTTTTAGTTATATATTATCTAATTTCTGGAGGTTCATTCGGTTTAGTTTGGGTCGAAACAGGTGCGTGGGGAGGTTTATCTTTAACATTTATTGTTTCTTTTTTCTGTTTAATTTTCTGTTTCCCTTTAGGTATGGTTTTAGCCTTAGGCAGGCGATCAAGTCTTCCAATGATTAGATATATATCAATTGGTTATATTGAGTTTTGGAGAGGCGTTCCCCTTATTACCGTATTATTTATGTCATCTGTCATGTTTCCTATGTTTTTACCAGAGGACTTCTTCATGGATAAACTTGTAAGAGTAATTATAGCTATTACACTTTTCGAAGGAGCTTATTGCGCTGAAGTTATAAGAGGTGGTTTACAAGCACTACCAAGAGGACAGTATGATGCTGCAAAATCTTTAGGAATGGGATATTGGAAAATGCATATATTTGTAATTTTACCCCAAGCTTTAAAATTAGTAATTCCTGGAATATGCAATACATTCCTAGCACTTGTAAAAGATACACCTTTGATTTTTGTAGTAGGATTAGCAGAATTGGCTGGAATGTTGGCTTTAGCAAAAACAAATCCAAAATGGTTAGGATTTGCAATGGAGGGATATATATTTGCTGCTATAATTTTCTGGATAATTTGCTATGCTATGAGCAAATACAGTTATAACCTAGAAGCAAAATATAAAACTGAAAGATAATATGTCTGAACCAATAATTAAAATTGAAAATGTAAACAAATGGTTTGGAGATTTCCAAGTTTTAAAAGACATAAATCTGGATGTTTCAGCTAAACAAAAAATCGTTGTTTGCGGCCCATCTGGATCTGGTAAGTCAACTTTAATTAGATGTATTAACAGATTAGAAGAACATCAAAAAGGCACTATAATAGTTGATGGTACAGAACTTTCTGAGAATACAAAAAATATTGAACAAGTAAGAGCAGAAGTTGGTATGGTTTTTCAACAATTCAATTTATTTCCGCATTTATCTATACTAGATAATTGTACGCTTGCACCAATTTGGGTAAAAAAAATGCCAAAAAAAGAAGCTCAGGAATTAGCAATGAAACAATTAGAGCAAGTTCAAATTGCCGATCAAGCAAATAAATTTCCAGGTCAATTATCTGGTGGACAGCAGCAAAGATCTGCAATAGCTAGAGCTTTATGTATGCAACCAAAAATTATGTTATTCGACGAACCTACGTCTGCATTAGATCCAGAAATGATAAAAGAAGTTTTAGATGCAATGGTAAACCTTGCAAAAGGTGGAATGACAATGATTGTTGTTACACACGAAATGGGTTTTGCAAAAGAAGTGGCTGATGAAGTAATTTTTATGGACGAGGGTATGATTGTAGAAAAAGCTGAAACAAAAGAGTTTTTTGCAAATCCAAAAAGTGATAGAACAAAGCTATTTTTAAGCCAAATTTTATAATTAGTCTAAATTAGTTTACTTTATTTCTAAAAGCGATTTATTCTTTTTCTCCTTCTGTCAAGCCAATAAATAGGCCAAAAAAAAAAAATTTTAGGGCTTGCATAAACCTTCAGGATAGAGTTCAATATTTCTTTTTAAGAGGGGTCTTAATGGAAGAAAATTTTAATAAACACTTAGGCAATAAGCTTAAGCTAAGAAGATTAGCTCTTGGCTTAACACAAACTAAAGTAGCAAAAGCAATCAACGTCACATTTCAGCAAATTCAAAAGTACGAAAAAGGTACAAATGGTGTAAGTTCAATTAGATTACTACAGTTATCTAACTATCTTAAAGTGCCAATTAACTACTTTTTTGAGGATTTTTCTGAATACGCAATAAATGCAGAAAAAATAAAAGAAAGTCATATGAATGTTAATTATAATTTTCTTTTAAAGCTTTATTCAGAATTAACTCAAGACCAAAAGATAAAATTTGGGAAAAACCTTCAGGTTTCACAAGTTGGAATATCTAAGACAGGCTGAGACTAGATAGCTGATTTAATTTTTTCGAAAGTAATTTAATTTAAATTATAACTGAAATTTAAATTAATGAAGTATTTAAAATATTTTTTTCTCACAATCTTTTCTTTAATAATACTTTCTTTATTGGCTGTAATTTATGATCTTTCATATTATGACCCATCATATGTTAATAGAAGTGCAATTACATTTAGCAAAAAAAACATAAATAGCAAAAAAATCAGAAAAATTTACAGTTCTATAGAAAAAATCCCATATATTCTAGGCAATCAATTTCTTGATAGTCATAAAAGATTTTGGGAAGTAGAAGACGAAAACAAAAGAAATAGTTTACCTTCCACTATTGTAATACCTGCAAAAAAAGAAAATTTTAAAAAAGGAACAGAAATTGAAAATATCGAGCGAAATTATTCAAATTGGACGAGAAGCCATGGTGGTTATTCTAATTTAAGATTTTCTAATTTAGATTTAATTAATAGATCGAATGTGAAAGATTTAGAAGTTGCATGGATATATAAATCTAATGACGTAAAAAAAAGTATACAGGCAAACCCAATTGTCAAAGATGGTTTTATATATTTTCCGACCCCAGGTAATTTTATAGTTTGTTTAAATGCTGCAACTGGAAAAGTAATATGGAAATATAAAGTTGAAAGAGGATTTCATGCAGCAAAAAGAGGATTGTTATTGTGGAAAGACAAAAAAAATAAAATCTTAAGACTTATATTTACTAACGATGATCAATTAATATCATTAAATGCCAAAAATGGTAAACCTATAAAAGATTTTGGAGATAATGGAATTATTAAAATAGGTTCTTCTCCAACTACACCAACTATTATAGATGAACAAATAGTAATAGGATCAATAATTCCAGCTGTAGAGATTTATGATGTTTATAATGGTGATCTTAAATGGAAATATTATCTTAGAAAGATTGATAAAAACTTAGTAAATGCAAGAGACTTTAAAGGAGGCTCTCCATGGGGTGGTATATCGTCAGACAACAAAAATGGAATTTTATACTTAACCACTGGTAATGCAGCTCCATATTTTGTTGGAATTCAAAGACCTGGTAAAAATTTATATGCAGACAGCGTAATAGCTTTTGATGTAAGAAATAAAAAAATTAAATGGTATTTCCAAGAAACTTGCCACGATTTATGGAATAATGATATAGCTGGTCCACCTATCTTAACAACAATAAATAAATATGGAAAAAGAATAGATGTTGTTTTAGCAGTTTCAAAAACAGGCAATACTATTATATTGGATAAAAATACTGGAGAACCGGTATTTGATTTTGTAAAAAAAAAAGCACCAGTTTCAAAATTACCGGGACAAAGAACTTGTGAATACCAACCGTCATTAGAATTGCCTGAACCATTTGCAAGAAATGAATTCAAGTTAGAACATATAACAAATAAATCAAAAGAGGATAGGGACCATGTTTTAAAACAAGTAAAAGAGTCTAATTACGGCTTTTATCCAACTCATGAAATAGAAAAATTTACTATATCTTATAATTTATGGGGTGGTGCACAATGGCCTGGTGCATCAGTAGATTCTGATAAAAATATACTTTACGTAACTGCGCATGATATACCAACTAAGTTTAAAGTCTTTAGTTCATTTGATATTAATAAAAATTTAGAATTAAAAAATAATTTATTAGATATTGGAAAAAACAACAAATTAGATGATCTTGAGGGTTATCCAGGTATCACTCCTCCCTGGGGAAGTCTGACTGCATTAAACTTAAATAGCGGAAAAATATTATGGCAGGTTCCATTAGGATATTTTGATGAGTTAAAAAAAAGAGGCATGAAGGATACAGGCACAGCTAATTTTGGGGGAGCAACGGCTACAGCTGGTAATTTAGTATTTGTTGGTGGCACATTAGACAAACTTATTAGAGCGTTTGATACACAAACTGGAGAAGAACTTTGGTCATATGAACTACCTTATATAGGGTCTGCACCTCCAACAGTGTATGCTGTTAATGGAGAACAATTTGTTATAATACCAGCAACGGGTGGAATGAGCTTAGCAAGAATATATCCAGATTTAGTTGAGCAAGGAGATGCTTTTGTTGCTTTCAAATTAAAAAAGAATTAATGGCTCCTCGGGCAGGACTCGAACCTGCGACCAATTGATTAACAGTCAACTGCTCTACCAACTGAGCTACCGAGGAATGTAAAGTTCAGAATTTACTTTTTTTTAAATGTAAAACAACTACTTTTTTGGAGGTAACGCCCGGAATCGAACCGGGATACAAGGATTTGCAATCCTCTGCGTAACCATTCCGCCACGTTACCATTATTCGTTAAAAAATAATTTATACTATGCTTATAGTAAATAGGCCCTCAAATTCAATCTTAATTTGAATATTGTTAATTACGTTTATTAAATTATAAACTATAAATCAGCATATGAGCTCAGATAAATATATTCATAATCATGTAGAAAATAAAATATACAATTATTGGGAAAAGAAAAACCTATTTAAGCCAAAAAAAAATAAAAAACATTTTTCGATAGTTATACCTCCTCCAAATGTTACAGGAAGTCTACATATGGGGCATGCATTAAATAATACAATTCAGGATTTACTAACAAGATTTCATAGAATGAATAATTATGAAACTTTATGGCAACCAGGAACTGATCATGCTGGTATTGCCACACAGGCTTTGGTGGAGAGAAAATTAGAAAAAGAAAATATTAATAAGCAAGATTTAGGAAGAGAAGAATTTATAAATAAAGTATGGGAATGGAAAAATGAATACGGAGACATAATAATTAATCAGTTAAAAAAATTGGGATGTTCTTGCGATTGGTCAAGAAACGCTTTTACCATGGATGAAAATCTTTCCAAATCTGTAATAAAAGTTTTTGTAGAGATGTACAATAAAGGTCTAATTTATAAATCAAGAAAATTAGTAAATTGGGATACAGTTTTAAAAACAGCAATTTCAGATCTAGAGGTTGATCAAAGAGAAGTAAATTCAAAATTATACTATATAAAATATCCAATAGAAAATTCTGAAGATTTTATTACTATAGCAACAACTCGTCCTGAAACAATGTTGGGAGATAGCGCTGTAGCAGTGCACCCTAAAGATAAAAGATTTAAAAAGTATTTAGGAAAAAATGTAATTTTACCGCTTTCTAATAGGAAAGTTAAAATTATTGCTGATGAGTATGCAGATCCAGAACAAGGCACAGGTGCTGTAAAAATTACTCCTGCTCATGACTTTAATGATTACGATGTAGGAAAAAGAAACAAATTAGAGATTATTAATATTTTTACAGATGATGGAAAAATTAATCACAATGCGCCAACAAATTATCAAGGTTTAGATAGATTTGAAGCAAGAAAAAGAATCTTAAATGACTTAGGCGACTTATTTGTTAAAGAGGAAAATATAAAAAATAAAGTTCCTTACGGTGATAGATCAAATTCTATAATCGAACCCTATCTCACTGATCAATGGTTTGCGGATGCTAAAAAATTATCTGTTAAAGCAAAAAAAATTGTTAAAAACAAAAAAACAAATTTTTTTCCAACAAACTGGTCAAAGACGTATTTTCAATGGATGAATAACATTGAGCCTTGGTGTATTTCGAGACAATTATGGTGGGGACACCAGATACCTGCTTGGTACACACCTGATAATAAAATTATAGTTGCATCTGACGAAGATGAAGCAATAAAAATTGCAAAAAAAAAATATAAAAAAAATGTTGAATTAAAAAGAGATCCTGATGTACTTGATACATGGTTTTCATCTGGACTTTGGGCTTTCGCTACACTTGGATGGCCAAAAAAAAATGATTATCTAAAAAAATTTTATCCAACATCTGTATTGGTAACGGGGTTTGATATTATTTTCTTTTGGGTTGCTAGAATGATTATGTTTGGAATGGAATTTCTTAATAAGGAACCTTTTAAAGATATATATGTCCACGCTCTTGTTAGAGATGAAAAAGGTCAAAAAATGTCTAAGTCAAAAGGTAATGTTATTGATCCTTTAGAGCTTATAGAAAAATATAGTGCAGATGCTTTACGTTTTACTCTTTTATCAATGGCTTCACCGGGTAGAGATGTTAAATTGTCTGAAGATAGAGTTAAAGGTAATAGAAATTTTTTAAATAAACTTTGGAATGTAAATAACTTTTTAATTCACAACAAATGTGAACTTAAAAATGTTAAAAAATCACCAAAAGCAAAACTAAACATAAATAGATGGATTTATGGTGAATTGATCAAAACAAAGCAATTAATCGAAAAAAATATAAAAGATTATAGATTTGATGAAGCTTCTCGTAATGTATATCAATTTGTATGGCATTCATATTGTGATTGGTATTTGGAATTAAGCAAAACCATCTTCAGTTCAGATAAAAAAACAGACATCAAAGAAACAAAAGAAATGGCTAGTTTTGTATTTAAAGAAATATTGATCTTACTTCATCCATTTATACCATTTATTACAGAGGAAATTTGGCTGAAAAACAAATTAGATAATAATAGCAAAAATTATCTTATGTATTCAAATTGGATTACTGATAAATCAAAAAAACAAAAATTTGATGATGTTGAAAAAATTATCAATTTTATTACAGAAATTAGATCCTTTAAAAATGAATTGGGTATTAGCCCTGGATCTTTTATAGATATTTCATTTGCCAAAATAGACAAAACAAACAAAACTTTTTTAAATAAAAACAGTACAGTTGTAAAAAAACTTGGACGTATTTCAAATTTTCTTGAAAAAGATAAGAGCCACCCCTCAGCTTCGATGATAATTAAAGGGAATGTTTTTAAACTTTATTTTGAGGAAAATATAGACTTAAATTTAATAAAGCAAAATCTTATTGCTAAACAAGCAAAATATCAGGGAGAAATAGATAAAATAAGTTCTAGATTAAGTAACAAAGATTTTGTCAAACGAGCACCGAAACATATTGTTCATCAAGAAAAAAGTAATTATAATAATTTACAAAATGATGTTAAAAAACTATCATTAACTATAAAAAATCTTTAATGCCAAAATTTAATAAAAAAAAATTACCTAGTCGTCACACATCAGTAGGTCCTGACAAAGCACCACAAAGATCATTTTATTATGCAATGGATTTAACTGAAAAAGATGTTGCAAAACCTTTTGTTGGTGTTGTTTCAACATGGAACGAGGCAGCTCCTTGTAACATTGCTTTAATGAGACAAGCACAGTCGGTTAAAAAAGGAGTTCATCAAGCTGGTGGAACGCCAAGAGAATTTTGTACTATCACCGTAACAGATGGTATAGCAATGGGGCACGAGGGTATGAAGTCTTCATTGATATCAAGAGACGTAATTGCCGATTCTACTGAGTTAACTGTTAGAGGACATTGTTACGATGCACTAGTCGGTGTAGCAGGTTGTGATAAGTCATTACCTGGTTTGATGATGGCCATGGTTCGTTTGAATGTACCAAGTGTATTTATTTATGGTGGATCTATATTGCCAGGTAGATTTAATGGGAAAGATGTAACTGTAGTTGATGTTTTTGAAGGTGTTGGAAAATACTCTTCAGGAAAAATGTCTGCAAATGCATTAAGAAAATTAGAACTTAAAGCTTGTCCAAGTGCTGGTGCTTGTGGCGGTCAATTTACTGCAAATACTATGGCATGTGTCTCAGAAGCAATTGGTTTAGCTTTACCTTATTCTGCAGGAACTCCAGCACCATATACCCAAAGAGATTCTTACGCTTTAAAAAGTGGAAAAGCAGTAATGAGTTTATTAGAAAAAAAAATTAGACCAAGAGACATTGTTACAAAAAAATCTTTAGAAAATGCAGCCACTATTGTTGCTGCAACAGGTGGATCTACTAATGCTGCATTACATTTACCAGCACTTGCAAATGAAGCTGGAATTAAATTTGATTTAATGGATGTTGCAAGAATTTTTAAAAAAACACCTTATCTAGCTGATCTTAAACCTGGTGGAAAGTATGTAGCAAAAGATATGTGGAAGGCAGGTGGTGTTCCAATGTTATTGAAAACACTTTTAGATGGTGGATACATCCATGGTGATTGCATGACTGTTACAGGTAAAACTATGAGACAAAATTTAAAAAATGTTAAGTTTAATAAAAATCAAAAAGTTATGAGAACATACAATCAACCATTATCACCAGATGGTGGTGTGGTCGGTTTAAAAGGAAATTTAGCACCCGATGGAGCTATTGTTAAAGTAGCTGGTTTAAAAAGATTACAATTTACTGGTAAGGCAAGATGTTTTGATACAGAAGAAGCTGCTTACAAAGCTGTTAAAAATAAAAAGTATAAAGATGGTGATATCATTATAATTAGATACGAAGGTCCTAAAGGTGGCCCAGGTATGAGAGAAATGCTTCAAACTACAGGAGCTATATACGGACAAGGGAAGGGTGAAAAAGTTGCGCTAATTACAGATGGAAGATTTTCAGGAGCAACAAGAGGATTTTGTATTGGACATGTTGGGCCAGAAGCATCAGTTGGAGGACCAATAGCTTTATTAAGGAATGGAGATATTATTGATCTAGATGCTAAGAAAGGAACAATAAATGTTCGTTTGTCTAAAAAAGAATTAGCAAAAAGAAGAAAAAAATGGAAACCAAAGAAGATTAATTTTGGTAATGGAACACTTTGGAAGTACGCACAAACTGTTGGACCTGCATACCTTGGGGCGCCTACACATCCAGGTGCAAAAGAAGAAGTCAGGACATACGCAGATATTTAATGAAAATAAGACCTGTTATTTTATGTGGTGGAGCTGGTACTAGGCTCTGGCCCAAAGGATCAAAACATCAAGCAAAACAATTTATCGATTTTGGTGGTTGGACACTAATTAACAAAACTTTTGAGAGAATTAAAAATAATATCTACGATTATCCCATCATCAGCACAAATGCTAAGTATATTAAAGAAGTTAAAAAGGCTTTAAAAAAAAGTAAAATAAAAAAATTTAAGATTGTTTTAGAACCGGCAAAAAAAAATACAGCCCCAGCTATATTAACTTCGGCACTAATAAAAGACATCCCAAATAGTCAGCCTTTAATGTATTTTACTGCAGATCACTTAATTGAAAATCCAAATAAATTAAATAAAGAAATAAACAAAAATAAATCTAATCTTGATAATAAAAATGTATTTATTTTTGGTATTAAACCAACTAACCCATCTAGCGAATACGGATATTTTTTAACCAAAAAAGATAAAAGAAATATCAATAAAGTCACAAGATTTATTGAAAAACCAAAGCCTACAAAAGCAAAGCAAGTTATTAAAAAAAAGGGATACTGGAATTCTGGCATGTTTTTTTTAAGAAAAGACTCAATCATTAATAATTTTAAAAAGTTTCAACCAAAAACTTACAAAAATTGTTTAGCATCAGTTCATAAGTCAAAATATCGAAATAACATATATTATCTAAATAAATCTTCATTCATTAAGTCAATTGAAAAATCTTTTGATTATGCAATTTTAGAAAAAACAAAAAATATAAATGCGATTAAATTGGATATTCCATGGTCTGATTTAGGTAGCTGGAAAGAAATCTGTAAAATGTATGGAAAAAACAAATCTAAATATTTTAAAAAGAAAAATGTTTTTTATAGACCATGGGGTAGCTATACAAATTTATATAATGGTAAAAATTTTTTAATAAAGGAATTGTATGTTAAATCTAAAGGTATCTTAAGTCTTCAAAAGCATTTTCATAGATCAGAACACTGGCTAGTTACTCAAGGAAAACCTAAAATAACATTAAATAAAAAGGTATTTTATAAAAAAGTAAATGAAGCTACATTCATTCCACTAGGGGCCATGCATAGAATTGAAAATCCTTTTAAAAAGCCTGTTAAAATTATTGAAGCGCAACTTGGTTCAATATTAAAGGAAACCGATATTGTGAGATACCAAGATATTTATGGTAGAATAAAATAATTATTTTACAAGAAAATTCATTTTTTTATTTGACTGATTTAAATGAATTTTTTTATATGAACCAAAATTATCCCCGTCAATTTGAACAGGTATTAAATCATTTCCTTCAATAGTGATATTTTGAGAATAAGTAGTAATAACATTTTTGTTTTTACTTAAGTCGCCATTAAGGATTATTAAAAATATGGAATATAATAAATTGATTCTAGTCAAATCCTTAAATATATAAGTAACTAATTTATCTTCAAAAATATTTGTTTTATTTATTTTATGATGGCCAGCGTAATATTTGGTATTTGAGGATAATATCCAGTCTGCTTGATAAAATTGTCCATCAAAAGTAACATTTAATTTTTTATTATTCATAAATAAGAAATACTGAAAACCCTTGATGCCGAATATAATTTTACCAAGAATCTTTTTAATTTTTGAATTAATTGAATGAACAATTTTTGCATCCCATCCTATACCAGCCATTAAAAAGAAATAACTTTCGTTAATTTTTACAAGATTAGAGGTTTTATAATTGTTTGAAATCAATACATTAACTATATCATCAACTTTTTTATTCATTGATAATTCAGCTTGAAGTAAATTTGCTGTACCAGCGGGTATATAACCTATGGCAAAATCGTGTTTAAAGTTAAAATCATTTTTAATTAGTTCATTAATTGCAAAAGATACCGATCCATCGCCACCAGCTATTATTAGTCGATCGTATTTTTTTTGATTAAAATTTCTAAAAATTTCTTTAGCTTGATTTGTTGTTTTTGTCTCAAAGTAGTCTACAGAATTATTTTCTTTTAACTTAGATAAAACTCTATTTATGAATTGTGATTTTCTTCCTGAAGAAGAGTTTAGATTATAAATTAAACAATATAACATAATTATTTCTTAAATAATTTTTAACAAATTTGTAACATTTGAATGAGATAAGAATTACATGATTCGTGTTACAGTTGTGTTAAAAAAAAGATTTTTAAATGCCTAATATATTAAAATATAAGAGTATATTTATTTCTGATTTGCATTTAGGTACCAAAGGTTGTCAGGCGAATAAAATTTTAGAGTTTTTTAAAAATTCAAGATCTGAAAATCTTTATCTTGTAGGAGACATTATTGATATCTGGGCAATGCAAAAAAGTTTTTTTTGGCCTCAAGAACATAATGATGTAATCCAAAAAATTTTAAGAAAAGCAAGACATGGGACTAAAGTGTTCTACATAATGGGTAATCATGACGAGATGTTAAGGAAATTTATTCCAATGCATTTTGGTGATATTCATATGTTAAATAGAGTAATTCATGAAACAAATAATGGAAAAAAATATGTTGTTGTCCATGGTGATGCTTGGGATGGAGTAATGAAACATGCTAAATGGTTATCTAAAATTGGATCAATAGCATATAATTTATTGTTACAATTTAATGTAATAATTAACTTTTTTAGAAGGTTGAGAGGAAAAGAATATTGGTCCCTTGCAAAATTTTTAAAGTATAAAGTCAAAAACGCAGTCAAATATATTGGTGAATATGAAAAAACAGTTTCAGATTATGCAAAAAGAAAAAAGTTTGATGGAATAATTTGTGGTCACATCCATCATGCTGAGGATAGAGATTTTAATGGTGTCAATTATTTAAATTGTGGAGACTGGGTTGAATCTTGTACTGCATTAGCTGAAAATTATGATGGTAGTTTTGAAATATTATATTGGGATAAAATAAGAGAACAATATTTAGACACTAAAGATATAATTAAACCTATTAAAACTGAAGACTTAAAAAAAGCTTCATAGTTAATGAAAATTTTAATTGCTACAGATGCATATTTTCCACAAGTAAATGGTGTCGTAAGAACCTTGCATGAAACAGGTAATATCTTAAAAGAACAAGGTCATACTATAGAATATATTACTCCAAATTTATTTTTAACCTTTCCGATGCCTAAATATAATGAAATAAGGTTATCTATAAATGTATGGCCAAGAGTTGGTAGTTTAATAAAGAAAATCAAACCTGATGCAATTCATATCGCTACCGAAGGTCCCATTGGGATTATGGCAAGAAGATATTGTTTAAAAAATAATCTAAAATTTACTACGAGTTTTCATACAAGGTTTGATAAATATCTTAAACTATACTTTCCAATTATACCTGCAAAATGGGCTGAAAAATTCTTAGCAAACTTTCATAATAAGGCTGAGAGAATTTTAGTAACAACAGAATCTATGAGAAAAGAATTAATCGATATAGGTATAGATAATAATAAAATGATTACTTGGACCAGAGGGGGAAATCACGGAGCTTTTAAAAAACCTCAAAAAATTAATTTACCCCACAAAAGACCAATTTGGATTTATGTTGGAAGAGTTGCTGTTGAGAAAAATATAAGAGCTTTTTTAGAATGTGATTTAGAAGGTACAAAAATAATAATAGGAAAAGGACCCGATTTAAAAAAATTAAAAGAGGAATTCCCTAGAGATATATTTTTAGGAGAAAAAACAAATGGTGTACTTGCATCATATTTTGCATCTTCTGATGTTTTTGTATTCCCTAGTAAAACAGATACATTTGGAATTGTAGTTACTGAGGCTTTAAATTGCGGTACGCCTGTTGCTGCGTATCCCGTTCCAGGTCCTAAAGATATTTTTGAAGGCTCCAAAATAGATTGTCTAGATAATGATCTTAAAGTTTCAGCTTATAAAGCTTTAAAAGTTAATCGAAATGATTGTCTTGAATTTGCAAAAAAATTCACATGGGAAGAAACAGCAAAAATATTTTTTAATAATATTTCACCAAATCGTTAGCTAATTTTTCTTAATTTGTTTGCATTAAAAAGTGTAATGATGCAAAATTAACCTATCTAAATTTATGGAATATTTCGTCATTCTACTTATAGTTGTTATAATTTATCTTCTATATCTACTTAATCAAAAAAAAAACAAACCAATAAATACCGCCACAATAATTAACAAAAGAGAAGAAAAAACAAAAAGAGTAATTATCGATGAGCTTGAGGATCAGTTTTTTGCATTAAATAAATTTAACATAATTAAATATGCTAATCCAAGTGCATTAAAAAGATTTGGTAGTAGTTTAATTGATAAAAACATATCATCTGTAATTCGAAAACCAGAATTAATAGAAAATATTGAAAAAGCTATAGTTGAAAATAAAACAAAAAATATTGATATTGAAATAGGCTTGCCATCATATCAATTTTATAAAATTTATATTATTCCTGGTCCAACTCATTTATTTACTGAACCAGATTCTGTTGTGTTATTTTTAAAAGACTTTACTGAAATTACAAAAGCACAAAAATTTAAAACTGATTTTGTCGCCAATGTAAGCCATGAATTAAGAACACCCTTGATGGCTATCAAAGGATCTTTAGAAACTATTGAAGGTCCAGCGGCAGAAGACGATAAAGCAAAAAAAAAATTTATGAAAATAATGACTGATCAATCAAATAGAATGGAAAATTTAATTAATGATCTTTTAATACTCACAAGAATTGAATTAGAAGAACACATAAGGCCAAACTCTTTAGTTAATATAAATGATCTTTTCAAAACAATCATCAGTAATTTTGAGATTGTTTTAAAAAAAAAGAAATTAAATATTAATTTATCTCTCACAAATCCAACAATTGTTATTGGAGATGAAAAAAAATTACAAACTGTTTTTTCTAATCTTTTAGATAATGCAATTAAGTATTCAAAGGAAAATAAGTCTATTTTTATATCAAGTGAAATTAGTGATGGTAAATTGTTAGAAAAAAATTTTATGATCAGTGTTAAAGACGAAGGTGTTGGCATTCCTCAAAGATATATTTCTAGAATTACAGAAAGATTTTTTAGAGTAGATCTTGAACAAAGTAATAAGGTTGGTGGAACTGGTTTAGGATTAGCTATTGTTAAACATATAGTTACTCAACATCGTGGACACTATGAGATTCTAAGTGAGGAAAACCAAGGAACTGAAATTCAAATTTATTTACCAGCGAAAACTTAAATTTAAAAAGTATTATATTGTAATAGTTTTAGAAGGTTTTTTTAACAATTCTTTACTTGATTAATGTTAATCTTTTAATTAATTTTTTATATGGTTAAAATATTCAAAAATATTTTGATTTTTGCTTTTTTGTTAAGTTCTATAACAACAAGTGTTTTTTCTAAAGATATCACAACATTATTAAGAAATCAGCAACTTACAGTTTTTGATATTGGAATTTTTAGATTAGAAGCAGATTTAAAAACCTCATATCCTTCTATAAAAGATCATTTAGAAGTTACTGAAGATGAATTTTATACAGACGTAGTTACCTCGTATTCTAAAAATTCAATTGATTTAATTGTTTCTGTTCCTATGAATGAAAATCTCAAGAAGGAAAATTATTTTTCAGATTCTTTTAGATGTAAAAATATTTTTAATTCTGTAAGAGATTTTTTATTGAGGAATGAAAATTTGAGTAATTACAGATATACTATGGCTACAAGTTATTTAACCTCTATATTTTCAACCCCAAGTTCATGGCCAAGCTGGAGATATGATGAAGAAATTAGAGAAGAATTAGTAAACTTAGTAAAACTAGAAATAACTTTACGTCCAAGCAATGAACTAGCTCTTAATGAACAGGTAAACCCTGTTTCATGTATTGGTGGCCTAGAAAGTGATATTGATCAGATAATTATATCAAAAAAATACAACTAAAAAGTTACCTTTTTAACAAAAGTGTAACAATTCTGTAATATTAAAGATTCAATAAATTTATACTTGTCAGCAATCTTTTAAATAAAAAATAAAGAAAGGATTAAAGATAATGAAAAAACTAACTATAGTAATTGCTTCATTAGTTGCTTTATCAATAGCAACTGTTGCTCAAGCAAGAGATCAAATTAAGATAGTTGGTTCTTCTACGGTATTCCCTTACGCAACAGTTGTTGCTGAAAGATTTGGTGGTTCAGGATTTAAAACTCCTGTAATCGAATCTACTGGTACTGGTGGTGGAGCTAAACTATTCTGTGCTGGTGTAGGTGAACAACATCCTGATATTACAAATGCATCAAGAGCTATGAAAGATAAAGAAAAAGCTCTTTGTAAGAAAAATGGTGTAAATGAAATCGTTGAGATCGTAATTGGTAACGATGGTATTACATTAGCTTACAGCAAAGATGCAAAACCAGTAAACTTTACTAAAGAACATTTGTATTTAGCACTAGCTGCTCATACAGTTGTTGACGGTAAATTAGTTCCAAATATTTATAAAACTTGGGACCAAATTGACCCTAGCTTACCAAAACAAAAAATTTCAGTGATGATCCCACCAGGAACATCAGGAACTAGAGATGCTTGGAATTCTTTAGTTATGAAAAAAGGTATGACCAAAGAAGCTAAAGCTCTTTATAAAGCTGGTTTTGAAGCTGGAAATAAAAAATACAAAAAACCTCAAAAACTTTACAGAGAAGATGGTGCTGCTATTGAAGTTGGAGAAAATGATAGTTTAATCATCCAAAAGTTAACTCAAGATAAAGATATGTTTGGTTTCTTTGGTTTCAGTTATTTCTTAGCTGCAAAAGATAAATTGCAAGCAGCAAGTATTGATGGTGGACAACCATCATTGAAGTCTATTCAAGACTACAGTTATGCTGTTGCTAGACCTTTATTCTTCTACGTGAAAAAAGCTCACGTTGGAGTAATTCCAGGTTTACATGAGTTTGTGAAAGAATTCACAACGAAGAAAGCTATTGGAAAAGGTGGTTACCTAGCAGACATTGGTTTAGTGCCATTAGACTCTAAGTTGTATAAAACAACTAGAACTAATGCTACCAAACTAGTTGCTATGGGTAATTAATTATTCCTCAGTTAACAAATGATTAAAAAAGGGGGTCTTTTTTAGACCCCTTTTTTTTAAATTAAGAGTACAGTCCTCAATAAAGGAGATTCTTTGAACTTAATATTATTTATATTTATTGTTCTTCTAGGTTTCACAAGTTATTATTTTGGACGCAAAAAAGCATATACAATTCAATCTACAAAAAAAAGATTAACTGCATTACCACAATTTTATGGTTATTATCTTGCAATTTGGTGTGCAATACCAGCCTTTATAATTTTTTCTTTATGGGCAATTTTTGAGCCCACAATTGTAAAACTATTAATATTAAGTGATTATTCAAATCAAGGTTATCTTGATGATGAATTAAATTTAATATACGAAAAGACAAAAGCATTATCTCGAGGTCAATTCACCGGAGAAATTACACCTTTCATTGATGCTTCTGCTGAAAAATATTTAAGTCTTCGATCAATAGCACAAAGTTCAAAAGTTGTTATAGTATTATCTGCAATTATTGCCTCTGTTGCTTATGCGTATAAAAGAATTTCATCTAATTCTAGAACAAGAGAACCAGTTGAAAAATTTTTGAACGCAGTTTTATTTACAGCTTCTTTAGCTGCAATATTAACTACTGTTGGAATAGTTTTCTCACTTATATTTCAAACTATAGATTTTTTTAAAGTAATTCCATTATTTGATTTTGTCTTTGGAACTCACTGGTATCCAGCAAAAGCTTTTGTTAGAGATTCTTCTGAGGCTTTAGATCCGACAATGTATTCAGATACTTTTGGAGCAGTTCCTATTTTTGCAGGTACTTTTTTTATTGCATTTATTGCTATGTGTGTTGCTATACCAATTGGATTAATGAGTGGAATTTATTTAGCTGAATATGCATCAGCTAAAGTTAGACAATATGCAAAACCATTAATTGAAATTTTAGCTGGTATACCAACAGTTGTTTATGGTTTTTTTGCTGCCCTAACTGTTGGCCCATTTTTAAAAGAATTAGGAACCTCAATGGGTCTCGAAGTTTCAGCTGAAAGTGCTTTAGCAGCAGGAGGGGTAATGGGCATTATGATCATACCATTTATTTCAAGTTTAAGTGACGATGTAATTACAAGTGTACCTCAAAGTTTAAGAGATGGAAGTTATGCTATGGGAGCAACTAAATCAGAAACAATCAAGAGAGTTATTTTTCCTGCAGCATTGCCGGGGATAGTTGGATCTATTTTGCTTGGTGTTTCAAGAGCTATTGGAGAAACAATGATAGTTGTTATGGCCTCTGGTTTAGCTGCTAATTTAACTTTAAATCCATTAGAATCTACTTCAACAATTACAGCTCAAATTGTAGTTATTCTAATTGGTGACCAAGCTTTTGGTGACCCAAAAACGCAAGCTGCTTTTGCTTTAGGTATGTCATTATTTTTAGTAACGCTTTGTTTAAACATTGTGGCCTTAAGAGTTGTTAAAAAATATAGAGAGAAATATGAATAAAAATAAAGAACAATTATTAAATAAAAGATACAAGGCTGAGCAGAGATTTCGCTTATACGGTCAAAGTGCAATTTTTATGGCACTTTTATTTTTAACAATTTTTATTTTCAAAATTTTTTCAACTGGCTATTCAGCTTTTCAAAAAACTTGGCTCATTGTTCCAGTAACTTTTGATCCCGAACTAATGATGTTAGAACAAAACCCTTCTAAAGAAGATATACAAGATGCCGATTATTACGATATAGCATTAAAATCAATGGCTGATTTAGATCTAAATGCCAATGAGGATCAAGAAAATGAATTGAAGAGAATGGTGTCTTATTTCTTCGAAAAAGAAATTAAAAATGAGCTTTTAAATGACCCTAATTTAATAGGAAAAACAAAAGAAGTTTATCTAACTGCTTCAGATGATTTAGACCAAGTCTTTAAAGGAAATTATCCAAGAGATTTACCTGAAGACCAAAGAAGAGTAAGCGATTATCAATTAAAAATTTTTGATCAACTTGTTGTAAATGGTAAGGTTGAAAGTAAATTTAATATTAGTTTTTTTACAAATGCAGACTCAAGAGAAGCTGAACTAGCTGGTATAGCTAGTTCATTTATGGGCTCAATTTTTTCTATACTTGTTTGTTTAATGATAGCTTTTCCTGTTGCGGTTCTAGCTGCAATCTATCTTGAAGAATTTGCCCCTAAAAATAGATTTACTGATTTTATTGAAGTAAATATAAATAACTTAGCAGCAGTTCCATCTATAGTTTTTGGTCTATTAGGGTTAGGAGTTTTATTGGCTATATTTCAATTACCAAGATCTACACCATTAGTTGGAGGTATCACTTTGTCCTTAATGACCTTACCAACAATAATTATAGCTGCTAGAGCATCATTAAAAGCGGTTCCACCAAGTATAAGAGAGGCAGCACTTGCTATGGGAGCAAGTCGAATGCAAACCACAATGCATCATACAGTTCCTCTTTCTATGCCTGGTACGTTATCAGGAACAATAATTGGTTTAGCTCAAGCTTTAGGAGAAACCGCACCCCTCATTTTAATTGGAATGGTTGCTTTTGTTAACACGATACCTGGATCACCTATGGATCCTGCTGCAAGTTTACCAGTTCAAATTTATATTTGGGCTGAAAGTGCTGAAAGGGGATTTGTAGAAAAAGTCTCGGCGTGTATAATGGTCTTACTTGGTTTTTTAATAACAATGAATTTATTTGCTCAAATAATTAGACATAAGTTTGAAAAAAAATGGAGTTAAAATGATAAAGATTAAAGCAAAAGATGTTGATGTTTTTTATGGAAAAAAACAAGCGCTCTTTAATATAAGTTTAGATATTGAGGAAAAACAAGTAACAGCATTAATTGGTCCATCTGGTTGTGGTAAATCAACTTTCCTAAGATGTCTTAATAGAATGAATGATGTAATTGATATTTGTAGTGTTAAAGGAGAAATTTTAATTAATGACTTTAATATCAATGATAAAAGTTGTGATGTAGTAAGACTAAGAGAAAAAATTGGTATGGTTTTTCAAAAACCTAATCCTTTTCCAAAAACTTTATATGAAAATGTATCTTACGGTCCAACAATTCATGGTATGGCTCAATCAAAACAAGAAATGGATGAAATTGTTGAAACTAGTTTGAAAAAGGCTGCACTATGGGAAGAAGTAAAAGATAGATTACATGAACCTGGAACTGGATTATCTGGAGGACAACAGCAAAGACTTTGTATTGCTAGAGCGATTTCTGTAAGACCAGAAGTTATATTAATGGATGAGCCTTGTTCAGCATTAGATCCTATAGCAACAGCGCAAATTGAAGAATTGATTGACGAGTTAAAAAAAGAGCACACAATAATAATTGTAACTCATTCTATGGCTCAAGCAGCACGTGTTTCTCAAAATACAGGTTTTTTTCATTTAGGACAATTGATTGAACATGGATCTACTGATAAAATATTTAAGAATCCTGATAATAAAAAAACGCAAGATTATATAACAGGGAGGTTTGGATAATGTCTGAAGCACCACATACAGTTAAATCTTACGAAGAAGAACTAAAAAATCTGAATGCTAATATAGTTAAGATGGGAAGTGCATGTGAGGATGCTTTAGGTAAAGCAATTCAAGCCATTACAACAAGAAATAGTGATATTGCTGAAAATGTAATTCAAGATGATGAAAAAATAGATAAATATGAAGCCTTAATTGAACAACAAGTTGTAAATTTAATTGCTTTAAGACAACCTATGGCAATTGATTTAAGGGAGACAGTAACGGCTTTGAAAATGTCTTCAGATTTAGAAAGAATAGGTGATTTAGCAAAAAATATATCCAAGAGAACACTTTTGCTTAATGAAAATCTTCCAAAGAATTTGGTAGATTCACTAAATAGAGTATCTACCAATGTTCAAAAACAATTAAAATCAACATTAGACGCTTATCTAGAAAGATCTGCGCCAATAGCAGTAAATGTTTGGGAAGGTGATGAGCAAATAGATGATCTAACAAATCTTTGTATGCAAGAAGTTATAAAATATCTTAAAGACAATGAAAAAAATTTAGAGGATGGAACTCACTTGTTGTTTGTGACCAAAAACGTTGAGCGTATTGGTGATCATACTACAAATGTTGCAGAACAAATTTATTACTTAGTTAAAGGTGAATATTTAGAAGGTGACAGACCAAAGGGCACCGAGCCAATTGTAACAGGAGAAAAATGATTTATGTCAGCTCATGTTTTCATAGCTGAAGATGAAGCATCAATTGTTAGTTTGTTAAAGTACAATCTTGAAAAAGAAGGTTATAAAGTCAGTCATTCAGAAAATGGAGAAGATGCTCTTAAACAAATAAAATCAAAACAGCCAGATTTAATATTAATGGATTGGATGTTACCAGAATTATCTGGTGTTGAAATTTGTAAAAACTTAAAAAAAGATAATAAGTTTAATGATATTCCTGTCATTATGTTAACTGCAAAAGGGGAGGAAGAAGACAAATTAAAAGCATTTGATACAGGTGCAGATGATTATGTAACTAAACCTTTTAGTCAAAAAGAATTGAATGCTAGAATAAAATCTTTATTGAGAAGATCTAAACCTCAATCATCATCAGACATTGTAGAATTTACTGATTTAAAAATAGATCGGATTACAAAAAGAGTTTATAGAAAAGATAAAGAAATTACTTTGGGTCCAACTGAATTTAAACTCTTAGATTTTTTTATCAAAAATCCAAAAAGAGTTTATTCAAGAGAACAACTTCTAAATAATGTTTGGGGGGAAGATATATATGTTGAGTCTAGAACAGTAGATGTTCATATTAGAAGATTAAGACAAGCAATTAACATACAAAATACAAAACCTTTAATTAGAACAGTGAGATCAGCTGGTTATTCTTTAGAATCTTGAAGATCTTTGGGTCTTATAAATTCTTTTAAAACTCCTTTTTTCTCAATTTCATTCCAGGATTTAATATCAAACTCAATTTTTGCAAATGCTGCTGTTGGGAATTTATAATTCATTAGTTTAAAATTATTCGTATTATGATTTTTTGTAAGATTTCGTACTAAATTTTTCACTGATGGTTCATGGTTTATAATCAAAATCGATTTATATTCACTGGATATTTCTTTAATTTTTTTTGTAATTGCATTCTCATCAACTAAATATAAATCTTTTGAAAAATTAACTTTTTTTGGCTTATTAATTTTCTTGGATAAAATTTGAAAAGTTTTTTTTGTTCTTTTTGATGATGAAATTAATGCATAATCAAATTTAAATTTTTTTTTAACAAAAAATTCACAAATCATTTTTGCATTTTTCTTGCCTCTTTTACTAAGTGGTCTATCAAAATCATTAATGCTTAAATCATCCCAACTAGATTTTGCGTGTCTCATGACGTATAATTGATACATAAAATCTAAATATATGACTGCTTTAAAAAAACAACATAAAGAAGAGCTAAAATCTAAATATATTAATAGAGAGCTTTCTTGGTTAAAATTCAACGACAGAGTACTTTTAGAGGCGCAAAATATCGAAAATCCTCTTTATGAAAGAGTAAAGTTTTTATCAATTGCTGGGTCTAATCTAGATGAATTTTTTATGGTCCGTGTTGCTGGGTTATATAGTCAAATAAAACAAGAAGTTGAATCATTAAGTTCTGATGGTTTGACACCTGAAGAGCAAATGGATGAAGTAGTGCTTGAAACTAAGAATTTATTAAAAAAACAGAATAAAATTTTTATTAAACTGATTATGGAATTAAAAAAAAATAATATCAGTTTAGTTAAACCAGTTAATTTAAATACTAAGGATAAAAAAAAACTTCTAGAAATATTTAAAGAAGAGATTTACCCTTTATTAACACCATCAGCAATTGATCCTGCACACCCATTTCCATTTATAATCAATCAAGGAAGAGCAATTGTAATGAAGTTAAGAAAAAAAAATAAAAAAAGGATTTTAAACTCAATAATTGTAATACCAAAAGCATTATCTAGATTTATTGAAATAGAGTCTTCAAAAAATCATAAGAAGTTTGTTATTCTAGATGACGTAATAAGTTTTTTTGCTAATGAAATTTTTCCAGATCATGATTTAGAAAAGAAAATGATTTTTAGAGTAATAAGAGACAGCGATGTAGAGATTCAAGAGGAAGCAGAAGATTTAGTTAGATCTTTTGAATTGGCTTTAAAAAGACGTAGAACTGGTGATATTGTTCGTTTAGAGGTTCTTGAAAATAGCGATAAAGAATTGGTAAGATTTATAACTAATAAATTAGATATAAATCCTGACTATATTTATGATGTATCTGGCCTTGTTGGAATTCAAGATATAGATCAAATATGTAAAGTAAAAAATCCAAAATTAAGATTTAAGCATTTTACCCCTAGAGAAGTTGAAAGATTAAAAGAATATAATGATAATTTTTTTGAAACTATTAAAAAGAAAGATTTAGTTGTTCATCATCCTTTTGAAACATTTGACTCAGTAATTGAATTTTTAAACCAAGCAGCAAATGATAAAAAAGTTATAGCTATTAAACAAACTTTATATAGAACAACTCTAGACTCACCAATTGTTAAAGCTTTAATAACAGCTGCAGAAAACGGAAAAACAGTTACCGCTTTAATTGAAATTAAAGCTAGATTTGATGAGGAAGCTAATATTCAACTATCAAGAAGTTTAGAAAAAGTAGGTGTCCAAATTGTTTATGGTTTTGCTAAATATAAAACCCATGCAAAATCATCATTAGTTTTAAGAAGAGAACAAGGAAAAATACAAACTTATTTTCATTTAGGAACCGGCAATTATCATCCAGTAAATGCTAAAATTTACACTGATTTATCTTTATTTAGTTGTGATAAAAAAATGGCCTCTGATGTTGAGAAATTTTTTAATTATGTAACTGGATACGCTAAACCAAAAAATCTTAATAAAATTTCTATTTCGCCAATTAATATGAGGCAAACGTTAAATAAAAATATTGATGCTGAAATTAGAAATTCTAAAAATGGAAAATTTGCAGCTATTTGGGCAAAAATGAATTCATTAGTAGATCCAGAAATTATTGATAAATTTTATGAAGCTTCAAATGCTGGTGTAAAAATTCATTTATTTGTGAGAGGTGTTTGTTGTTTAAGACCAGGAGTTAAAAATAGATCAGAAAACATAGTGGTAAAAAGCATCATAGGAAGATTTTTAGAGCATTCTAGAATTTACTGCTTTAGTAACGGTACAAAAAAAATGCCTGATAGAAATGCAAAAGTATATATTTCTTCAGCTGATTTAATGCCGAGAAATTTGAATAGAAGAGTAGAACTTCTAGTGCCAATTGAAAATGAAACCGTTCATGAGCAAATTTTAGATCAAATAATGTTAGCAAATTATCTTGATACTAATCAGAGCTGGGAGCTCAATGCTGATGGTAATTATAAAAAAATTAAATATAGTAATAACGATTCCTTTTCAGCTCATGAATATTTTATGAATAATCCGAGCTTATCTGGAAGAGGCAAGGCTAAATTAAAAATGCAGCCTAAACAACTGCACTTAAGATTGATTAAAAGTGGAAGTAATTAAAAGCAAAAATAGTTTAAAATTAAAACAGGCAAAATTAGCTATAATAGACATTGGATCAAACTCTATAAGAATGCTAATTTATGAAGATTTCAGTTCTTCTCGTGTGCCTTTTTTTAATGAAAAAGCTGTTTGTGAACTTGGAAAAAATTTAGATAAATCGAAAAAACTTCACAGATCTGGTACTGAATATGCTTTAAAAGTTTTAAAAAGATTTTCTGAAATTTTAAATATTTCAAAAATCACAAATCTAAAGATTATTGCAACAGCAGTTATAAGAGAAGCAACTGATACAAAACCTTTTATTGATGAAGTTGAAAAACTTTTTAAAACTAAGATTAATATATTATCAGGCGAAGAAGAAGCTACATGCTCAGCTGAGGGAGTAAAAATAGGTTTTGAAAATGTTGATGGATTAGTTGCTGATCTTGGGGGTGGTAGTTTGGAGTTAGCTCGAGTTGAAAACAATATAGTAACCAATACAACCTCATTACCCGTTGGCGTTTTAAGATTATTAAATAATCCCATAGTTAAAAAAAGAAATTTAGCCAAATATATTAAAAAATTATTAAGAGATGAA
The DNA here is from genome assembly GCA_902581445.1 of uncultured Pelagibacteraceae bacterium. Classification (GTDB taxonomy): domain Bacteria; phylum Pseudomonadota; class Alphaproteobacteria; order Pelagibacterales; family Pelagibacteraceae; genus Pelagibacter. Next base: position 43,269 of record CACHOG010000005.1, read on the forward strand.
AAATGGCTCTCAAAAAAGAAGTTTAATAATTTATATTTAGTTGGAGGTACTTGGCGTGCATTATTTAAGTTACATCTTTTTCAAAATAATCATCCGGTACATATAATTCATCAATATAGTATTGATAACAATGTTTTATCTAAGTTTGTTGAAAAAATTTCATCTTTTAATAAATCTAAACTTAAAACAGTTGAGTATATTTCAAAATCTAGAACACCATATTTACCCTATAGTTGCATTATACTTGATGAAATTATGAGAGTTACAAATCCAAGAAATATAATTTGTTCTATAAGTGGTTTGCGTGAAGGTTCTTTATCAATTGACTATTTTAAAGATGTAAAAGAATCTGAAATCTTTTACAAAGCACTTGAGAATGTTGCAAAAAAAAGAGGTGATCTAGGATCGAACTATAAAAAATATTATGATTTTATTCAGCCAGTTTTTGAAGGCAATGAACATTTTAATAAGAAATTATTATATCTAGCATGTGTATTAAGCCATATGGATTGGGGATTAGGAGCATTTCAAAAAGCTGAATTAGTATTTCAAGAAACGATAAACACTCCGTTACTTAGACTGACACACAAAGAAAGAATACAATTAGCTTTGTCATGTTATTGGCGCTATTGCAGTATCAAATATAATCCAAAAATGGAGTACCTAACTTTTTTAAATAATAATGAAATTTTTTCAAGCAAACAAGTGGGAGCTGCATTGAGATTTTCACAATCATTGACCTCGATATCTACGATATTTCTTGAAGAGTTTAAATTGTATAAAAGAGGTAATGCTGTATTTTTGAAAATTCCATCACAACATCAAGAAATAATCTCAAAACAAGTTACTAAAAGATTTAAAGCTCTTGCTAGAGAATTATTTTTAGAGCCAAGAGTAATTTATTCAAATAATTCAAAATAAACCAAAGTTAATTAAACTTTAATAATAAGTAAATATTTCTGTAACTTAATCTTTTTAAGATAACTTACGAAATTTAAATATTCATTATTTATTCCCCTATTTAAATTTTGTTAATTAACTACTTTCTCCCTTCTTTTAAATTAAGAAGGGAGGAAGACAATTTATTTGATATTAATTATTTATAGATGCAGGAGACTGCTCTGCTTTTTTAGCAAGTTTTTTTGCTTTTTTTTCAGCAACTTTTTTTTCTAAACCAGCAATTTTAATATTAACTTTTGACAATTTTTTTTCTTTTGCCGTAATTTTATTTTTCAATCTATCAATTGCTTTTAAAATTTTTGTTTTTTTCTTCTCATTTTTTTTTAGTTTTTTTCTCATTACCGCCTCCGAATTGTTTGATATTTAATTTAATCATATAATTCTTAAAAAAAAAAGATATTTTGATACAACCTATAGTTTATAGTTTTTAAGACCTGTTATTAAATAAAAAAACATTGCTATATGAGAACTATTATTGAATTTTTGATTTAATATTAATTTAAATATGTCTCTTTGATTAAAAAGATGAATTCTAATACCTTGTTCTGGTTTCGAAATTTTAATTAAGTCTTCTGTGTAATAACCAGTAATTTTAGTAGTTAGTCGTCCAGGTTCAGTATAAAAAGTTATAATTTTACTTAATTTTGATCTTGATCTATATCCTGTTTCTTCTCTTAATTCCTTATATGCTGATTGCAGAGTTGTTTCCTTTTTTTCCACTATGCCAGAAGGAAACTCGTAATTAATTTTATTAATTGGAATTCTTTTTTGAGAAACTACTATATATTTGTTTTTAATTTTTGGTATTACCAATGAAAGATTAGAAGTTTTAAGATAATGATAGAATTCTTTTTTTTTAAATTTTTTATTAATCAAACTTATTTGATTGGTAAGTTTTATATCTTTCAATTTTTCTCTAAAAATAATTTTTTAACAATTAATACAGCAATTAACATTCCTATAAGCTCAGCTAAGATATAATAAGGAGTGTTTAAATAACTAATACCTGTAAAAGACTCTGTAAATGTTCTAGCAATTGCAACAGCTGGATTTGCAAAAGAAGTAGATGAAGTAAACCAATAACCAGCAGTAATATAAAGACCAACGCTAGCAGCAACAGCAATTTTACCTGACTTCATTGAACCAAAAATTATCACTATAAGTCCTAATGTTGCTATTACCTCAGATGTGAATATGTAAATTCCATCTCTTGATTTAGTAGACAATTCATAAATTTCATTTTCAAAAAAGAAATTGGCTAAACCAACTCCAATCAAGCAACCAATCAATTGAGCAATGATATAGTAGGCTAGAAGTTTCTTTTTTAATTTACCTGTTATTGCCATTGCGATACTTACAAATGGATTAAAGTGAGCCCCTGATACATCAGCAAAAACTGTAATTAGTACAAATAAACCTGCTCCTGTTGCTATAGTGTTTGCAATTAACATTACCGCAACATCATCAGTTAAGTTTTCTGCCATTAAACCTGAGCCAACAATAATCATTACTAAAAAACAACTGCCTAATAGTTCAGCAAGAAAATAACGACTTTTATTTTTCATTTATTAGTTCCCTTATTTGTTTATGAATATTATTGTAAACTTTTTCAATTATTTCGTCTTTTTTATTTAAGTCATTTATTTCATTAAGTAATTTAACAGGATCCTCTATATCCCAATGAATTATCTGGTCTTTATTAGGCCAAATAGGACAGACTTCATTATTGGCATTATTACAAACTGTAACAATATAATCCATTTTAATTTGACTATTGATAAATTCATTAAAATTTTTAGATCTATAATTTGAAAGATCATAATGTTTTGATAATAAATAATTCTTCACATCTTCATTTATTTTTCCTGTTGGATTACTCCCAGCACTAAAACCTTTATACAAATCGTCATACTCGTTATTTATTATACTTTCAGCAATAATACTTCTTGCTGAATTACCTGTGCACACGAACAATATATTCTTCATTTAAAAAATAATCTTGTAAATACCAATTACAAACAATGGAATTTGTAATCCAAAGTTTGTAAGAATTGCCTTATCTTTGCTAATAAATCCAGCGACAGTCCATCCAACAACTCCTAATCCATGAAAGTAAATATTAATGGGGTAGATGTTTAAGTTTGTAAGTAATATTCCGGTTAATACAAGGAATGTACTGATCCATTTTAAGTATTTTTTTAAAAACATTTTAATCCTTTTTATTTCTTATATTTAAGTTTTGTTAAGATTTTATTAAATTATCATCTAGTAAAGAATATAAATAGTGATACAACTAAGAATATATGTCTACAGTTCCACTTTCATTAGACCAAATATACGATCTTGCCTTTAACACACTTAAAGCCAATGGTTGTGATGATGAAAACGCAAAAATTCTAAGTACTTTAATTACAAATGCAGAAAGAGATGGATCAATGTCTCATGGATTGTTTAGACTTCCTGCTTATGTATCAGGTTTAAAAAGTGGAAAGATTAATGGGAAGGGTAGACCTGAAATCAAAAAAATATCATCAAGCGTGATAAAAGTTGATGGTAAAAATTGTTTAGCTCCTATGGTACTAAATAAAAGTATTCCAGATCTAATTGCTGCAGCAAAAGAAAATGGAGTAGCTGTACTTGCCATAACTAATTCGCATCACATGGCAGCCATGTGGCCTGAAACAGAAATGATTGCTGAACAAGGTTTGGTCGCTTTTGCATGTACATCGTATAAACCTGCTGTAGCTCCCGCAGGGGCGAAAAAACCTTTATTTGGTACGAACCCAATTTCATTTGCTTGGCCTAGACCTGGGATGACACCAGTTGTTTATGATATGGCAACTGCATCAATGGCAATGGGAGAAGTGCAAGTTGCTAAAAGAGAAGGTCATAAAGTTCCGTTAGGTACAGGATTGAGTAAAGAGGGAAAAGAAACTACAGATCCGGCTGAGATTGCTGATGGAGGAGTTCTTTTACCTTTCGGTGGTTACAAAGGATCAGGTATCGCTATGATGGTAGAGTTATTAGCTGGAGCTTTAGTAGGTGATAACTTTAGTTATGAAACAGCTGCAAAAGATAATAACGACGGTGGCCCACCTAGCGGTGGTGAATTTATTTTAGCAATGTCACCTGACAAAATATCTGAGAGAAATTGGAAAGATCACTCAAATAACTTTTTTGAAAAGATGAAAGGTTTAGAGGGAGTAAGATTACCAGGTGAAAGACGTCATAAAAATAGATTAGATAAAGGTCCAAGAAATATAAATGAGGACTTAGTAAAAAAAATAAAATCTTTAAGCTAATTCAATCTCAATAGGCGTGTGATCTGATGGTTTTTCTTTTCCACGCGGTGTCTTATTAATACTTACATTTTTTAAAATATTTATAAGTGAATTTGATAATAGAAAATGGTCTATGCGCATCCCATTATTTTTTTGCCATGCACCCCTCATATAATCCCAAAATGTGTAACCCTCAGTATCGGGATATTTATGTCTATAACTATCAACATAGCCCATGTTTAATATTTCCCTATATTTTTTTCTTATTTCCAATCTAAATAACGCATCATTTTCAAAACTTTTTGCATTATAAACATCTTCTGCTGCAGGAATGATATTAAAATCACCAGATAAAATAATATTCTCATTTTTCTGACCTAATTTTTTAAGTAACTTTGTAAGATCATCTAACCATTTTTTTTTATAATCATATTTTTCTGTATCTACTGGATTTCCATTTGGAGTATAAATATTTATTACCAATATTTTTCTTTTTTTAAATTCAAACTCTGCAGATATTGTTCTCGCCTGTTTAAGTTTATCCCTGATTATATCAGTACTTACGTTTTCTAATTTTTTTTTGGAAATAATAGCTACTCCGTTATAGCTTTTTTGACCAAATACATAACTATGATAACCTAAATCCTCAAACTCATTAAAGGGGAAATTTTTTTCTTCTGTTTTGATCTCCTGCATTAAAAGAATATTTGGTGAAAATTTATTAAGATAATCTTTTATATTATCAATTCTTGCTCTTACAGAATTAACATTCCAAGAGCTGATTTTCATTAAAGAGAGAAAGAAACGCCACAGCCACAAGAAGATTTACTTTGTGGATTTGTGATTTTAAATGACTCACCAATTAACTCAGAAACGTAGTCAATTTCCGATCCATTTAAAAGTTCAGCTGATTTTTTATCAATCAAAACATTATTAAATACCAAATCGTCTTGCTCAGCTTTTGTATCGAAAGAGAAATCATATTGGAAACCTGAGCATCCACCACCTTTAATAGCGATTCTAAAAAAAGATCCTTTTGCTTTTTCGACAAGAAGGTTGTTTATCTGTTTTATAGCTTTATCAGTAAATTTAATTTCTTTATTCATATATAATCACTGTTATTACTAATATAATATTTTTTTTCTAATTTTAAAGTATGAATAATTTCATAAAACTAGGTCAATTTAAAAGCAATGGACGCCTTGTCTCTGAGCCAATTAACAAATTCAGAACACCCTTTCAAAGAGATCGAGATAGAATTATACATAGCGAAGCATTTAGAAGGTTAAAACACAAAACACAGGTATTCGTTAATACTGATGGAGATCATTTTCGAACTAGAATTACACATTCAATTGAGGTTTCACAAATTGCAAGGACAATATCGAAATATCTACATTTAAATGAGGAACTAACAGAAACTCTAAGTCTTGCACATGATTTAGGTCATACACCGTTCGGACATGCTGGCGAAGATGCTTTAAATGAATGCATGATTAATTATGGTGGTTTTGATCATAATATTCAAACCTTAAGAATCGTGATGTTTTTGGAAAATAAATATTTAAAATTTAAAGGATTAAATTTAACTTTAGAAACTTTAGATGGACTAATAAAACATAACGGTCCAGTAAAAAATAAATTGAAAATTGACAATTTAATTGGAATTAAAAACTTTAAAAATAAAATTAATTTTAATAAATATCCCTCTCTCGAAGCACAGATAGCCGCTATTTCTGATGACATAGCTTATAACAACCACGATATTCAAGACGGGATAAAGGCAAAAATTTTGTCGTTAAATGATTTATTAGAAATTAATTTTTTTAAAAATATTTATAAAAAATATAAATCAAAAATAAAAAATAATAATAAGCAGGTAATACTTAATCAGATAGTAAGAGACTCTATAAATTTAATGGTAAAAGATATAATTGATAACACTATTGAAAATATAAAAAGAAATAAGGTAAATTCAAAAAATAAAATATATTCAAGCACTAATTTGATAGTTGATTTTTCTAGCAAATATAAAAGCATTATTAGCGAGATTAGATCATTTTTGAGAATCAGCATGTATAATAATAAAAAGGTTTTATTGAATAATAATAATGGGAAAAAAATTATTAAAAAATTATTCAATAAAATTCAAAAAAAACCTAATTTATTTATTAGTCATCTCTCTAATAAATCTGATAAACAAAGAGCAATAGCTGATTTTATATCGGGTATGACAGATAGGTATGCAATCAGTATGTATAATAAAATAAAATGAATATATTTGAGACATATCAAGACAAAATAAAGAATTTAATTTTAGAAATTAATAAGCAAGGAAAAATTGAAATTTCTGACAATCTAGACTCTATTGGCGTAGATTTACCACCTAGTCAATTTAAGGCTCACATTTCAACAAACGTTGCAATGGTTTTATCCAAAGTAAATAAATCAAATCCTAATGACCTTGCAAAAAAAATTGAGGTTGAGCTATTAAAAATTGATAAGGATATTGAAAAAATTGAAATCGTAAAACCTGGGTTTATAAATATAACTTTCAAAAATACTTTTTGGAATAAATTTATTCAAAATGTAATTAATCAAAAACTAGAATATGGTACAAATTTAATAGCTAAAAAGAAAAGTTTCTTTTTAGAATTTGTTTCCGCTAATCCTACAGGACCACTGCACGTTGGCCATTGCAGAGGAGCTGTTTCAGGCGATGTACTTGCTAATATTTTAAAATTCAATAAGCACAAAGTGCATAAAGAATATTATGTAAATGATTATGGTAATCAAATAATCAATTTTACAAAATCTGTTTACTACAGAATTAAAGAACAAACCGATAATGAATCTTTTCCAAAGGATAATGAGGATTTATATCCGGGTGATTATATTATCCAAATCGCAAAAAATATAATCAATGATAATAAAGGTCTGGATTTTAAAAATTTCGATAAAATATCCGATCAATTAACAATACTAGCTGTAAACGAGTCTATTAAAATTATTAAATCAAATTTAAAAAATATTGGGATTGTTCATGACAAATTTCAAAGCGAAAGAGAAATTGTTAACAATAATGAAGTTCAAAAAACAGTTGATAAATTAATTAAAAAAAAATTCGTTTATAAAGGAAAAATAAAAGCACCTGAAGGTGAAGATAAAAAAAATTGGGTGGAAAGAGAACAACTTTTATTTAAATCAACAGATTTTGGAGATGACAAAGATAGAGCTTTACAAAAATCAGATAACAGCTGGACTTACTTTGCTGGTGACGTTGCATATCATGAAAATAAATTAAATAGAAAGTTTGATACTTATATTAACATTTTAGGTGCAGACCATGCAGGATATATAAAAAGAATAACTGCATCTGTAGAAGCCTTATCAGGAGAAAAGAATAAATTAGTTTGCAAAGTTAGTCAGTTAGTTAAATTAATTAAAGACGGCAAACCTTTTAAGATGTCAAAAAGAAAAGGCGATTACATAACAGTTGAGGATCTAATCGATGAAGTTGGAAAAGATGCTACAAGATTTATAATGTTAAATAGAAGTAGTGATGCAGAGATAGATTTTGATTTTGATAAAGTAAAAGAAAAATCAAAGGATAATCCCTTATATTATGTTCAATATTGCTATGCTAGAATTTGCTCGGTATTCAGACATATAGGTAAAGAAATTGATAAGGATATAAAAGTAGATGACTATAATTTTAATTTTTCTCCAGAAGATATTGATATTTATAAAAAAATATCTGAATGGCCAAAATGTATTGAAATCTCGTCAAAAAAATTAGAGCCTCACAGAGTGCCAACATATCTTTATGAACTATCATCACTATTTCATTCTTACTGGAACATGGGTAAAGACGATAAAAGTAAAAGATTTATCAGTGAAGATAAAAAAATTTCAGATGAAAAATTAGTACTATTAAAGTCAGTTTCTAATGTAATAAAATGTGGAATGAATCTAGTTGGAGCTAGTACTCCAGAAAAAATGTAATGTTTAAGGAAATTAAATATCTAATATATTTGCTTGTTATAGCCTTTTTTTTCATTTTTACAGTCAGATACTACATATCTGATGATTATAAAAAAAAATATTATAGAGGTCTTGAGTCACATAAAGATAAGACAATTACTTACGCTAAAAATTTACCAACTTTAAAAAATGATACAGATAAAATTCTTACATACGTTGAAAATAACAATACATCTAAAAAAAAATATAAATTCTGGAATTTGTTAGACAATGATTAGTAAAAGAAGAGCATTTATAGTTGGTATAAAGGGTTACAAATTAACAAATAAAGAGATTTCTTTTTTAAGAAAATACAGGCCTTGGGGAATTATACTTTTTACAAGAAATATTAAATCTATAGAGCAAACCAAACTATTAACTGAGAAAATTAAATCAATATTTAAAGATAAAAGCTTTCCAATTATGATCGATCAAGAAGGAGGCGTTGTTTCAAGGCTGGAAAATATTTTGACCTCAAAACCATTTAATTCAAGTTATTATGAAAGTATTTACAAAAAGGATAACAGAAATTTTGAAACATATTTAAAAATTTACGTAGATCAAATCTCATATCTTTTAAAAATGATTGGCATAAATATAAATAATACTCCTGTTCTTGATCTGAAATATAGCTTTTCCCATAAAATTATTAAAAGTAGAGCTTTTTCGAAAAATCCAAAAATTGTTAGTAAAATTGGTGATTTAATTATTAAACATTATAAAAAAAATGGCATTTCATGTGTTATTAAACATATACCAGGTCATGGCTTAGCTAAATTAGATAGTCATCACTCATTACCAAAAGTTAATAAAAGTCTTAAATATTTAGATAAAAACGATTTTAAAGCATTTAGAAAGAAAGATGCAATTTTTGCAATGACATCTCATGTAATATTTAACTCAATAGATAAAAAAAACACTGCAACACATTCTAAAAAAATTATTAATATAATAAGAAATAAATTAAACTTTAAAAATGTTTTAATCAGTGATGATATTTCGATGAAAGCATTGAGATATTCAATAAAACAAAATACTATTAGATCGTTTGATGCCGGTTGTAATATCGTACTTCATTGCAACGCTAAATTGTCTGAAATGTTAGAAGTGGCTAAAAACTCACCAAAACTAAACAGTTTTTTAATGAAAAAAACTAAAGAATTTTATAAATTGGTAAGTTAGATGCTAAATGAAAACAATGCACAATTTAATGTAAATCTTACACACTTCAGTGGATCATTAGAGGTTTTGTTAGATTTAGCAAAGTCACAAAAAGTAAATTTAGAAAATATTTCAATTACTAAACTAGCAGATCAATTTCATGATTTTATTTCTAATTCAAAGGATCTAGATTTAGAATTGGCTTCAGAATACCTGCTGATGGCTACATGGCTTGCCTATTTAAAATCTAAACTATTATTGCCTGAAAGTGACGAGGAAGAATTTAAAGCTTTAGAGGTAGCTGAAAAATTGAAGTTACAATTAAAAAAGTTAGAGTTAATTAGATTATTATCCGACCAAATGCTTAAGAGAAAGAGATTGGGTCGGGATGTTTTTTTAAGAGGAGTAAAAGGTCAGATTAGATCTATATATAGTTCAAAATATTCACTTACATTATTCGAATTATTAAAAACATATGCAACAATAATTATGACAAAAGATTTTCAAAGAATAAATATTCCAAAATTACCTGTATTCACAACAGAAGAGGGCATCAATCAAATTAGAAGTTTTTTTGGAAAGTTAGATGATTGGAAAAATATTGATGAATTGGTTCCAAAAAATTTTATCAATAAAAATCTTAATAAAACTGGTAAAGCAGGAATATTTGCTGGATCTTTAGAGCTTGTTAAAGAAGGTAACTTAAAAATTAAACAAGAAAAGCTTTTTAGTGATATTTATATAAGAGAAAATAAATGAGAAAAGATACTAAAAATAACATAGTCAATTTTCCTAGTAATTCAGTAAATGGAGAACGAGAAGTTGAAGCGATCTTATTTGCTGCAGCTGAACCTTTAGATATAGATACTATAGAGTCTAAAGTAAAAAAGAATGTTAACGTAAAAAAAATCTTAGAAAAACTTCAGCATACTTATTCAAACAGAGGTATTAATTTAGTTTGTATTTCAAATAAATGGTCTTTTAGAACTGCTCAAAATCTTTCAAAGTTAATGTCTCAAGAAAAGACAGTCGAAAAAAAATTATCAAAAGCTGCAATTGAAACCTTAGCAATAATAGTTTACCACCAACCTGTTACAAGGGCTGAGATAGAAGAAATACGAGGTGTTGCATTTGGAACTAATACACTTGAGATACTTATGGAACTTAATTGGGTTAAACCACAAGGAAGGAAAAATGTTCCAGGAAAACCTATACAATACGGAACAACTGATGAATTTTTAAGCCATTTTAATTTACAAAAACTCAGTGATTTACCAACAGTTGATGAACTTGGTTCTGCAGGTTTAATTGACTCAAGTAGTATAGATGCGTCAGTGTTTGGTACTGGCAAGTTCTATAAAGAAAAACAAGAAGAGAAGAAGGAAAACATTTATTCTAATATTGACGAAATGTTAGGCAGTACTTTAAAAGAGACTGATAGTGACTAAAATTGCTCTTTCAAATTAAAGGTAAAGGATATATATATTAGGCATGAGTATAGGATTTTGGCAAATAGCAATCGTAGTAATATTAGTAGTTTTACTCTTTGGTAGAGGAAAAATATCTAGTTTAATGGGTGATGTTGCCAAAGGTATTAAAAGTTTCAAAAAAGGTATGGCTAGTGATGTAACAGATGATAGCCAACCAAAAAATATCTCTGAAAATAATCAAGACTCAGATAAAAAAGAGTAAAATTGATGCCGCAAATAGGCTGGTTAGAAATTCTAATTATTGTTTCCATAGCTATAATTGTTATTGGTCCGAAAGATTTTCCGGTAATGTTAAAAAAAGTTGGTTCATGGATAGGATCAGCTAAAAGATATTTTAGCAATATACAGAGTGAAATAACTTCCCTTGAAACAGAGGATTTAACTGCAGAAAAAAAAGAAAATAATAATTTAGAAAACAATGAGCCAAAGTGAAGAAAAAATAGGTTTTATCAGCCATTTAACTGAGCTTAGAAAAAGATTAATTCATTGTTTAATTTTTTTATTTTCTTTATTTGCAGTTTGTTATTTTTTTTCAGAGTATATTTATGGTTTCTTAGTAGAGCCGTATGCAAATGCAGTTAAAGACGACAACGTAGAGAGAAGGTTAATATTTACAGCACTTCAGGAAACTTTTTTAACATATTTAAAAGTATCTTTTTTTGCAGCTTTTTTTATTACTAGCCCCTTTATACTAATTCAAATATGGAAATTTATAGCTCCAGGTTTATATGATCATGAAAAATCTGCCATATTGCCTTACTTAATAGTAACACCAATTCTTTTTTTATTAGGAGGAATGTTGGTTTATTATTTGATAATGCCACTTGCAATAAAGTTTTTTCTGTCTTTTGAAAGTGTTGGTGTTTCAACAAACTTACCAATACAACTTGAAGCAAAAGTAAACGAGTATTTATCACTGGTAATGAAATTAATTTTTGCTTTCGGATTGAGTTTTCAATTACCTGTCGTACTCAGTTTGCTTGCAAGAATTGGATTTATAGATGCTAAATTTCTTAAAGAGAGACGAAAATATGTGGTTGTTATTATATTTGCAGCTGCTGCGTTGCTTACACCACCAGATCCAATTACACAAATAGGTTTAGCAATACCATTATTAATTTTATATGAATTATCAATATTTTCTGTAAATTTGATTGAGAAAAGAATTAAAGAGAAAGAAAAAGAACATGCATAATATTAAGGATATTAGGTCAAATTTAGAAAATTTTGTAAAAACAATATCTAAAAGAAATCACAACTTTGATCAAAGTTTACTGCAAACATTAGATACAAAAAATAGAGATTTAATCCAAAAAAAAGAAAATCTTGAACAAGAAAAAAAAATTATTTCAAAAAGTAAAGATAAATCACTATTTGAAAAGTCAAAAAAATTATCAAATGAGATAGATCAAATTTCATCTGAACAATTAAAAATAAAAAATGATTTAGATAATTTATTATCTAATATACCTAATTTACCTTTAGCTGATGTACCAGAGGGTTCAGATGAAAATCATAATACTGAAGTTGAAAAGAAAGGAAAAATACCTGAATTTAAATTTAAACCAAAGTCTCATAGCGAACTAGGTGTTGATTTATCAATGATAGATTTTGACTTGGCTACAAAAACTACAGGATCAAGGTTTGTATTTTTAAAAGAAAAAATAGCTCTTTTGGAGAGAGCTTTATCAAATTTCATGATTGATAAACATACCAGCGATAACGGATACACAGAAATTTCACCACCTCTAATTGCTTCCGAGAGCACAATGTATGGTACAGGCCAAATACCAAAATTTATCGATGATCAATTTGAAATTAAGCTTGATGATAAATCTGAGAGAAAGTTTTTAATACCAACTGCTGAAGTTATTTTAACAAATATGGTTAAAGGTAAAATATTAAATAAAAATGATTTACCATTAAGGTTAGTTGCATCTACTCCTTGTTTTAGAAAAGAAGCTGGTAGTTACGGCAAAGATACAAAAGGCATGATAAGACAGCATCAATTTTACAAAGTTGAATTAGTAAGTGTTGTTGAACCAGAAAATTGTAAAAGTGAGTTAGAAAGAATGACAAATTGCGCAACTGGAATTTTAGATTCATTAAAATTGCCTTATAGAAAAGTTGTTTTATGTACTGGAGATATGGGTTTTAGTGCTGAAAAAACATATGACATTGAAGTTTGGATACCCTCAGAAAACAAATATAGAGAAATTTCAAGCTGTTCATCTTGCGGATCTTTTCAAGCAAGAAGAATGAAAGCTAGATACAAAAATGATAAAAATGAAACAGTATTTTTAGGGACACTTAATGGCAGCGGTCTTGCAGTAGGCAGGACATTAATCGCAATCTTGGAAAACTATCAACTTGAAGACGGGTCAATAAAAATTCCCGAAGTTCTTAGACCGTACATGAAAAATTTAGATATAATTTCAATCAAATAGAAGTTGTTTTCAAATATCAATTAGTATAAAAAACACATATAAAATTATGTCTAACTCTGGAATTGGTCAGTTTATACCCCTAATACTTATATTTGTAATATTCTATTTTTTCTTAATTAGACCCCAACAAAAAAAAGCTAAAGAACACAAAACAATGGTCGAAAATCTTAAGCGAGGGGACAAAGTTATAACTTCAGGTGGAATAGTTGGAAAAGTTGATCGAATTATAGATAATGAAAAAGTTGAAGTTGAAATTGCTGATAATGTTAAAGTTGAGGTAGTAAGAGCAACAGGTATACAAGCACTACTTACTACTCAAGAAGTAAAAAAATAATTTACTAAACAAAGTGCTCAAATTTTCTAAAATTAATATTTTAATTACTACCTTATTTTCAATAATTGTAATTTTTTTTACAATTTCAAATTTCACTGAATTTGAAGATGAGTTTATAAATAAAAAAATTAACCTTGGTTTAGACTTACAAGGTGGTTCATATCTTTTGCTCAAAATTGATAACGATCCGGTAATCATTAAAGAACTTCAAAACAAAGCCATTTCCCTAAAAAATGTTCTAAAAGAAAATAATATAAGCGTTCTTAATATTAGAGTGACAGATGATAAAAAGATTTTATTATCGATAAATAAAAAAGATGCAGATAAACTTAATCAATTATTTAATGATAAAAATGGTATAGTTAATCCTTATTTTGATCAATTTAAATCCTTTCAATTTGAAATTGTAAATCAAGAAGGGAATTTTGAAATCTTTTTTTCGAAATACGGACTAATACAATTAAAAACATCATCACTTGATCAGGCTATTGAAATTGTAAGAAGAAGAGTTGATGAGGTTGGAACAAATGAACCAAATATATTAAAGAGAGGTAATGACAGGATATTAGTCGAATTACCTGGTTTAGATGATCCTATGCGAATTAAAAATCTATTAGGTAAAACTGCAAACTTATCTTTTAGATTTGTAACTCAAACCAATGAGGAAACGTTTGGAGCTGAAGAACTTGAATTTGAAGATGGTTCAGAGGTAGTTAATGTTAGTAAGCGTATAATTGTAAGTGGTGAAAATCTTATTGATGCTCAACCACGTATGGATAATCAAACAAATGAAACAGTTGTTACATTTGATTTTGATAGAGTTGGGGCCAAAAGATTTGGTAGGGCAACTACAAAAGGTATTGGTAAAAGATTAGCTATAGTTTTAGATGGTAAAGTTATTAGTGCACCTGTTATTCAGGAAGCTATTGTTGCTGGTTCTGGACAAATTTCTGGTGATTTTACTTTTCAATCAGCAACTGATCTTGCTTTATTATTAAGATCTGGAGCACTACCAGCACCATTAGAAATAATAGAAGAGAGAACAGTAGGTCCAGGATTGGGTCAGGATTCAATTAAATCTGGATTATCCGCGTTATTGATTGGTTTTATTTTAGTAATTACGTTTATGTTAATAAAATATAGAGTTTTTGGAATAATTGCGAATGCTACCTTAATTTTAAATTTATTTTTTTTAGTAGGAATTTTAACACTTTTTGAAGCAACATTAACACTTCCTGGAATAGCAGGAATTATCTTAACTGTTGGAATGGCAGTAGATGCAAATGTATTAATTTTTGAAAGAATTAAGGAAGAGATTAAAAATGAAAAAAATCAAATTATAGCTTTTGATGCTGGTTATAATAAATCTAGAAATGCTGTACTAGATGCCAATATTACAACCTTAATAGCTGCAATAATTTTATTTTTTCTTGGATCTGGGCCAATTAAAGGTTTTGCTGTAACATTGGGTATAGGAATATTCACAACTTTATTCTCGGTTTATTTTATAGCAAGATTGTTTACATCAATTTACGTAATTCGAAATAAAAACAAAGAGCAATTAATTTAATGATACAAAATTTAAATTTTAATAAGTACTATAAATTATTTAATATAATTTCTGTAGTATTAGTTATACTATCTATAATATCTATATTATTCAAAGGTTTGAATTACGGAGTAGATTTTAAAGGTGGAACTTTAATTGAACTCAGAATAAATGATAACCAAACAACCATTTCTAATTTGCGTAGTGCTTTTAACAACATGAATCTAGGTGATGTTGCAATTAAAAATTTCGGTAATGATAATGACTATTTAATAAAATTTGTAAAAAAGGACAGAGATAAAAATTTAATTCAAAATATAAAAAAAGATCTTCAATCAAGTATTGGACCAGTTTTCGAGTTTAGAAGGGTCGAGAGTGTTGGTCCAAAAGTTAGCGCTGAATTGCTTAATAAAGGATTAATAGCTATAGCTGCATCTTTAGGGGCTATGCTTTTTTATATATGGATAAGATTTGAATGGCAATTTAGTCTTGGGGCTATAATTGCATTATTTCATGACGTTATACTAACAATAGGAATTTTTTCATTGTTTAACATTGAAATAAATTTATCAATTGTGGCAGCTCTTTTAACAATTGTTGGATATTCAATGAATGATACCGTTGTAATTTTTGATCGAGTGAGAGAAAATTTAAAAAAACATATAAGTATAAAAATATTTGAATTAACAAATATTTCAATTAACGAAACACTGTCTAGAACTATAATTACATCAGCTACCACACTGTTGGCATTGCTTTCAATATTTATCTTTGGTGGTGAAATTTTAAAAGGATTTTCTTTAGCAATGATTCTTGGTGTTATTTTTGGAACTTATTCATCAATATATATTGCAAATCCGACATTAGTTTATCTAAAAGTATCTTATAAAACAGTTGTTAAAGAAGAAAAATAACTAGTATAGGTTTTGCGCAGCTACCATAGATAATAGCATTGGTAATGAAAGTAATGTATTCGTTCTAGAAAAGAGCATTGCTGTTCTCGCAGATTTAGCTTTTAATTCAGGATCACACTCAACTATCCCTAAAGCTCTTTTTTGGTTTGGCCATATGACAAACCAAACATTAAACGCCATCACGAGTCCTAACCACATTCCAATACCTATTGCAGTGTTTCTTCCACCTCCTGAACCTATGCCTAAAGTCATGGATTCATGCAAATATCCATTCAGCCAACCCAAAATTAAACCAGAAAGAATTGTAGCTAATGCAGCCCATCTAAAATAGAATAACGCAGCAGGGGCTATTACTTTACCAATAGCTGGTTTATGTTCGTCTGGTATTTTTGGCATACTAGGTATTTGAACGAAATTAAAATACCATAACAAGCCTATCCACATTATTCCAACTACAACATGGATGTATCTAAACAACCAGCTCCAGAAAATCCTATCAATATCAAATCCCTCGTTATTAAAAAAAAGACCTAAAAATAGGAGAATACTAATAGCTAGAGATGTGTGAATTGTCTTTGGTAAAGATGATAAGATTTTTCCCATAACTTAGTATACCATATCAGAATATATATATTAAGCGATTTTTTTAGATTTTGTAACTAGAAGATCTTTTAAAAATTGGCCGGTATAACTATCCTTTACTTTAACAATATCTTCTGGTTTTCCCTCTGCGATAATATTACCACCTTTAACACCACCATCTGGGCCCATATCAATAATATGATCTGCAGTTTTAATTACATCTAAATTATGCTCAATCACTACAACTGTATTCCCTGTTGCAACAAAAGTATGAAGAATTTCTAAAAGTTTTTTAATATCATGTTGGTGTAAACCTGTAGTTGGTTCATCTAAAATATATATAGTTCTACCGGTAGATCGCCTTGATAGCTCTTTAGCTAATTTTATTCTTTGAGCTTCACCACCTGATAATGTTGTAGCTTGCTGACCAATTTTAATATAACCCAACCCAACTTTTTTTAAAGTTAATAATTTAGTTTTAATAGAGGGAATATTTTCAAAATAATCACAGCCTTCATCTACCGTCATATTCAGGACATCTGCTATGCTTTTATCTTTAAATTTTATTTCAAGAGTTTCTCTATTATATCTGCTACCTTTGCATTCATCGCAAGTTATATATACATCAGGAAGAAAATGCATTTCATAGGTAATTACTCCGTCACCTTCACAAGCTTCACATCTACCCCCTTTAACATTAAAAGAAAATCTTCCAGGTTTATAACCTCTACTTTTAGACTCTGGTAATGCAGTAAACCAATCTCTTATCGGACCAAATGCACCAGTATATGTAGCAGGATTGGATCTAGGCGTTCTCCCAATTGGTGATTGATCTATATTTATAATTTTGTCGACTAGTTCAATACCTTTAAAACTTTTAAATGCCATAGGTATCTTTCTACTTTTGTTATTATTTAAACTTATGTTTAGAGCATTATATAAAGTTTGAAGAATTAAAGTTGATTTTCCACTTCCAGATACTCCTGTTACACAAGTGAAACATCCAAAAGGTATTTTTAAATTTACATTTTTTAAATTGTTTCCAGTAGCGCCACCAATTTCTAAAAATCTACCATTCTTTGCTAATTTTCTATTCTTTGGAATTGGAATGAATCTTTTATTTGAAAGATATTTTCCAGTAATACTATTTTGGTTTTTAATTATTTCATTGTATTGACCTTCTGCTACTATTTCACCACCCTTGCTTCCAGCCTCTGGTCCCAGGTCAATTATATGATCAGCATTTTCCATTGTCTCCGTGTCGTGCTCAACAACTATAACTGTGTTTCCTAAATCTCTAAGTCTCTTAAGAGCATTTATTAATTTAACGTTATCTTTTTGATGTAGACCAATTGAAGGTTCATCTAGTACATAAAGTACACCCGTAAGTCCAGATCCTATTTGGGATGCCAACCTTATTCTTTGTGACTCTCCTCCTGATAAGGTACCAGACTCTCTAGATAATGTTAAATAATCTAAACCGACATTCATTAAAAAACTTAATCTCTCATTTATTTCTTTTAAAATATGTTCTGCTATTTTAAGTTCTTTTTGGCTAAAATAAATTTCCAATTCTTTAAACCATTTTTGAGCTTCAATTATAGATTTATTTGTTATCTCGCTTATATGTAGGTCATTAATTTTAACACAAAGTGCTTCTTCTTTTAGTCTATGACCTTTGCATTGATCGCATTTTGTATCTGACTGGTATTGAGCTATTTCTTCTCTTTTCCAATCACTATCGGTTTCAAGGTATCTTCTTTCTAAATTATTTATAACACCTTCAAATGTTTTTTTATGTGAATATTTTTCATAACCATCATCATAAGAAAATTTAATTTCCTCTTCATCTGAACCATACAAAATAATATCTTTTATTTTTTTTGACAATTTTTGCCATTTTTCATTCAATGAAAAATCATAGTGTTTAGATAAAGAAGAAAGCGTTTGAGCGTAATATAATGAAGACGATTTAGACCAAGGTTCTATAGCTCCATCTGCTATAGACTTTTTCTCATTTGGGATTACTAGTTTTGGATCAACATTCAATTTTACACCTATACCTTCACATTCTTCACAAGCACCATATGGACTATTAAAAGAAAAAAGTCTTGGTTCTATTTCCTCAATTGTAAAACCGCTTTCAGGGCATGCAAACTTTGACGAAAATATTATTTTTTCGACTTTTCTATATTTTTTAGGCAATGTTTCATTTTCATACTCAACAAACAAAAGACCATTTGATAAATTTAGAGCTACTTCAATACCTTCAGCCAGTCTATTACCTAATGATGAATTTAAGACAATTCTATCTACGAGAATATAAATATCGTGTTTTATTTTTTTATTTAATTCAGGAACTTTATCAATCTCGTATAAAACACCATCTATTTTAATTTTTCTAAAACCTCTTTTTTTATAACCTAATATTTCTTTTTTATATTCTCCTTTTCTTCCTCTTACTACTGGTGAATAAAGATAAATCGTACTTTTTTTTGGTAATTCTTTTATTTTGTCAACCATCTGAGTAATCGTTTGTGATTGAATTCTTTTACCTGTAAATGGTGAATAGGGTACTCCAACTCTTGCATAAAGAACACGCATGTAATCATATATTTCAGTAACGGTAGCCACTGTTGATCTTGGATTTTTTGATGTATTTTTTTGCTCAATAGATATTGCGGGACTTAAGCCCTCAATTAGATCCACATTAGGTTTTTTCATTTTATCTAAAAATTGACGCGCATATGCTGAAAGACTTTCCACATATCTTCTTTGACCCTCAGCATAAATAGTATCAAAGGCTAAAGATGATTTTCCAGATCCTGAAAGACCGGTAATGACTACAAATTTATCCTTAGGTATTGATAAAGATATGTTTTTTAAATTATGTTCTTTTGCCCCTTTAATAACTATGTTTTTAAGCATATTTTTAGTTGCTTTCAGTAAATAAAATTAATAATCACTCCTATACTATGATATAAATATAAAAAGATAATTTATATCTTCATTAAAATATTATGGCAGGAAGCTTAAATAAAGTATTATTAATTGGCCGTTTAGGCGCAGATCCAGAAATCAAGCAAATGGTTAATGGAAAAAGTGTAGCAAGACTAAGCTTAGCCACAAGTCAATCCTGGAAGGATAAAAATTCTGGTGAAAAAAAGGAAAAAACAGAATGGCACCGAATTGTAGTTTTTAACGAGGGTTTAGTTAATGTTGTTCAACAATATCTGAAAAAAGGCGCTCAAATCTATGTTGAAGGTCAATTGACAACAAGAAAGTGGAAAGACGAACAATCAGGACAAGACAAATATTCAACTGAAATAGTAATTCAAGGATACAATTCATCATTGACAATGTTAGGAGGTAGCAATCAAGCTAATAGCTTACCTTCTCAAGATAATGGAAAATCAGTTGAAGACACATCTCAAGATATTTCAAAAGATCTTGATGACGAGATTCCCTTTTAGTTTTTATGCAAAAGACTCAGGATCCTAAAAATTCAAATATAAAAACCATAGCGATGTATGATGAAATGAGTTCGTCATACCTATCATACGCTATGAGTGTAATTGTTAGTAGAGCTCTTCCAGACGTACGTGATGGATTAAAACCAGTTCATAGACGAATATTATACGCCATGTATAAAGGCGGTTTCGATTGGACAAAACAATTTAGAAAATCTGCACGTATTGTTGGTGATGTAATTGGTAAATATCATCCACATGGTGATCAAGCTGTTTATGATGCACTGGTTAGAATGGTTCAAGAATTTTCTATGAGTCTTCCTCTCATAGATGGTCAAGGAAATTTTGGCTCAATCGATGGAGATCCACCAGCAGCAATGAGATACACTGAAACAAAATTATCGAAAATTTCCCAGTATTTAATAGAGGATATAGAAAAAAAAACAGTTAATTTTAAGAGTAATTACGATGAGACAGAAACAGAGCCTGAAGTTTTACCAGCTCAATATCCAAATTTACTTGTAAACGGTGCAGGAGGTATAGCCGTTGGTATGGCAACAAGTATTCCTCCTCATAATCTAGGAGAAGTTATAAATGGTGCATTAGCTCTCATCGAAAATAAAGATATTAAATTAAATGAATTAATGAAGCATATACCTGGTCCAGACTTTCCTACAGGAGGTACTATCATAGGTAAAAATATTATTAAAGAAGGTTATAAAGTTGGCAGAGGTTCGTTCAAAATTCGGGGAGATATAAATATTGAACAAAGGAAAAACGGAAAAGAAAGAATTGTAATAACTTCAATTCCATATCAAGTAAATAAATCGAGCCTCAATGAAAGAATTGTTGAATTGGTAAGAGATAAAAAGATTGAAGGCATTAGTGATATAAGAGACGAATCTAATAGAGAGGGTATTAGGGTATCAATTGATTTAAGAAGAGGTGTTGAGCCAGAGACAGTAAAAAGACAGCTTTATAAATATACATCAATAGAAAGTTCTTTTGGTTTCAATACTTTAGCTATCGTTAATAAGAAGCCTCAAACTTGTTCATTAAAAGACTTTTTAGAAAATTTTTTGTCTTTTAGAGAAGATGTTGTAATTAAGAGAACCAAATTTGATTTATATAAAGCAGAAGAAAGAGCGCATATATTAATAGGACTTACTGTATCAATCGAAAATTTAGATAAAATAATTAAAATAATTAGATCTTCAAAAACTCCAGATGAAGCAAGAAATTCATTATTAAAAAATAAATGGAAAATAAATAAAGCATCAAAGTTTATTAAATTAATTGAAAATAAAAAAAGCACAGGGTCTTATACATTGTCTTTAAATCAAGTAAATTCAATTCTAGAATTAAGATTGCAAAAATTAACAGCCTTAGGAATACAAGAAATTGAAGTCGAAATAAATAAATTGTCTGAAATGATTATTCAATTTAAAAAAATAATCAATTCAAAAAAAGAATTAATGAAAGTAATTAGTGGTGAATTAAAAAATATTAAAGACAAGTATAGCGAGCCTAGAAGAACAAAAATAATTGATGCTGTTTTAAATTATGATATTGAAGAAACCATACAAAAAGAATCAATTTTAATTACAGTAACATTACAAGGCTATATAAAAAGAAGTTCACTTAGCAATGTTAAAAAACAAAAAAGAGGTGGTAAAGGTAAGTCAGGTATTAAAACTAGAAATGAGGATTCTGTTGTTCAAACACTCTCTGTTAATACGCATACGCCAGTGCTTTTCTTTTCAACAGAAGGTTTGGCTTACAGAGTCAAAGCATGGAAAATCCCCGAAGGATCTACAATATCAAGGGGTAAATCACTTTTTAATATACTACCTCTTAAAAATCATCAATCAATAAGTTCAATAATGCCTTTTCCTGATAATGAAACAGAAATCAAAAACATGCATATAGTATTTGCTACAAGTAAAGGAAAAATTAGAAAAAATAGCTTAGAGGATTTTTCCTCAATTAATACATCAGGAAAAATTGCAATGAAACTTGATACAGATGATAAAATTATTGGTGTTAAAATTTGTAATGATAATCAAGATATAATGTTAAGTACAAAACTTGGAAAGTGTATTCGTTTTGAATCAAAAAAATTAAGAACTTTTAAGGGTCGCTCATCAAAAGGTATTAAAGGAATAAATTTAGGAAAAAATGACAGTATTGTTTCATTATCAATAATTGATCATGACGAAAAAATAAAAAAAAATGGAAAAAATGGAAAAAATGGAACAGATGATAAGGCAGAAGTTAAAGCTAAAGAAAAATTTATACTTTCAATCACTGAAAATGGCTATGGAAAAAGATCAATTCATTACGATTTTAGAGTAACAAATAGAGGAGGCAAGGGTATAATCGGAATTGTAAATTCAGAAAGAAATGGAAATGTCTCATCATCTTTCCCAGTTGTAGAGGGAGATGAAATTTTAATATCAACAAATACTGGAAGAGTAATAAGAGTCGCTGTAAAAGAAATTAGATTAGCAGGCAGAAACACACAGGGCGTAAGAATAATAAAATTATCTGGGGACGAAAAAGTTGTTTCAGCAAATAAAATTAATGATAACTTGAAATAATGAAAAGAAATGTTTTATACCCTGGCACTTTTGATCCAATTACGCATGGTCATATAGATTTAATCAAAAAGGCTCTTAATATAGTTGATACAGTTATAGTAGCTATTTCTGAAAATAGTAATAAAAACTATTTGTTCGACGCATCAGAAAGATTAGAAATTGTAAAAAAAGCTTTATTCAAGGATTTAAAATTAAGTAAAAAAAAAATTAAAGTAATTACTTTTAATTCATTGACTACCTCTTTATGTAGAAAAATGAATTCTAAAATCATATTAAGGGGCTTAAGAGCAGTTTCAGATTTTGAATATGAGTACCAATTAGCAGGAATGAACAAAAAATTAAACAATAAAATTGAAACTATGTTCCTAATGTCTGATATTGAAAATCAAATAATATCTTCTAATTTTGTAAAAGAAATTATTGAGCTGGGTGGTGATATCAGAAAGTTTACAACACCTAGTACTATCAAAGCTTTAAGAAGTAAATATGCGTAAGTATTTTTTATATATATTTTTAATTTTTTTTTTATCAAATAACTTAATAGCAAAGGAGAATGTGATGATACTAAAACTTAAAACTGGAGATGTTGAAATTGAATTGTTTGAAGATATTGCCCCGAAACATGTGGAAAGAATTAAGAAATTAGCTAATGAAGGTAAATATGACAATGTTGTTTTTCATAGAGTTATAGATGGGTTTATGGCTCAAACTGGCGATGTGCAATTTGGAAATTCATCAACTGCACAATACAATATCGATAGAGCTGGTATGGGTGGTTCTGAGCTTCCAAATTTACCAGCTGAATTTAGTGATATACCACATTTAAGAGGAACAATTTCAATGGCCAGATCATCAGATCCAAATAGTGCAAATAGTCAATTCTTCATCTGCTTTGAAGATGCTCCCCATTTGGATCGAAATTATACAGTTTTTGGAAAAGTAATTAAGGGGATGGAATTTGTTGATAAAATAAAACGTGGTGCAGGTCCAAACGGTTCAGTCTCAGACCCTGACAAGATAATTAGTTTTAAATCGAAGCAAAATGATTAATGTCATTAAAAAAGTTTTCCTTTAAGGTATTATCCAAAGAACAAAACGCTAGAGCAGGTATTATTAATACAGGTAGAGGAAAAATTCATACACCAGCATTTATGCCTGTTGGTACACAGGCAACAGTAAAAGCTGTCTTTATAGACGATATAATAAAAACTGGAAGTGAGATAATTTTAGCAAATACTTATCATTTAATGCTTAGACCCGGAGTTGAGAGAATTAAAAAACATAATGGTCTTCATAATTTTATGAATTGTAAACTACCTATACTTACAGACTCCGGCGGTTTTCAAGTAATGTCACTCTCAAAATTAAATAAAATTGATAGGGAAAAGGGTGCTATTTTTAATTCTCACATTGATGGTAAAAAATTCATTTTAAGCCCAGAGGAAAGCATAAGAATTCAAAAAGGTTTAAATTCCGACATTGTTATGGTTATGGATGAATGTCCGAAGAATACAAAAGATAAAAATAAAATAAAAGCCTCGTTAGATTTATCTATGTATTGGGCTAAAAGATCAAAAGATGCTTTTGGCACAAATAAATTAAAAGCATTGTTTGGCATTGTTCAAGGAGGTTTATTTAATGATCTAAGAATAGAATCCTTAGAAAAATTATTGGATATAAATTTTGATGGGTACGCACTGGGTGGTCTGGCTGTTGGAGAAACACAAAATGAGATGTTTAATGTCCTTGATGGTATTAAGTCTTTTTTACCACAAAATAAGCCTAGATATTTAATGGGTGTGGGGACACCATCAGATATTTTAGGTGCTGTGAAAAGAGGTATAGATATGTTTGATTGTGTATTGCCAACAAGATCTGGAAGAACTGGTCTTGCATTTACATGGAATGGTAGAATTAATATTAGAAATTCTAAATTTAAATACGATAAATCTCCACTTGATAAAAACTGTAATAAATTTAACTTAAATAAATATTCAAAAAATTATTTAAATCATCTTTTTAATACAAACGAAATCTTAGCTTCAATGATTTTGACATTACATAATATAAATTTCTATCAGGAATTGATGTTAGCCATAAGGCAAAATATAAAAAAAGGAACTTTTGAAAGGTTTCACAGGAAATATTTTAATAAAATATGATACCTTTTAAACATTGATTATATTTTAAAAAAGTCTATATAAGAAACTCTTTGGGCCGTTAGCTCAGTTGGTAGAGCAATTCCCTTTTAAGGAATGGGTCGTTGGTTCGAGTCCAACACGGCTCACCATTAAGATGTTTTAACTAATCTTAATAGGTGGATATTCAAGTATTATTTCATTCATCCATTCATTTATTTGTTTAATTCTGTTAGTTGATGATGGATGTGTGCTCATGAATTCCGGAGGTTCTTTGCCCTTATTTGCTTCCTTCATTCTTTCCCAAATTTTTGTTGTTTCTCTGATATCAAAACCTGATAATGATGAGAAAATAAGTCCTAAATAATCTGCCTCGGATTCTTGTTTTCTATTAAATGGATTCATTAATCCTAATTGAGCTAAAAGACCGACAGTATCCATTCCAGTGGTTCTATTAACTTGGCTTATTTTACCACCAGTCAATATGTCGGTTATTTGAAAAGTAGTATTTATAAGCACGCCTCTACTTGCTCTTTCAACCGAATGTTTTGCAACAGCATGAGCTACTTCATGACCCATTACGGCAGCTAATCCGTTCTTATTTTTGGTAATATCTAACAAGCCAGAATAAACTGCAATTTTTCCGCCAGGCATGCACCATGCATTTTTAATTTTTTTATTATCTATCAATATATATTCCCACTGAAAATTTGACGTTGGATCTCTGAGATCTTGTTGATAAAAATATTCACTTATTGACTCTTCCATTTTTTTACCTATTTCTTTAATTTCATTAAGGGTATTTCCAGATTTAATAAGTTTTTCTTTTTCTTTTACTTTTTCGTAAATTTGTGCAGCTTTTGCGTTTAATTTAGATTCGGGAATCAGCTTTAACTGTTTTCTGTCAGTAATTGGCGCTGTTGTACATGAATTTAATAAAAAACCACCACACCCACAACCAATATACTTTATAAAATTACGTCTATTCATTTAGAGTTAGATTTTAAAATCATTATATTATAATATCAATAACATCATTGTGAAAGAAAATGAAAAAAAAAATTTCGATATTTAACAGACTAAGAAATTACTTTATTGCAGGCATAGTTGCAATAATACCAATTGGTATAACATTGTATTTAACAATGTTTATTATTGAAGTTTCCTCTAAATTAATACCAAAAGAAATTAACCCTAATAATTATTTGCCATTTTCAATACCAGGTTTAGAAATAATTTTATCAATAATAATTATTACATTTATTGGCGGTTTATCTGTTTCATTTGTTGGAAAAAAAATTTTGCAGCTTATTAATGATTTATTTAAAAAAATACCTTTTCTCAGAACAATATACTCAGCAATAAATCAGATGACAGAGAGTTTTACAAATAAAGATAAAGGAAAAAAAAGTGTGGTTTTAATTGAGTATCCACGAAAGGGTAGTTGGGCAGTTGGATTCGCAACAAAAGACAATCAAGGCGAAATTTCTAAAAAAACTAATTCTGAACTTGTAAATGTATTTGTGCCAACAACGCCAAATCCTACAAGTGGTTTTCTTTTAATGTTTCCAAAGAAAGAAATTATATATTTAGATATGACATTTGAGGAAGCCTCTAAGTTTATAGTGTCAGCTGGCACATCTAATACAAAATAATCTAAATAATATCATTTAATATATCAGCTCTATCATAAAGCTTTAGCAATGAATGATATTTATTTAAATTCTTATTTTCTATCTCGATTTTTTTTACCTCTTTTTCTGCTAAAAAAAATAAATCTTCATTTTGAATTGGATCAGCTAATCTAAAATTTTTAAGACCACTTTGTTTAAAACCTAATAAATCTCCGTAACCTCTTAATTTCATGTCTTCCTCTGAAATTTTAAAACCATCATTGGTTGATTTTAAAATTTTTATTCTTTTTTTTGCGTTTTCACTTAAGTTGGTTTTAAACATTAGTATACAAAATGCTTCTTTAGTACCACGTCCAACACGGCCTCTTAATTGATGTAGTTGAGATAATCCAAATTTATTTGCATTTTCAATTATTATTACATTAGCATTTGGAAAATCAATTCCTACTTCAATTACTGTAGTTGAAACAATTATATCTATCTCATGATTTAAAAATTTTAACAAAATTTTATCCTTTTGATCTTTTTCAAGAGCACCATGAAGAAGCCCAACTCTATTTTTAAAAATTTTTTTTAAAGATTCATATCTTTTTACTGAGGACTGATGATCTACTTTTTTAGATTCCTCTATTAATGGGCAAACCCAAAAAATTTGATTTTTATTTTTTATATTTTTTTGGACAAATTTAATAATTTCATCAATATTTCTATCATTTTTGCTATATGTTTTGATCTCTTTTCTATCTTTTGGTTTAGATTTTATTATTGAAGTATCCATATCACCATAAATAGTCATAATCATTGTTCTTGGAATTGGAGTTGCAGACATAACTAAAACATCACAATTTCGTCCGGCTTTATCAGACAATTTCTTTCTTTGTTTTACACCAAATTTATGTTGCTCATCAATTATAATTAGTCCAAGTTTATTATATTTTACTTTATCTTGGAAAAGAGCATGCGTACCTATGAGTAAATCAATTTTACCTTCAGATAAACTTTTTAAAATTTCTTTTCGCTCTTTAAATTCGGTTTTACCAGTAAGTATTTTAATATTTATGTGTGCATCAAATAATTTTAACGCCAACTTGTAATGTTGCCTAGCTAGTATTTCAGTTGGAGCCATAAAGGCAACTTGAAATTTACTATAGATTACATTTAGTGATGAAATTAATGATACAATCGTTTTTCCACTACCTACATCACCCTGCAGAAGTCTAAACATTTTTCTTTCAGATCTTAAATCATTATTTATTTGGTGGATTGCATCGTGTTGGTCATTTGTTAGTTTGAAATTAACTCTTTTAAGAACTGAATTTATTGGTTTATTATCAAATACTTTTTTTGTTTTTTTTATTTTTTTAATTTTTGATCTTATACTAGAGCTTATTAAAAAATTTGAGAGAATTTCATCAAAAATTAATCTATTTAAAAAATTACCTTTTTTCTTATAGTTTTTTGAATCATGAAGTTCTAATATAGAATTTTTCCAAGTAATATTGTTAAATCTTTTTAATATATCTTTACTTAACCATTCATCTAAATCTGGCAAATTTTTTAACACACTATTAATAATTTTTTGATATTTCTTTTCATTTAAGCCATCTGTTAAACTATATTTAGGTTGGACTTTCCTTATAGAATTTTCATCTGTAGATATATGTGTTGGATTAACAATTTGATATTTTTTATTAAAAAAATTTATTTTACCACTTATAATAATCTCATGATTCAAAGGAAGAATTTTCCTAATATATGCCTCATAACTATTAAAAAAAACACAGTCTATTGTACCAGTATCATCTTCACATATTACTTTATTAGGCAAATTTCTTATTCTAGGAAAATTATATTTTTTAACTAAAACCTTCAAAGTCTGCACTTTTCCAATTTCTAGTTCATTAACTTTGATGATGCTGCTTCTATCAATAAAATCCCTGGGCAAATTCCAAAGAAGGTCAAATATAGTGTTAATATTTTTTTTTTTAAATAAACTAGCTGTTTTTGTTCCTATGCCACTTATGTTGTTTATATTTGTTAGTAAGTATTCTATACCATTCATAGTTTATTTATATAACCATGTCTCAAAATAAAGAAGGTATTAAAAATAAGATTATTTATAGAAGTTCTTATAGAGGAACTAAAGAAATGGATATATTAATGACTAGCTTTGTAAAATCTATAATTAATGAATTAGACTATAATCAACTTATTCAACTAGACAAATTTATAAATTTAGATGATGAAATTTTAAAATCTTTAAAAAATAAAGAGTTAAAACATCAAATTAATGAAGAGTTAATATTCATATTGAAGAAATTCGAAAAATTTTGATAGTGGCGGAGAGACTGGGATTCGAACCCAGGAAAGAGTTGCCCCTTTGCCGGTTTTCAAGACCGGTGCTTTCAACCGCTCAGCCATCTCTCCTAAAAAGTCTTTTACGATTATTAGTATATATTTCAAGAATAAAATAGTTTAATTCATTAAATATTGTGCCAAAAAATAATAATTTTAATAAAGGTATTTTTCTAACAGCTGCAGGTTCAATTTGGTGGGGTCTTATTGGTGTTATTTATTTTAAATATATAGCTTTTGCTGGTCATATAGAAGTTGTAATTCATCGAAGTTTATGGACAACAGTAATGCTTGTTATTACTTCTATTTTATTTTCGAAAATTAATAATATAAAAAAAGTTTTAAGAAATAAAAAAAATTTAATAATACTTTTTTTTTCTGGAATTTTAATTTTTACAAATTGGGCCGTTTGGATTTATGCGGTGTCAACAGATCGTGTAATAGATGCAAGTTTTGGATATTTTATTATGCCAATCATAAGTATTTTTCTTGGATTTTTTTTTTTTCAAGAAATTTTAACTTTTAAGAGTAAAATTTCTATATCAATCGTAATTTTTTCAATTTTATATTTATTATTCTCAAATTTTAATTCGATACCATGGGTTGGTCTGATTGTTGCTTTAAGTTGGAGCTTTTATAATCTTTTAAGAAAAAAAATTAATGTTGAGACTGACATTGGACTTCTAATAGAAAGTTTATATATTTTACCAATTATACTTATCTCTTTTTATTTTCTAGTTCAGAATAATGTTAACGATTTTAATTTAGAAAACCCCAAGCTTATGTTTATTTTTATACTTGCTGGACCTATGACTGTAATACCTTTGTATTTATACGTAAGAGGTGTTGAGCTTTGCGGGTTAGGTCCTACAGGT
>CACHOG010000006.1 GCA_902581445.1 uncultured Pelagibacteraceae bacterium
TGTCGCTTACTGGTTGTTAAAGAGCGTTTATTTTTTTTGTAATTCTTGACAAATTTCTTGAAGCATTTCCCTTTTTAATTATCCCGGTTTTTGCAATTCTCATTATTTCAGAATTTAATTTAGGTAAAAAATTTAGAGCTTCTTTTTTATTTTTTTTTTCAATTAAAACGTTCATCTTTTTTATAGCGTTTCTAAACCTACTTTTTCTTAGTTTATTAACCTTAGTCTCTCTAGATATTTTTCTAGTAGTTTTAATCGCGGATTTTGTATTTGCCATAACGCGAGGAGATATAACTGCTGAAATAAGCATGGTCAACTGCTTATTTTTTTATTTTTGACAATTATTACAATAAAAAGTAGATCTATTAGAAATAACTATGCGCATGATTTTCCCTTCACAATTCATTTTAGGACATTTCTTGCCTTCTCTTTCATAAACTTTAAAATATTTCTGAAAACTACCAAAATCACCAGATGTATTGACAAAATTTCTAATACTTGATCCACCTTTTTTAATTGAATTATTTAGAACAATTTTTGAATATTTAACTAAGTCATTTAATTCATAATCTGAAAGGTCACAACATTTTTTTTGAGGGTTAATTTTGCTTTGAAATAAAATTTCTGACGCATAAATATTACCAATTCCAGAGACAAATTTTTGATCTAAAAGATAATTTTTTATATTTTTTTTTTTATCATTTAGTTTACTTTTTACGTAATTATAATTAAAATTTTTATTAAATGGTTCAATGCCATAATTGTTAATAAAATTTTTTAACTTTATAGGATTGTTCAAAATGAGGAAATATCCAAATCTTCTAGGATCATTGTAAACTAGTCTTAAATTTTTGAATATTAATTCAACATGGTTATGTTTTTTTGGTAAAAATGGTGAATGATAAAAACTTGTATTAGTTACTAAGTTTTTCTTATTTTTTTTTATAACATGTATTGTTCCAGACATGCCCAAATGTAATATACAATACAATTTATTTGAAAATTCTATAATTATATATTTAGAAAATCTTTTTATGTTAAGAATTTTTCGATTTTTAATAATATTTTCAAAATTTTTTGGAAGTTTAAATCTTAGATTTCTATTTCTAACTATTACTTTGAGAACTTTTTGTGATTTAAGGTTTTTTACAAGTGACTGTTTGACAATTTCTACTTCTGGCAATTCTGGCATTTAGTATTATATTAACAGATAATTTAAAAATTATAATGAAACAAATTTTACAAAATAATAAAGGTCTTGTTCAGAAGGTCTTCGACAAAGTATCTAACAAATACGATTTAATGAATGATTTTATGTCACTTGGCATTCACAGGCTTTGGAAGAAAGATTTAATAAATATGTTGGCGCCTTCAAAAAATACAAAATTAATAGATGTTGGATGTGGTACAGGAGATGTTGGTAAGTTATTCATGGAGTCTGTTAATTATAATGGCGCTGTTTACAATGTTGACCCAAATAAAAATATGATAAATGAAGGGAAAAAAAAGTTCAAAAATATTGATAATATAAAATGGTTCGTAAATTCAGCTGAAAATTTAAAATTTAAAAGTAATTATTTCGATTTTTATACAATTAGCTTCGGATTAAGAAATACCAAAAATATTAATAAATCTTTAAAAGAAGCTTTTAGGGTTCTAAAACCAGGTGGAAAATTTTTATGCCTAGAATTTTCGAAAGTTCAGAATGAAAATTTCAGAAAAATTTATAAAGAATATTCTAAATTAATACCTAAAATAGGTGATTTCATTGTTGGGGATAAAAAACCATATGAATACTTAGTTGAGAGTATAGATAAGTTTATTAATCAAGAGGAATTGCTTGATTGCATGGAAAAAAATAAATTTACAAATTGTAAATATAGAAATTTGAATGGTGGAATAGTTGCAATCCATTCTGGTTGGAAGGTTTAATGTTAAAAAAATTTTATATTTTGTTCAGGATTGCAAGAAGATTGGCTAAATCTGATGCGGTCGAAATAGTTTCCAGAATTCATCAACCACCGTTTATTATCAAAATTTTACTTAGCGTTTTTGCCTTTTCATTTTCCAAAAAAAATGATTCCTTGGATAATAAATCTGATGAGGACAAACTATGCGAATCCATCCAAGGTATGGGTACAACTTTTATCAAACTAGGTCAGTTTTTAGCTACACGACCAGATATAATTGGAGAGGAAGTTTCAAAAAAATTAGAGAAACTTCAAGATAGATTGCCTCCATTTACAATGTCAGAGGCTAAAAATATTTTAAAGGAAAATTTGGGCGTCGATAATTTTAATTCTATTTTAAACCTTAGTGAACCATTGGCTGCAGCATCTATTGCACAAGTTCATAAAGCGCAAATTAATGATGATGGTACAGTAAAAGATGTAGCAATTAAAATATTAAGACCTGAAATCAGGAAAGTTTTTAATGAGGAGATAGATGCTTTAATGCTTCTAGCTTATATAATTCAAAGCACAGTATCAAAAACAAAGAGACTTAAATTAATAGAAGTAGTTTTTCTTCTTAAAGAAATTACTAATCATGAAATGGATTTAAGATTTGAGGCAGCGGCCGCAAACGAATTCGCTGAAAATACAAAAAATGACTCGGGATTTTTTGTACCTAAAATATACTGGAATTATACTAGTGAAAAAGTTTTGACTTTAGATTGGGTTGATGGTGTTTCGATAAGAGAAAGAGATTTAATTAATGAAAAAAATATAGATACGAAAAATATAGCATCAAATATAATTCAACATTTTTTAAGACATGCGGTAAGAGATGGTTTTTTTCATGCAGATATGCATCAAGGTAATTTGTTTATAAATGAAAGTGGACAGATTGTACCGATTGATTTTGGTATAATGGGTAGAATAGATAAACTAAATAGAAGATACTTGGCAGAGATTTTATTTGGTTTTATTCAAAGAGATTATAAAAAAGTGGCAGAAGTCCATCTCGTAGCAGGCTTAGTTCCTAATAATGTGAATGTTGATGAACTCGCTCAAGCTTTGAGATCGATAGGTGAGCCGATTTTTGGTCAATCTGTTAAGGATATTTCAGGTGGTAGATTACTTAAACAGTTATTTGATATTACAGAGAAATTTAACATGCCAACTCAACCTCAGCTGCTCTTGTTACAAAAAACAATGGTTGTGGTTGAAGGTGTTGCAAGAAAACTTAATCCAGAAACTAATATTTGGGAAACTTCAAGGCCAGTTCTAGAAAAATGGCTTAGAGAAACCAAAGATCCAATAAATAATTTTACTGAAACTTTAAAAGACTCTGCAGAGGTTTTAAAAAAACTTCCTGAATTACCGCAAATGATGGAAAAAGCAAATCAAGCGCTAACATTTCTTGCTAGTGGTCAAATTCCTCAAAATTCAAATTCTTACTCTGCAATGAAAAATAAAGAACTAGAAATGAAATCCTTTAGAAATCAAAGTATTATTGGTTTATTATTGCTTGTATTTATAGGTTTCATAGTATTTTAATCTCAAAATGAGCGAATTAAAAAATAAAAAAATTTTATTAGTAATAACAGGCGGAATTGCTGCCTATAAGTCTTTGGAATTAATTAGACTTCTTAAAAAAAAAGGTAGCTTAGTTAAAAGTATTCTTTCCAAGAATGCTATTAAATTTGTAACACCTCTTTCTGTTGCTGCTTTATCTCAAGAAAAAGTTTATACGGATTTATTTGATCCAAGTTCTGAAGCTGAGATGGATCATATTTCACTATCTAGGTGGGCAGATATAATATTAATTGCTCCAGCAACTGCAAATACATTATCAAAAATTTCAAATGCTAATGCAGACGATTTAGCGTCAACTGTATTGTTGGCTGCAGATAAAGAATTTTATATTGCTCCAGCTATGAACGTTAGAATGTGGGAAAATAAATCCAATCAAAACAATATAAATATTATAAAAAATATGGGTCATGAATTTATAGGTCCAGATATCGGTGATATGGCATGTGGGGAATATGGTGAAGGTAAAATGACCGAACCAATAGAGATAATTAATTATTTGGAGAAAAAATTTAAAGAATTAAAAAAAAATAATGGCCTGAAAGCACTTGTTACTGCCGGACCTACCAAAGAATTTATTGATCCAGTAAGATATATAACTAACAAATCAAGTGGAAAACAAGGTTATGAGCTAGCAAATTCACTTAGAAAAAGTGGGTTTAATACAACTCTTATATCGGGTCCAACGCAACTTGATCCAATTAAAGATGTAAAAATAATCAATGTTAATTCAGCAAAAGAGATGTTTGATGCCGTAATTGAGAAACTGCCTGTGGATGTGGCAATTTTTTCTGCTGCTGTTGCAGATTTTAAAGTCAAAGACGTAAACGTAAATAAAATTAAAAATAAAGAAAATTATAGCCTTAATTTAGAAAAAAATATTGATATTTTAAAACATGTTTCAAACCATAATTCCTTGAGACCTAAATTGGTTATAGGTTTTTCCGCTGAAACCAATGATGTAATCGAGAATTCACAAAAGAAAATAAATGAAAAAAATTGTGATTGGTTAATTGCAAACGATGTTTCTAATAACGAGATAGGCTTTGACTCAGATTTTAATGAAGTAAGCATCTTGTATAAAAACGGTGAAATTGAAAATATATCCAAAGATAAAAAATCTGTAATTGCTTACAAAATTGTAAAAAAAATTGTTTCAAATCTGTAATAATTAATGGTTAAAGTTTTAGTAAAAAGGCTTGATCCAAAAGTAAAGTTGCCAAAATATAAAACTAGTGGCTCATCAGGGATGGATTTAATGGCATTTATTGAAAACCCAATTAAAATCAAGCCTGGATGTTCAGCTTTAATTCCAACTGGAATTTCAATAGCGTTTCCTGAGGAATTTGAAGTTCAAATAAGACCAAGATCTGGATTAGCAGCTAAACAAAGTATTGGTGTTCTTAACACTCCAGGGACTATTGATAGTGATTATCGAGGCGAACTTAAAGTAATAATCTTTAATCATGGTGAAAATGAATTTGTGGTAAATTGTGATGATAGAATAGCACAGATGATTCTCATGCCAGTATTAAAAATCGAATTTGAAGAGGTAAATGAACTTCCTAAAACAATTAGAGGAAGTGGAGGTTTTGGTTCTACTGGCAAATGAGGATAAGTCTTTCCATAAAGCAGATAGAAAAATATTCAAGACAAATGGTTCTGAAAAATGTTGGAACGATAGGTCAAAAAAAAATACTTAATTCGAATGTTTTGATTGTAGGGGTCGGCGGTCTTGGCTGTCCAATTGTTGACTATTTATCTAGAGCAGGAGTGGGTAAAATAGGCATAGTTGATCACGATAAAGTAGATGCCTCAAACATACATCGTCAATCAATTTATACATTGAAGGATATAGGAAAATATAAAGTTGAGGTGTTAAAAAAAAAAATAATTGATATTAATCCTGACGTTAAAACTAAAATTTACAAAAATAAATTTAATAATAAAAATGCTTATAAAATATTAAATCAATTTGACATTATTGTAGATGGATCAGATAACTTTAAGACAAAATTTTTATTGAATTATTTAGCAAATAAATTAAGAAAAATATTTATAGTCGGTGCTATAAGTGGATATAATGGTCATATTTTTTCATTTAATTTTAAAAAGAATGATGTGGCATGTTTAAAATGTTTCTATCAATCAGAGGTTAATGAAGAGGTTTTAAACTGCGAGACTGATGGAATTTTAGGTCCTGTTGCAGGTATCGTGGGAAACATACAAGCAAATGAGGTTCTTAAATATATATTGGGTCTAAAAAATGAATTAAAAAATAAAATTTTAATAATAGATCTATTAAATTTGACTTTTAGACAAACCAGGTTTTCAAAAAAAAAGAACTGTATATGCCGAAAAAGATAATTTTTCTTATTTTGATTTTTTTTTGTACTGGTGCATTTAGTAACGAAAATTACTATTTAATGCTCAAAAATTCTAAAGTTAATGTTAGAATTGGTCCAGGTTTAGATTATCCTGTAAAATTTATTTATAAGAAAAAATATTTACCAGTAAAAGTCATTGATAAAAAAGAGAACTTTAGAAAAGTAATTGACTATAAAAAAAATAGTGGATGGATACATATCTCTCAATTGAAAAAAATAAATTCTGTAATAGTTTTATCAAACAGAATTCTTTTTAAAAAACCTACTTCAAACTCAAAACCTATTGCAAATATTGAGAGTGGTAAATTGTTTTTTCTAGAAAAATGTAAAAAAAATTGGTGCCAAGTTAGTAGTCAAAATTATTCAGGATGGATTCATATGGATAATGTGTGGGGAAAAGACTAGTGTTATTTTTTCTTACTCAATTTGCTCGTCCAGATTTTATCTAGCACAAAGTACCATACCGCATTAGCTAAAGGCTCTACGATAGCATCTGTTAATGCAATCATAAACGATACGTCTGCTATTAACATTAAAACTGTAATAGCAATCGCAAAATGTCCTAATGTGTAGATTAAAGTTCTTAATAACGAACCTTTGTTACTATCATAAAACGATTTGCTGGTTTGAAATATTCCTCTAGTTAATTCAGTCATAAGCTAATTATAGCCTAGTTAAGTTTTAAATCAAATCTGTCTGAATTCATTACTTTTGTCCAAGCTGCTACAAAATCACTTATAAATTTTTTCTCTCCGTCCTCACAAGCATACACTTCAGCAATAGCTCTTAATTGAGAATTAGAGCCAAATATTAGATCTACTCTGGTGCCTTTCCATTTGACTTTATTTGTATTTCTATCTTTGCCTACAAATAACTGCTCTTTTTTATCGACTTCTTTCCAAGTTGTGTTCATGTCTAATAGATTTTTAAAGTAATCATTAGATAATGAACCAGGTTTTTTTGTGAATACACCATTATCTGATCCATCATAATTAGCGTTCAGCACTCTCATGCCGCCGATTAAAACTGTCATTTCTGGCGCTGTCAATCTCATAAGCTGTGCTTTATCTACTAAAAGCTCTTCTGCTGAAATATTTGTGTCTGAATTTAAATAATTTCTAAATCCATCTGCTTTTGGTTCTAATAAACCAAATGAATTTATATCAGTTTGATCTTGGGATGCATCACCTCTACCTGCAGAAAAAGGAACTTCAACTTTATGACCAGATTTTTTGGCAGCTTTTTCAATGGCAACACAACCACCTAAGACAATCAAGTCAGCAATTGAAACTGATTTCTTTTTACTATCAAATTGCTTCTTTATTTTTTCCAATATTTTAATAACCTTGTCTGTTTTTGAAACTTTATTTACTTCCCAATTTTTTTGAGGTTCAAGTCTTAATCTTGCTCCGTTTGCTCCACCTCTTTTATCGGAACCTCTAAAAGTCGATGCAGATGCCCACGCGGTTGATACTAATTCTGAAGTTTTAAGCCCTGATTTTAAAATTTGCGCTTTAAGTTTTTTGATTTCACTTTTTTTAATTTTGTATTTTTGTTTTGGTACTGGATCTTGCCAAATTAATTGCTCTTTTGGCACATCTGGACCTAAATAACACGCTCTTGGGCCCATGTCTCTGTGCGTAAGCTTAAACCATGCTCTAGCAAAAGCATCGTGGAATTCTTTTGGATTTTTATGAAAATGTCTTGTTATTGGCCCGTAACTTGGATCAACTTTTAATGAAATATCAGTAGTTTGCATCATTGGAGGATGTTTTTTTCCTCTCTCATGTGCATCTGGAACCATTTTAATTTCTTGACCATTTTTTTTCGGTGTCCATTGATGTGCACCTGCAGGACTCTTGGTTAGTTCCCATTCATGACCATATAAACAATCTAAGTATCCCATATCCCACTTAATAGGATTTTGTGTCCAAGCGCCTTCTATTCCAGAGCTGATAGTATCAACTCCTTTTCCGCTTTTATAATTACTATTCCAACCAGTTGCTTGTTCATGAATTTTTGAACCTTCTGGTTCTGGACCTTTATGAGACTCTGGAGCTGCCCCGTGAGATTTTCCGAATGTGTGTCCACCTGCAACTAATGCTGCAGTTTCATAATCATTCATTGCCATTCTACCAAATGTTTCTCTAATATCATGTGCTGCTAATAATGGATCAGGATTTGCATCAGGACCTTGAGGGTTAACATAAATTAATCCCATGTGAGAGGCTCCTAATGGCTGTTCTAAATCTCTTTTTCCGCTGTATCTATTTACGCCTAACCATTCTTTTTCTGATCCCCAATAAATATCTTCCTCTGGTTCCCAAATATCTTCACGACCACCCCCAAAACCAAAAGTTTTGAAACCCATGGAGTCTAGTGCAACGTTACCAACTAAAATAAATAAGTCTGCCCAAGAAATTCTTTTTCCATATTTTTTCTTTATAGGCCACAGTAAGAGTCTTGCTTTATCTAAGTTAACATTATCCGGCCAACTGTTTAGTGGAGCGAAACGCTGATTACCCGTACCAGCACCTCCTCTTCCATCGCCAGTTCTGTATGTACCTGCCGCGTGCCAAGCAAGTCTTATAAATAATGGACCGTAATGACCGTAATCAGCCGGCCACCAATTTTGTGAGTCTGTCATTAATTTATGTAGATCTTTTTTAAGAGCTTTATAATTTAGTTTCTTAAATTCCTTCGCATAACTAAATTTTTTATCCATCGGATTTACTAATCTAGAATGCTGGCTTAGTATTTTAAGATTAAGACTGTTCGGCCACCAGTCTCTATTGGAAGTTCCTTTTCCAGTTGGATGTTTTGGTGGTGTCCCAGCTCCCGTAAATGGACATTTTGACTGTTCTTTTAAAATTTCTTTACTCACGGTTCTAATTTAATGAGTTTGCAACATATGTCAATATATTAGAATGATTCTAAAGTGTTTTTTTGTCCTACTTTATTAAATGTGAATAATTATTGTTATTTATTAGAAACTTTAACCAAAACCTCTATTGATTTAATTTTTTTTCCTGGGAGGCTTTTTCTCAATTTAATTTCTTCGACATCTTTATCATGAAAGTCAATAAGTTCACTAGTAGTCTCGTTATAAAAATGGTGGTGATTTGTTACATTTGTATCGTAATATGTTTTATCAGAATTTAATGAAATTTCCTTTATGTAACCTTTGTTCTTAAAGGCATTTATTGTATTATAAATTGTAGCTTGAGATATTTTAATATCTAATTTCTTTTTTAAAATTTTTCGAAGATCATCTATAGTAAAATGAAAAGTCTTTTTTCTGTCAAAAAGAATTTCACACATTTTTAATCTTTGCTTAGTAGTTCTTAAGCCTGCAGATCTTAATTTTTCCTCAAAATGAGTATTATTATTCATTATTTAGCCTAATTTATCAGTTCAAATCTGATTGTATATTGTAAATTATCTAATTACAGTATTAAAGAACAAATTTTATGGAAAAAAAATCAGCATACAATTACGATGACCTAATAAAGTGCGGTAATGGTGAGCTTTTTGGACCTGGGAATGCAAAACTTCCATTGCCACCAATGCTGATGTTTGACAGAATTACAGAAATTGAGGAAAATAAAGGTGCTTTTAGAAAAGGAGTTTTAAAAGCAGAATTAGATATTAAAAATGAGTTATGGTTTTTTGATTGTCATTTTAAAGAGGACCCTGTTATGCCTGGATGCCTTGGACTTGATGCAATGTGGCAACTAGTTGGATTCTATTTAGGCTGGCTTGGAAACCCTGGAAGAGGTAGAGCGTTAGGTGTTGGGGCAGTTAAGTTTACAGGTGAAGTATTAAAAAATGTTAAAATTGCAACGTATGAAATTGATATGAAGAGAATTTTAGTAAAAGAGGGTACAACAGTAGGTTTAGCAAATGGAATTCTTAAAGCGGATGATAAAAAAATATATTCTGCTGAAAATTTAAAAGTAGGGTTGTTCAAATAATGAAAAGGGTAGTAGTAACTGGAATTGGTGTAGTTTCTTGTTTGGGCAATAATCAAAATGAAGTTTACAATTCTCTTATTAATTCAAA
This sequence comes from uncultured Pelagibacteraceae bacterium, assembly GCA_902581445.1. Classification (GTDB taxonomy): domain Bacteria; phylum Pseudomonadota; class Alphaproteobacteria; order Pelagibacterales; family Pelagibacteraceae; genus Pelagibacter. The sequence continues at coordinate 9,986 of CACHOG010000006.1, forward strand.
ATCAGGTATTACTTTTTCTGAAGAGTATAAAGAATTCAATCTTAAGAGCCATGTTCATGGGTTGCCAAATATAAAGTTAGAAGATCACGTAGATAGAAAAGTTATTAGATTTATGGGAAAAGGTTCAGCTTACAATTATATTGCTATGAATGAAGCAGTAAAAGACTCTGGTTTAGAGAAAAAAGACGTAAGTAATATTTCTACAGGAATGGTAATGGGGTCAGGGGGACCTTCAATTGAAAATGTAATTTTGGCTGCAGATAAAACTAGAGAAAAAAATCCAAAAAAAATGGGACCATTCGTAGTACCAAGAACTATGGCAAGTACAGCCTCAGCAACTCTGGCTGTACCATTTAAAATAAAAGGTGTAAATTACACCATAAGTTCTGCATGCGCTACAAGTGGACACTGTATCGGTAATGCAATGGAATTAATTCAACTAGGAAAACAAAATATTATCTTTGCAGGCGGAAGTGATGAAGTTCACTTTGCAATGACAGCAATGTTTGATGCGATGACCGCTTTATCATCCAAATACAATGATACACCAGATAAAGCATCAAGACCTTATGATAAAACTAGAGATGGATTTGTTATATCAGGTGGTGGTGGAGTTTTAGTGCTTGAAGAATATGAACATGCAAAAGCAAGAGGTGCAAAGATTTATGCAGAATTAACTGGCTATGGTGCAACATCTGATGGTTACGATATGGTAGCTCCATCTGGAGAAGGCGCGGTTAGATGTATGCAAATGGCTTTAAAAACTGCAAAAAATAAAATTGATTATATAAATACTCACGGGACATCAACGCCTGTTGGAGATATTACTGAATTAAAGGCAGTAGGTGAAGTATTTAAAGACTATAAACCGAAAATAAGTTCAACTAAATCACTATCTGGACATTCGCTAGGAGCTACTTCGGTTCATGAGGCTGTTTATAGTTTAATAATGATGAAAAATAATTTCATTTCAGCTTCTGCAAATATTGTTGATATGGATGATGAAGCAAAAAAATATCCAATTGTTACAAAAGTAGAAAAAGATGTTTCCTTAAATTCTATAATGTCTAATAGTTTTGGTTTTGGTGGAACGAATGCAACTTTAGTTTTTGAGAAAGTTTAATAATGAGCTTAATGAAAGGCAAAAAAGGATTAATCATGGGCGTTGCCAATGAAAGATCTATTGCTTGGGGAATATCACAAAAATTAGCTGAAGCTGGGGCGGAATTAGCTTTTACATATTTAGGAGATGCTCTTAAAAAAAGAGTAGTTCCATTAGCAGAAAAATTAAATTCAAATTTAACTTTTAGTTGTGATGTTGAAAAGAAAGAGGAAGTTGTAAAGCTTTTTGAGAATGTAAAGTCTAAATGGGGTGAGATTGATTTTGTAGTGCATGCTATAGCATTTTCAGATAAATCTGAATTATCAGGAGAATATCTAAATACAACAAGAGAAAACTTTTTAAGAAGTATGTTAATTTCATGCTTTTCATTTACAGAGGTTGCAAAAGAAGCATCAAAAATAATGAAGCAGGGCGGAAGCATGATTACCTTAAGTTATGAAGCAAATAAAGCAATACCCAATTATAATGTAATGGGCGTTTGCAAAGCAGCTTTAGAAGCAAGTGTGAAATATCTTGCAAGAGATCTTGGGTATAAAGGAGTAAGAGTAAATGCTATAAGTGCAGGACCAATTAAAACTTTGGCAGCATCTGCAATCGGTGATGCGAAATTTTTATATAAGTGGAATGCTGATCACTCTTTTTTAAAGAGAAATGTAGATAATCTCGATGTCGGAAATTCAGCTTTATATTTGTTAAGTGATATGGCTGGTGGAGTTACAGGTGAGATTCATTACGTAGATGCTGGATATAATAAAGTCGGAATGCCTGACCCAAAAAATATAACATAATCAATGTTAATTCTGATTTGGTTTATTGTTTGTATTATATTTTACATAGTTCAAATGATACTTGGCGACTCTGGACATGCGCTTGAAGTATTTGCTGTAGTAAGTGCTATTGCTATTTTCTTAGTAAGTAAAATTAAACACAAAATAAATAAGTAGGATTGAAAAATAATTTTTTAATATTTTTTAAAATACTTCTATTCAGCCTGCTTTTGACTAGTTGTAGCAAAACTAATGAGTTAGATGATGTAAATGAAATTTTATTGTTCGGAGATAGTTTAATGTCTGGTTACGGTTTAAAGGAAAACCAAGCACTTTCAATAATTTTAGAAAATGATTTAAAAGAAGCTGGATATAATATCAAAGTGGTAAATGGAAGTGATTCTGGAGATACTTCAGAGGATGGATTGGATAGAATTGAGGAATATACCTCTGATAATGATATCGATTTGATTGTTTTAGGATTAGGCGCAAATGATATGCTTAGAAGAATTAATCCAGATCAAACAGAAAATAATTTAAGGAAAATTATAGAAATTGTAAAAAATAAAAATATAAAGATAATTTTGGCAGGCATGAAAGCATCTCCAACAAACGGATTAGCATATAAAAAGAAATTCGATGATATTTTTCCTAAGTTAGCAGAGGAATATGATTTAAATTTAATACCTTTTTTACTAAAAGAAGTGGCATTAAATCCAAAGTTTAATCAAAGTGATGGAGTTCATCCAAATTATGAAGGTGCCAAGGTGATTTCAGAAACAATAAAAGAAAGTATAATTAATTTAGATTAGACGGGGCGTTCTGTTGCCAGGTGCCCCAAACCCCTTATTTAATTAACTTTTAAAAAGATCAAGTGCTTCGTTTAAAAGTTCTTCTGATTTTGAATGATCTCCATCAGAATGTGCTTTCATACCAGCATCATGAAGTTCCTGAGCTTTTTCAATCTTTGTTTTTATCTCTCCAGCTAACATCGGACACGAGCCAGCAAAGGCAGAGGTTGAAAATATAATTAAAGTTAAAGCTAATAATATTTTTTTCATTAATGTTCCTTTCTTTTTATTTTTGATAATAAATAGTTATTTAAATCTAAAAATCACTGCGACTTTTTTTGTTTTTTAAAGGTGCTTAACAACAACCGCAGCTTTTCTTTTCTTTATTTTTGGATTTTTCGTCAGACTTAGTTTTTTCTAATTCTTTTTTTTAATCTTCTATAGCCTGTTTTTCTTTTAAAATTTTATCCTCAAAATAAGCGTAAAGTGAAGAAAATCCTAACTTAGATGCTTTTTTTTCCTCATAACCTTTTCTACCTTTTAAGTTTTCAATTATTTTTATTATTTCTTGATTTTGCATATTCTATTTTTTATATGGCTGCTTGTTTAATTGAAAGTTTAACTTTTCCTCTATCAAAACCGATTACTTTTACTTTTACTTCATCCCCTTCTTTTACAACATCAGTCACTTTAGCGACTCTTTTATCTGCAAGTTCAGAAATATGAACTAGACCATCTTGTTTACCTAAGAAGTTTACGAATGCACCAAATTCCATAATTTTCATAACTTTACCATTATAAATTTTATTTAATTCAGCTTTTGCAGTTAAATCTTTAATCATTTGCATCGCTTTATTTCTAGAATCTTCATCTGGAGCAGCTACTGTTACAACACCTTCGTCGTTAACATCAACTTTTGCTCCTGATTTTTCAACAATCTCTCTTATTGTTGCTCCACCTTTGCCAATCACTGTTGCGATATCTTTTTTATCAACAGTAATTTTTTCCATTTTAGGAGTATGTTTTCCAACATTGTCTCTTGATTTAGCTAAAGCTTTATTCATCTCACCAAGAATATGAATTCTTCCATCTTTTGCTTGTTTTAAAGCCTGCTCCATAATTTCAAATGTTATACCTGTAATTTTAATATCCATTTGTAGGGACGTGATGCCTTCTTTAGTTCCAGCAACTTTAAAATCCATATCACCTAAATGATCTTCGTCTCCAAGAATGTCTGACAGTACACTAAAATCGTCACCTTCTTTAATTAATCCCATTGCAATACCTGCTACTGGTTCTTTAATTGGAACTCCTGCATCCATTAATGCTAAAGATGAACCGCAAACAGTTGCCATTGAAGATGATCCATTAGACTCTGTGATTTCTGATACTATTCTAAATGTATAAGGAAAACTATCTTTTGGTGGCAAAGATGAATTGATTGCTCTCCAAGCAAGCTTGCCATGACCAATTTCTCTTCTACCTGTACCAATCCGTCCAGTTTCACCAACTGAAAATGGTGGGAAATTGTAGTGGAGCATAAATCTTTCTCTTTGAAGACCGTCTAAACTTTCAATTCTTTGTTCATCGTCTGAAGTTCCTAATGTGGTAGTTACAATTGCTTGAGTTTCTCCTCTTGTAAAAAGAGCAGATCCGTGAACTCTTGGTAATATACCCACTTCGCACATTATTGGTCTAACATCCGCTAAACCCCTACCGTCGATTCTATTTTTATTTTTTAGAATATCTGTTCGTACAATTCTTTTTTCTAAATTTTTAAGCTCGTAATTTACATCTAGCTCAGTGTAATTTTCATCATCTTCATAGAGTTTTTTTGCTTTTTCAGTAATTTCAGATATTTGATTTGACCTATCTTGCTTGTCTCTTGTAGAAAAAGCCTTTTTCAGATCTCCAGTAAATTCCTTTTCTAATTTTTTCTTTACTTCAGATAAATCTTTTTTCTCAACAACCCAATCTGGTTTTCTGCATTCTTTAGCTAACTCCTCAATCATTTTAATGACTGGAACAAAATTTTCATGACCAAATTTAACAGCATTCAACATCTCATCTTCTGTTAATTCATTTGCTTCAGACTCAACCATAAGAACTGCATCTTTAGTTCCTGCAACAACAAGATCTAGCTTTGATTTTTCCAATTCTATTTTTGAAGGATTTAAAACATATTTTCCGTCTATAAATCCAACTCGTGATGCTCCAATCGGTCCAAGAAATGGCATTCCGGATATTGCTAAAGCTGCAGATGAAGCGATGATAGATAAAATATCAGCCTCGTTTTCTTTATCGTACGATATTACTGTTGGAAGTAATTGAACCTCATTTTTGAATTCATCGGGGAATAATGGTCTTATAGGTCTGTCAATTAATCTTGAAATTAATGTTTCACTTTCAGTCGGTCTTGCTTCCCTTTTAAAATATCCACCTGGAATTTTTCCTGCAGCATAATATTTCTCTTGATAATTTACAGATAACGGAAAATAATCAACTTCAGGATTTACTTTTTTAGCTCCTACTACTGTTGCTAGCACAACTGTTTCACCACAAGTTGCTATAACAGCTCCATCGGCTTGTCTTGCAATTTTACCTGTTTCTAATTTTATTTTTTTGCCATTTAATTCAATCTCTTTTTTAAACTCTTTAAACATTTTACTACTTTCTAATATTTAGTTTACTTATTACATCTTTATAAGATTCTAATTTATTTCTTTTTAGATAATCTAATAATTTTTTTCTTTTGTTTACTGCTTTCAATAAACCAACAGATGAATGTTTGTCTTTCTTAAACAAATTCATATGTTTTGATAAACTTTCAATTTTTTCAGTCAATAAAGCTATCTGAACTTCTGATGAACCAGTGTCTTTATCGTGAATTGCTACTTCTTTTGCTTTCTTATTCATGTTTTTCCTGTCTGTTGGTATTTTTAATTAAGTTTTCTATTTTTTCGGCATAGTCAAATGACTCATCCTTTACAAATAATATTTTTGGTAGAAATTTCATTGTAATTTTTTTTGAAAGTGTTTTTCTAACTACAAATGAAAATTCTTTTAAAATATCTATAATCTCATTTGCATTTTTACCTCCAAGCGGTAAAACAAATGCTTTAGCAGTTTTAAGGTCTGGGCTCATCCTAACCTCAGTAACTGTTATGTTGCTTGTCTCAATATTTGGTAACTTTGCTTCACCCCTCATGAAGATGTTACCTAAAGCTTGTTTTATCATTTCCCCTACTCTTAATTGTCTTTGTGATAGAGTTCTAGCATTTTTTTTTGATCTCATATTCTTCTTTCTGTTATTTTAGAGTTGTAAGCCTCTATTATGTCATTTTTCTGAAAGTCATTAAAATCCTTGAGAGTTATTCCACACTCTAAACCAGCTGAAACCTGTTTTGCTTGGTTTTTTTCTCTAAAAATTGTATTTATTTTTCCATTATAAATTATGGCACCGTCCCTTATAACCCTTGCATTAGCATCATTTAAAATCTCACCGTCTATAACTTTTGAGCCAGCTACTTTTCCCACTTTAGATACTTTAAAAATTTCGAGTATTTCTGCTGATCCAATGACTTGTTCTTCAACATCTGGTGATAATAATCCAGACATCCTTTTTTTTATGAAATCTAGCACTTCATAAATTATATTGTATGATGATATAGATATTTTTTCCTGTTCTGCTAGTTTTTTAGCTTCTTTTGTTGGTTTAACATTAAAAGCGATAAGCAATGCATTTGAAGCTTTTGCCAAACTTACATCAGTTTCCGTAATCATTCCAATGTCAGAAAGTATTATTTTTGGTTTTATTTCATCATGTTTTATTTGCATAACAGCGCTAATTATTGCTTCGGATGATCCATGTACATCTGATTTTATAATGATATTTAATTCTTCAGTTTTCTTATCGGTAAAAGCAGATTCTTGTGTTGCAAAAGTAATTGGGTTTTTGCCAATTTTAGATTCTTGAATTCTAGCATCGCATAATGATTTTGCCTCTTTTTCATTTTCCAATACCACAAAATCATCACCTGACTTAGATGCGCCATTTATACCTAAAACTTCAACTGGGGTCGCAGGATATGCCTCATAAATATTTTGTCCTAAATCATTTATTATCGCTCTAACCTTACCCCACTTAAGACCACTAACAAAGTAATCACCTTTTTTAAGGGTTCCATTAGTGATAATTATATTTGCAATTGGACCTCTTCCAATATCAACTTTGGACTCTAGTACTACAGCGCTAGCTTTTACATTATAATCCGCCCTTAAATCTAATAGTTCGGACTGAAGAATTATTGACTCAACTAACTTAGAAAGATTTTGCTTAGTTTTTGTTGAAATTTCAACCATTAAAGTATCTCCCGACAATTCTTCAGCAATTAGTTCATGTTCTAATAATTGATTTTTAATTTTTTGAGGATCTGCCTCTGGTAAATCACATTTATTGATAGCCACAACAATTGGAACTTTTGCAGCTTTTGCATGTTTTATAGACTCGATTGTTTGAGGTTTTACTCCATCATCCGCTGCAACTACTAGCACTACGATATCGGTAAGTTTTGACCCTCTAGCACGCATTTGGGTGAAAGCAGCATGTCCTGGTGTATCTATAAATGTAATTTTGCTAGAATTATGATCAATTTGGTAAGCACCTACATGTTGAGTTATCCCTCCAAACTCTCCTGAAACAACATTTGTTTTTCTTAAAACATCAAGCACTGAGGTTTTTCCATGATCTACGTGGCCCATAACTGTAACTATTGGTGGTCTGCTTTTTAAGTTTTCTGGCTTTATCTCTTTAATTTTTTTTATAATCTCATCCGCTTTTTCCCCTTTAATAGGATTGTGTCCAAACTCTTTCACAAGATATTCGGCAGTATCTGAATCTATTGAATGATTTATAGTGGCGGTAACACCCATTCCTAAAAGATGTTTAATAATGCTGCTAGATTGCTCTGCCATTCTATTAGCTAATTCTCTAATTGTAATAATTTCCGGGATATTTACGTCTCTTTTTACAGGTTTTAAACTTTCTATTGCATTGTCTTTTTGTATACTTCTATTCTCTTTTTGCTTAGCTCTCTTTAATGACGCTAAACTTCTTGCTCTACCCTCATCATCGCCGCTTAAAGCTCTTGAAACTGTTAATTTAAGCTCCCTTCTTTTTGAGCTAGTTTTGCCTTTTATATCCTTCTTTTCAGGATCTGCTTTTAATCTTCTTGTAGCTCTCTGCTCTGCAAGTTTTCTTTTTTCATAATCATTAGAAGGGACTTTTGGTTTTTCGGAGTTTGTAGTTGTAAGTTTTATTGGGTTGGTTTTTTTTGAGTTGACATCTTGTCGATTAAAATTAAAGGACCTTTTATTTGAAAATTTACTATTTTTCTTTTCAATTAATACAGAATTTTTACCTTGAGTTTTAGCTCTCTCAATATTTGATATGGATCTCTTTAGGTTTCCTGATAGTTTTAATTTGGTTTTTTTTTTGTCCATAACTCATCTCTCAATCTTTATAAACTTTATTTCTTGCTGACATGATTAAATCGTCAGACTCTTTTTTTGATAGCGCAAAATCTTCCAAATAGCCTTTGATTTTTACTCTTTCCCCTTTTACAATATCATAACCACCCGTTAGTTCGTCTGATGCAAGATCAGCAAAATCATTTAGTGTAAGTATTTTTTGCTCTCCAAGAGTAACTAGCATTCCTGGTGTAAGCCCCTCATGATTAATTAAATCATTCTCAAGTCCAAGTTCTTTTATTTTTTTTGAAATTTCTTCTTGATCTTTTTTGTAAAATTCATTTGCTCTTTCCAAAAGTTCTTTAGCTGTATCTTCCTCTATACCTTCTATTTTTACAATATTTTCAACTGTAGAGTCTTTTAAATCGTCAATTGAAGAAAAACCCTCAGCAACTAAAAGTTGACCAAGTGTTTCATCTAATTCTAAATTTTTTACAAAGTTTTCGGTCTTCTCTTTAAATTCTGTTTGTCTTTTCTCCGAATCCTCCTGATCTGTCATAATATTAATTTCATAATTCATTAATTTTGTTGCAAGTCTTACATTTTGACCTCTTCTTCCAATTGCTTTACTTAGATTTTCTTCATTTAAAATTACGTCCAATTTTTTATTATCTTCATCAACATTTACTCTTTGTACTTCTGCGGGAGAAAGAGCGTTAGAAACTATAACAGCTGGATCCTCTGACCAATTAACTATATCTATTTTTTCACCTTGTAATTCATTTACTACAGCTTGCACTCTGCTTCCTCTCATACCAACGCATGCTCCAACAGGATCTAGAGAATTATCTATTGCTTTAACACAAATCTTAGCTCTACTTCCAGGATCTCTTGCTGAGGAAATAATCTCAATAAGACCATCATAAATTTCTGGTACCTCTTGTATAAATAATTTTTCCATAAATTTTGGATGTGCTCTTGATAAAAAAATTTGTTGTCCTCTTGGCTCCCTTCTTACGTCGCTACAATAAGCTTTTATACGATCTCCAGCTTTTATGTTTTCCCTTGGTATCATTTCATTTTTTTGAATTATTGCTTCAGTTCTACCTAAATCAACAATAACATTTCCAAACTCGAGTCTTTTAACTATTCCACTCAATATTGTATCTTTTTTGTCCTTAAAATCATTAAATTGTCTATCTCTTTCAGCCTCTCTCACATTAAAACTTATTACTTGTTTTGCAGTTTGGGCTGCTATTCTTCCAAAATCAAATGAAGGTAATTCTTGCAGAATAGTATCGCCAATTTTCTTTTCTTTATTATCACTACTTATTTTATGAGCGTCTTTAAGGCTTATTTCAGTATTTAAGTTTTCTGGATTATCAGTGATAGTAAGCTTTCTAAAAATACCAATTTCACCATTTTCTCTATTAATTTGAACTTCAATCTCATTGTCTTGTCCAAATTTAGATTTTGCGGCCTTCGCTATGCCAGTTTCCATAGAATTAATAATAAGCTCTTTATCAATAGATTTTTCTAGGGCAACAGCCTCTGCTATTCTTATAAGCTCTAATTTATCTGCTCTTCTATTAAGCATTTATTCCTTCCAAAAAAAAATGGGCCGAAGCCCATTTTGAAATTTCAATAATGTCAGGTAAATATAAGTATTTTTCTTAATTTTTCAACTTTATTTACTTGGTAAATACTGATGCTTTATCAGTTTTTTCCCATGAAAATGATCCATCATTACCCGGATCCCTACCAAAATGACCATAGGCAGCTGATTTTTCATATATTGGTTTATTTAATCCTAGCATTTCTCTTATTCCTCTAGGGCTTAGATCAAAATTTTCTTTTATAAGTTTTTCAACATGCAAATTTTTTTCTTCATCATTGCTGAACAAGTCAACATAAATGGATAGAGGTTTTGATACTCCTATTGCATAAGCTAATTGTATCAAACATTTATCTGCGATTTTTGACGCCACAATATTCTTTGCTAAATATCTAGATGCATAAGCTGCAGATCTATCAACTTTGGTTGGATCTTTGCCTGAAAAAGCTCCACCACCATGAGGTGCAGCTCCCCCATATGTATCTACAATTATCTTTCTTCCAGTTAAACCACTGTCTCCATCTGGGCCACCGATTACAAAATTTCCTGTTGGATTAATATATATTTCATTTTCATCAAGACTCCCCAGTAAGTTTTTTGGAATAGATCTTTCAATATAAGGCATACAAAGTTCTTTAACTTTTGCCAAGTTTACATCTTTTGAATGTTGTGTAGAAATCACAACTGATTTTACAGCATTTGGTGTACCATTTTTATATTCGATAGTAATTTGGCTTTTTGAGTCTGGTTCTATTCCTTTTAGTTTACCAGATTTCCTATCTTCAGCCATAAGTCTCAAAATTCTATGTGAAAAATGAATTGGGGCTGGCATAAGTACATCAGTTTCGTTACATGCATAACCAAACATTATTCCTTGATCTCCAGCGCCTTCATCTTTATTTCCAGAAGAGTCAACTCCCATAGCAATATCAGCCGATTGAGAGTGTAAATGACATTCAATTTTGGTTGCATCTTTGTAAGTAAAACCCTCCTGATCATAACCGATATCTTTAATACAATTTCTAACCTTAGAAATTAATTCATCCTTTTTGATATCTGGTCCTCTCGTTTCTCCTGCTAAAACAACTTTGTTTGTAGTCGTCAAGGTTTCACATGCTACCCTTGCTTCAGGTTCCATGCCTAAATAGGTGTCTACAACCATGTCTGAAATTCTGTCACAAACTTTATCTGGGTGACCTTCTGATACAGACTCACTAGTGAACAAATAATCTTTTTTCATTTTATATTTTCTCCCTATTTGTTTTTAAAAAAAAAATTAAGCTAATATAAATAGCGACAAAATAAAAGAATATATTATTACCATATATAGAAAAAAAAGTTTTTTTTGGGTTTTTTATTTGTTTAATTTCAATTACTCCCTCATAAGTTGACTCTGATATTTTTGAAATTTGTCCATAAGGATCAATTAAAGCAGATGTTCCATTATTGGTTGATCTAATGATACTTTTACCTTCTTCAATAGATCGAAAAATTGAGTGAGAAAAATGTTGATTAGGTCCTATTGATTTACCAAACCAGCCATCTTCTGAAATATTCACAATCATATCAAAATTATTTCTATTTGAAAGTTTGCCAGAATATATAATTTCATAACAAATCAACGGAAGAAAGCTTATGTCAAATTTGTGTTTTTCTAAATTTATTATTTCTCTTTTTTCTCCTGATGAGTATGAATTGTAAAAATTTGTAATTGTTTTTATTCCTAAATTATTTAAAAATTTTTCTAAAGGTAGAAATTCACCAAAAGGAACTAAATTGTTTTTGTTATAAAATTCTATTATTTCTAAATTGTTATTTACAACAGCCAATGAATTAAAAGTTTTTTCCTTAACGGTATTGTTTATGCCAAATATTATTAAATGCTTGTCACTAAATTTTTCGGCAAAGATATTTTTATATTTTTTTAAATTTTTCAATTCTGTATTATTAAACATACCCTCTGGCCAGACATATATAGTTCGAACCTCTTTATTTGGCTTGCTTAATTTAATAAGACTCTGAAGAATTTCTTCCTCATTTTCTGTAAAATAAAATCTTTCGATTCCAATTTTTGGAGAAATAATCTTTATTATAAAGTTATTATTTTTAGGAGGAATATCTTTTGATTGTTCAAGCTTTATTTGACCAAAAATAAATATAAAAATTAATAATAGTAAGAATGAAACTATAAAATACTTATTATATTTACTTTTTTTTAAAAAAAGAAGTGAAGGTAAGACAAATAATGTGAGACAAAATAAATTAAAACTATAAGTGCCAATTAAAGAGAGTATTTGTAGCATTGGCAAAAACTCTGAAAATGAAAATGATATAAGATTCCACGGAAAACCCGACAAAATATTTCCTCTTAAAAATTCTGAAATTGAAAATGTCACAGAAAAGATAAGGATTAGAGAAATGTTACTAAATTTTTTAAAAAAATATAAAATAAATGTGGCTAATCCATAAAATAATGCAAGAAATAGAGGTATCATTAGAAAAGCAATTGGTATTAATATTTTAAAAGTTTGATCAAATGTGAGGGATATTGTTATCCAATATAAACTAGATGTAAAATAACCAAAACCAAACATCCAACCATTTAAAAAAAAATCTAATTTGGTTAGATTAAGCTTTTGTTTTACAAAAAAAATAAATAAAGCGGTAAACGTGAAAAAATTAATTAAAAATATGTTATATGGTGGAAGACTAAAAGAACTTACTACACCAAGACAAAATATATAAAAATAATTTAATGGTTTTTTTTTTAAAATGGTTTTCAAATCTTATTTTTTAATAAATTATAAAGTTTAAGTTCTTCTTTTTCCATTGCATAGAAATCTCTATTTTTCTTATGGTCAAATCCCTTTAAATGCAAAAACCCATGTATGAAAATTTTTACAAGTTTTTTTTTAAATTCAAACAAATTTATTTTTTTAGGCCTATTTATGAATTCATAACTTATAATAATATCTCCCAAATAAAAAAAATTGTTATCAATTCTTTTTTTAATTGGAAAAGATAAAATATCCGTAGATTTATTTTTTTTTCTGAAAATTTTATTTAATTTTTTTATTTTCGAGTTATTTGATAATAATATTGTTACCATTGTTTTTTTATTTTTTAAAATATATTTTTTTGGTAAATTCTTTAATATTCTATTAAATAATTGTGGTATATTTTTTAATTTTTTTTTCCATGCTGTGTTATCAACGATAACCTCAGCTATTATCATCTTTTTGATCTGAATAGGCTTTTACAATTTTAGAAACTAGTGGGTGCCTTACGACGTCTGAATGATCAAAATCAACTACTGAGATTTCATCTAAGTGTCCTATGAGCTTTTTAGATCTATTTAAACCTGATAGCGATTTATTTGGTAAATCTATTTGTGAAGGATCACCGTTAACAACTATTTTTGAATTTTCACCAATCCTAGTTAAAAACATTTTTATCTGCGTATCGGTTGCATTTTGTGCCTCATCTAAAATTGCAAAAGAGTTTTTTAACGTTCTACCTCGCATAAATGCAAGTGGTGCAATTTCAATATCTCCAATTTCTATTTTTTTTTGTATTTTTTCGAAGTCCAGCAAGTCGTATAAAGAGTCGTAAAGTGGTCTTAAATAGGGGTCAACTTTTTCTCTCATGTCTCCAGGTAAAAAACCAAGTCTTTCTCCAGCCTCAACAGCTGGCCTAGATAAAATTATTTTATCAATCTTTTTTTCTAAAAGCATCGTCAATCCTATAGCAACAGCTAAAAAAGTTTTTCCAGTTCCTGCAGGTCCTGTGGAAATTATTATTTCACTTTCTTTTAAGGCTCTAACGTATTTTTTTTGTTTTTCGGATCTTGGAATAACTGATTTTTTTGGTGTCTTTATTATATATTCAATTTTTTTACCAGTATTACTATTTTCACTTATCATAAACTTATTTATTGAAGATAATATATCTTTTTTTTCTATCGTTCCATTATTTATAAATTGATCAGAAAGAAACATAATTGCATTTTTAACAATTTCATTATTTTTTGGATTGCTTTTAATAATTATAGAGTTACCTCTAAAATATAAACTTGTTTCAGTTAATTTTTCAAGTTCTTTTAAATTTTCATTAAATTCACCAACTACGCCCATCAATAAGTCATTGTCTTGAAATATTACGCTCAAACTATCATTATCAGAGTATACGAATTTTATTTTGCTCTTTGAATTTGGTTTAACTCTATTCAATTTTATGCAGCCTTAAATTTATTTTTATTACTTAATTCACCAATCAAGGTATTTTGATTTGATTTTGTCACTCTAACTTGCACAATTTTTCCTATTAAATTCTTACTACCCTCTAAAATAACTGAATTCATATACACATTTCTTCCAAATAATTTATTTTGGGTTTTAATTTCGTTTTCTACTAAAACATCTATACAATTATTTTCAAAAGATTTATTTTTTAATCTTTGATATTCAAATAATTTATCCTGCACAATCTTCAACCTCATCTTGGAGATTTTCTCATCAATTGGTTTTAGTTTTGATGCTGTTGTACCTGGTCTTGCACTAAAAATAAAAGAAAATGAATTTATAAATTTTATCTTATCAATTAATTTTATCGTATTTTCAAAATCTTCGATCTCTTCTCCAGGATATCCAATAATAAAATCGCTTGAAAATTCTATTTTATGATTAATTTCTTTTAAATAATTAAATGTAGAAATATATTCCTCAACTTTATGTTTTCTGTTCATTAATTTTAAAATTTTATTGGATCCAGATTGTATTGGTAAATGCACAAATGGCATCAATTTTTTAGAATCCTTATAACAGTCTAATAAATCCTTGGTCATATCTCTCGGATGAGAGGTTGTATAACGTATTCTCTCAAGACCATTAATTGCTTCAAGGGACACGATTAAATCTGAAAGTCTAAGTTGTTTGTTTGCAACATTATAATTATATGCATTCACGTTTTGTCCTAACAAAATTATTTCCTTAGAACCATTTTGAACTAATATTTTTGCTTCATCTATTATTTGTTTGAAGGGTCTCGAGTATTCTGGTCCTCTTGTGTATGGCACAACACAAAAGTGACAAAATTTATCACATCCCTCTTGTATAGTTAAAAACGAGGAAACTTTACTCCTCTTATTTTGTATTTTGCTTAAATAGTTAAATTTTTCAATAGTATCAAAATCTGTAATTTCACTTTTCAATCTATTTTTTTGAAATTGTAAAACAGTTTTGTTAAGTTTATGATAAGATTGTGGTCCAATAACCAAATCTATATATGGCTCTCTCTTTAACATCTCAGTATTTTCAGCTTGTGCTACACATCCAGCAATTATAACTAATGGTTTTTTTTTATTTAAAAATGCCTCTCTGACTCTTCCAATTTCGTGATAAACTTTTTCTTTAGCTTTATCCCTTATGTGACAAGTGTTTAAAACAAAACAATCTGCTGAACTCAAATCTTCAGATTTTTCATACCCAATAATTTTTAGAGCATCGGTTATTTTATCAGAGTCATAAACATTCATCTGACAACCAAATGTTTTAACAAATACTTTTTTTGACATTAATTATTTTTTTTTTTGATACCGTATAATTCAAGCTTGTGATCAACTAGCTCGTATCCATATTTTTCTGCTACTTTTTTTTGCAAATTTTCAATTTCATTGTCAACAAATTCTATAATTTCTCCTGTTTTCACATCTATTAAGTGATCATGATGACTTTCTCTTAATTCTTCATACCTTGCTTTACCACCCTTGAAATCATGTTTAGTTAAAATACCAGCCTCTTCAAAAAGTTTTACAGTTCTATAAACTGTAGCAATACTAATTTTTGGATCAATTTTAAGTACTCTTTTATAAAGTTCATCGACGTCTGGATGATCAGACTCTCCGTAATTTTTTTTTGACTCCGAAACGACTCTTGCAATTGTTTTTCGCTGATCAGTAAGTTTAACACCTCTTGCTAGACATTTTTGCTCAATAGTATCTGACATAGAGTTATTTTAACTCAAATAAATGGGTTTTATCAAATTTTTTTTAATATTAAATTTACTGCATAAATTGGGCAATTCTCTGATATTTTTTAAATTTATTGGTTCATTACCTATTTTTTTTTTATTTTTAAAATCAAGATAACTATAAGAATAAAAATCAATCTTTTTTGACAGGTGTATAGCTTTAACGATCGATATAGAATTTCTTATGCCAGCATAACTACCGGGGCCCCTATTTATATAAATTCTTTTAATTTTATCTAAATTAGTTTTATATTTTAATAAGAATTTATTAACTAAAATTGTCAATTTATCATAATTCTTTTTACTATTAATATAAGTGCCTGTATAAACATTTTTATTTAAAATGAGGCCTAAAAAAATTTTTTCTGCTGCTGCATCTATTATTAATATTTTCATAATATTTATCATACTAACTATTAATGCAAAAACTGAAGAAAATAAAATTAAATCTTTTGCAAATGATAAAGGTGTTCTCTCAATTATGTATCATAGATTCAATGAAAATAAATATCCATCAACCAATATACAGATGGAAATTTTTAAAAAGCACATGGAAATTATTAAAGAAAAAAATCTTAATTTTTTAAATCCAAAAGATTTTGATATAAATTTTCACAAAGTTAAAACTGCAAAAAAAATTCTTGTTACTATAGACGATGGGTTTTCATCTTTTTATGAACATGCTTGGCCATATTTAAAAAAGAATAAAATTCCGTTTATTTTGTTTATTTCAACTGAGGCAGTTGGGAAAAATGGTTATATGAATTGGGAACAAATAAAAGAAATAGATAAAGAAAAATTTGCATTTATAGGAAATCATTCGCATTCGCATGAATACTTATTGGAGTTCAGCTTTGATAATTTTAAAAAAGATATATTAAAATCCATAGAGATTTTTGAAAATAATTTAGGATATAATCCAATTTTTTTTTCATATCCCTTTGGCGAATTTAGTCTTGAACAAACTTCTTTAATAAAAAAATATTTTAAATATAGTTTTGGTCAGCATTCAGGCGTAATAGATGTAAATAAAAATCCATATGAGCTTCCTAGATTTCCATTAAATGAAAAATATGGACAGTTAGAAAGATTTATATTTAATATAGATCTATTACCTTTGGAGTATAAAAAGATAATACCTGAAGATAAGTATATAACAAATAATAATCCTCCTAAACTGGAAATTGAGTTTTTCGAAAATCAAAAAAATTTAAATAAAATAAATTGCTTTTCAGATGAGGGTGCAGGATGGAAAAAAACAAATATTAAGTATAATAATAGTAAAATAATTGTTAAATTTTCTGATAAATTTAATTTTAGAAGAGGGAGAATAAATTGTTCTTTAAACGATACAGAAGGTTGGAGATGGTTTGGTTTACAATTTTCTGTAAAATTAAATTAAATTATATTTTTTAATTGAATACTTGATGGCAATAGTCTTACTTTATCAAAATCCTGTAAATTATTTTGTTTTATAATCTGTTTGATTATTTTTGTATACTCTTTGCCCGTGGCTGCATATTTATCTAAAAAATCAGCTAATATTAAACTATCTAATTCTTCATCGTTGTCTCTCATTTTTGCTCTTTCAGATCTAAAGTTTTTATAACTTCCATGGGTATTTAGATTTCTTTGATAAGCTCTAACAGATGCTTTTAAAACTTTAAATTTCATAACCTTATGTTTTTCCTCTGAGTCTACTCCTGCAGGCTTTATACCTTCACCTGACCATGTCCACTGTCCAAAGAGCGCGTTACCTTCTATTGCAAACCTAGAGGTTCCCCAACCACTCTCTTTGGCTGCTTGGGCAATGGCAAGCGAAACCGGCACTATGTCCATTCGCACCTTTAAAGTAGATAAATCTTTATTTAAAACACCATATTGTTTAAATTTTGAATTTAACCATTTTTTTTCTGCATCTGAATTCATATTTTTATTAAGTATTTTAAAGAGTTTTTTTCTATCAACTTTTATTCTATTATTTTCCTCTAAAATTAAAGGCAAGACAATTTTTATAAACAAATTCTTCTTTTTTTTTGTACTTTCAATATTCCTAATTTCGGAAGGTAGCAATGAAAGGTTAATGGGTTTTACAATTTTACTCTTTCTAACACTTTCAAGATTATATTTAGTATCCTTAAATAGTTGATTTATAGTTTTAGCACTTAGTCTTACTGTATCAGTTGGGACCTCTTCTATTGAGAAAATATCCTCAAATAAATTTTCAAGATCCAAACCTTCATCAACATTTTTTTGGTCTATTGATTTACCATCTAAAACTTTCTGGAAATTTACATTAGAGTTGTTATCTATTGTAGATTTACTTGCTTGAATATCTTCCTTTATGTTGACAGATAAAGGTATTAAAGAAAAAATAAGAATTAATCCTAGACTTGATATTGCTGTTAAATAAAAACTTTTTAAATCCTTAAAAAAAAAACTAGATTTTTTTTTTTTAATTGTAAAACCTTTTTCTATTAAAATTTTTTTAATTACGTTTAAATTTATTCTCTTTTTTTTAAATACAATTAAATTTTTCATTCTCCTCAATCTGCCTCTACTTGTTTGATCTCAGGTATATAGTGTTGAAGTAGATTTTGAACTCCTCTCTTTAAAGTTATCGTTGAACTTGGACAACCAGAGCAGCTTCCTTGAAGTTTTACTTTAACTACACCATCTTTATAATTCAAAAATTTTATATCACCTCCATCATTAGCTACAGCTGGTTTTACTTTTGACTCTAAAATATGAATAATTTTTTTTTCTATATCTTTATAATTTTTAATAATTTCATTACTTAAATTTTTATCTACTATTAGTTCATTACCCTCTTCAAAGAATTCATTCATTAAAGAAATTACTATATGTTTAATATCTTCCCAATTTGTATTTTGATCTTTATTTACTGATAAAAAGTCTGAGCCAAGAAACAAACTTTCAACACCATTAATTTCTAATATGCTCTTTATCAAAATATTATTTAAATCGTCTTTTTTAGAAAATTCTACGGAGTCAATATTTGAAATTTTTCTTCCCGGTAAAAATTTTAATGAATTTGGATTTGGAGTCTTTTGTGTTTGAATGAACATATAATATATATAGTAGTTAATACTAAAATTTGAAGTTTTTTTTTAAAAACCTATTTTTTGTTTGATATCATTAACCTTTTTTTTAGCGATTTTCTCTGCCTTTACTGACCCCGAAGCTAAGACTTGATCAATATATTTTTCATCTTTTAATAATTTATTAATTTCACTAGAAATAGGACAAATTTTTTCAACTAATAATTCAGCTAATTTATTTTTAAAGTCAGAAAAATTTTTTCCTTTAAAATCATTTATAGTTAATTTTAAACTTTGATTTTGTAGACTTGAGAATATGCCATATAGATTTATTAACTCCGGTCTTTTACTAATATCTCTATCATTTTCAGGAAGTCGAGCACTATCAGTTTTTGCTTTTTTAATTTTATTAATAATTTGATCCTTTTCATCTGTCATATTGATTCTACTTTGATCCGAGGGATCAGATTTGCTCATTTTTTTTGTGCCATCTTTTAAACTCATTATTCTAGAAAAATTTTCTTGTATCAACGGTTCTGGTGGAATTAAAAAATCAGGACAATCGAAATCTGAGTTAAATTTTTGAGCTATATCTCTAGTAAGTTCCAAGTGTTGTTTTTGATCTTCTCCAACTGGAACATGTGTTGCATCGTACATTAGTATATCTGATGCCATTAGTATTGGGTAAATATAAAGACCAACACTTACTTTTTCTTTGTCCTTTCCAGCCTTTTCCTTAAATTGTGTCATTCTGTTTAACCAACCCATTCTTGCTGTGCATCCAAGTAACCAAGCACCTTCCGCATGTGAGGGAACCATTGATTGATTAAATATAATACTTTTTTTTGGATCTAGTCCAGTGGCTAAAAATGCTGCAGTAGTTTCTCTAATATTCTTTTTTAAAACTTTTGGATCTTGCTTAACGGTTATTGCATGTAGATCTACAACACAGTAAATGCAATTATTTTTATCTTCTTTTTGTAAATTAACAAAATTTTTGATTGCTCCCAAGTAATTCCCTAGATGCAAATTTC
The DNA here is from genome assembly GCA_902581445.1 of uncultured Pelagibacteraceae bacterium. GTDB lineage: Bacteria > Pseudomonadota > Alphaproteobacteria > Pelagibacterales > Pelagibacteraceae > Pelagibacter. Next base: position 29,874 of record CACHOG010000006.1, read on the forward strand.
CAGTTGGTTGAACGCCAGAGAATATTTTTTTTGACATAGAACTTAGTACTTTAATTTAATATCAGAGATTTTGAAAGCTTTTGTAAGGATTGATAAAAGAATGTAGATGACGGCTGTCATAGAAACAATTAAAATTGTTACCAAGAGTTTGTATTTACTTTCGTAAACCAAAAAAACCTCAAAATAGCTAATTAATTGATAAAATAGATAAGATGTAAATATTGATACAAATATTATTTTAACAATTGAAATGACTGAAATACTATCGAATATAAAATATTTTTTTTTAATTAAATAAACAAACAATATTATAGCATTAACCCATGAGGATATAGTTGTGGCAATTGGAATTATTATAAATCCAATATCTGAAAAAAAATACAGACTTATGAAAATATTTAAGATCACTGAATAAACAGAATATATAAAAGGAGTTTGGGTATTGTGCCTTGCAAAAACATAGCTTGAAAAAACTTTTATTAGAGCAAACGCTGGTAGACCAATGGCAAAGTAGTAAAGAGCATCTGATGAATTTTTCACACTTTTTAAGTCAAACGAACCATATCCAAAAAGTGCTGATGTAATTTCTTCAGATGCAATCATAAGTGCAAACGTTGCTGGTAGACATAAAAATAAACTCAATTCAAGAGACTTATTTTGAATAAATTTTATTTTATAAAGGTTATTTTGCTCCACATACTTACTTAGGCTTGGTAATAACACTGTTCCAATTGCAATTCCTGCTATAGCCAAATTAATTTGGTATATTCTATCAGCGTAATATAGATAAGAAACTGCGCTGGCTTGAAAAGAAGCAATTATAGTACCAACTAAGATGTTTATTTGCGTCACACCAGATGAAAAAATGCTAGGTAGCAATTTTTTGAAAAAAAATTTTATTTTTTTATCTAATTTTATTCTAAATGAAAATTTTGGAAAATAATATTTTTTTGTAAAAAGAATTAAAAATATCAATTGTACAATACCTGCGACAGTCACTGCATATGATAAGTAAAAAACAAGTTTGTCATTTAAATAATTTGCAAAAAAAAGAGTTAAAATTAAAAATACATTTAAAATTATAGGTGCAGCAGATGCAGCGGCAAATTTGTTATATGAGTTAAGAATAGCTCCAAAAAAAGAGGATAAGCTTACAAATATTAGAAAAGGGAAAGTAATTCTAGTTAAGCTGATTGTTAATTCCAGCTTTTCACCACCTTCTGTAAAACCAGGAGCGATAAGAAAAACGAAAATCGGCATAAAAATCTCAACTACAAAAACTATTAATAAAAGACCTAAGACAAGAAAACTAAAAACGTTATTAGCAAATTTTTTTGAACTATCTTTTCCGTTTTGAAGCTCTGACATGTAACTTGGTACAAAAGCTGAATTAAAAGTTCCTTCTGAGAAAAGTCGTCTAAATGTGTTTGGTATTCTAAAAGCGACAAAAAAAGCATCCGCTATCGGTCCAGATCCTAAATAAATCGCTATTAATACATCTCTAATGTATCCGAGAATTCTACTAATAACGATAAAGAAACTGTAGGTGCTAGTTGACTTAATTAAATTCATAAATCATATTAGTCTTATAAATTAGTTCTATTTGTATATCTATTTAATAAACAATGAAAAAAAATAAAATTGAACATTACTCAGATAAAGAAGCATTAGACTTCCATCATAACAAAAAATCGGGCAAGATTGAGATTATATCATCAAAACCTATGACTACCAAAAGAGATCTGGCGCTTGCTTATTCGCCAGGAGTAGCTGCTCCAGTAAAAGCGATATCTAAAAACCCTGAAGCTGCATATGATTATACTAGCAAGGGAAACTTAGTTGCTGTGATAAGTAATGGGTCTGCAATTTTAGGAATGGGAAATCTTGGAGCACTTGCCTCAAAACCAGTAATGGAAGGTAAAGCTGTACTTTTTAAACGTTTCGCAGACATAAATTCTATCGATATAGAAATTGATTCATCCGACCCTGAAGAAATTATAAAGAGCATTAAAAGTATATCTGGAAGTTTCGGAGGAATAAATTTGGAAGATATAGCTGCGCCAGATTGTTTTATAATTGAAGAAAAATTAAAAAAATTGTTGGATATTCCAGTTTTCCACGATGATCAACATGGCACAGCTATAATCACTACAGCCGCGCTAATTAATGCTTTGGATATTTCAAAAAAATCTATAAAAAAAATTAAAGTTGTTGTTAATGGAGCGGGAGCTTCTGCTATAGCTTGTACAAATTTATTGAAAAAAACTGGAATTCCCCCGAGAAATATTACAATGCTGGATAGCAAAGGAGTTATCTATAAAGGAAGAGATAACTTAAATCAGTGGAAAATTTCTCACGCAGTAGATACAAAAGTAAGAACTCTTGCGGAAGCAATTGTTGGGGCTGATGTATTTTTAGGATTATCTTCTAAAAGCATTTTATCAAAAAAAATGGTTAGTAAGATGTCTAAAAATCCAATAATCTTTGCATGCGCAAATCCTGATCCTGAAATTACTCCAGAGGAGGTTTATGAAGTTAGGAAAGATGCAATTGTTGCAACAGGCAGATCTGATTACCCAAATCAGGTTAATAACCTAATTGGGTTCCCATATATCTTTAGAGGTGCTCTTGATGTTAGAGCAAGAACAATTAATGAAGAAATGAAAATAGCTGCTGCAAACGCTATTGCCTCTTTAGCAAGAGAGCGAGTGCCTGATGAAGTAGTGGCTGCAATGGGCGGTGAACGACCATCTTATGGAAAAGATTATATTATTCCATCAACTTTTGATCCAAGGCTAATAAGTGTGATACCAGTAGCTGTAGCAAAAGCAGCAATGAAAACTGGAGTAGCTAGAAAAAAAATAGAAAATTTTGAAAATTATTCTGAACAACTTAAACAAAGATTAGATCCATCTGTTACCATTATGCAAGGTATAAATAACCAAATAAAAAAAAATCAAAAAAGAGTAGTTTTCGCAGATGGAGAAGATGAAGAAACTTTGAAAGCAGCAATTGCATTTAAAAAAGGTGGACTAGGGGTTCCAATAATTGTTGCTAAAGAGGAAATTATTAAAAAAAAATTAAAAGAAATTGGGTATAGTGAAAATCTTGATATTGAAATTATTAACTCAAAAAATAAAGCTTTGCGTGAAAAATATGTAAAATATTTATTTGAAAAACTACACAGGAAAGAAGGCCTTTTGGAGAGAGATTGTGATAAATTAATTAGAAATGACAGAGTTGTTTGGTCCTCATGTATGGTAGAATGCGGTGATGCAGATGCAATGATTACAGGTAATACCAGAAGATATTCATCATCTCTCAAAAAAGTAATTAAAGTAGTTGATGCAAGGCCAGGTGAAATAATGTTTGGTCTTAACATGATCGTGAATAAAGGAAAAACAGTATTCATAGCAGATACTACAGTTCACGAGTACCCTACATCGAAACAGATGGCGGAAATTGCAATATCGGCCTCAAGAGTAGTAAGATTGTTTGGATTTGATCCTAAAGTTGCTTTTTTATCTCATTCAACTTTTGGTCAACCAATAACAAGTAGAACAAAGCATATACGAGATGCTGTTGATATTTTAAAATCAATGAAAGTAGATTTTAAATTTGATGGAGATATGCAGCCAGATGTAGCATTAAGTGAGGAATATAAGGAATTGTATCCATTTTCGGAAATAGTGGGAAAGGCAAATGTTTTAGTGATGCCCGGACAACATAGCGCTGCAATTGCTTATAAAATTATGAAAACGCTTGGAGGAGCTAAAGTAATCGGTCCTCTTCTTATCGGACTGGGTAGAGCAATAGAAATTGTTCCCTTAAGATCATCAACGTCAGAAATACTTAATCTTGCGTCTGTTGCTGCATACTCTGCCGGTGTAATTAATTATGGAAAAATAAATTAGTAAAAATGTTAACTGAAGTCCTGTTATTGGCAATTTTATATTTTATTTTTCTTTGGTCTAAAGCATGGATAAAATATTTTAATAATTTAGATAAGCGATTTGGAAATTCAGTTTGGAGATGGAGCTACGATTACCCGGTTAAAGGTAAAAGGGATATATCAATACTAGATGATAAAAATTTTGTTTTATTAAGAAGAAAAAGAAATAGAGCAGTAACTATAATGTACTCTATAGTTTTTTTAAGCTTTATAATTTTGATGTCATTCGTCAGCCAAATTTTGTTAATTATTTTAACTTAATTTTTTTGAATTCTTAGATCGTCTACCAATAGTATACTTGCTATTACCCTATCTACATCAGGTATTGCTTTCCCCTCTTCTATTACTTGTTTCTGCTCTTCTTGTGACTGAGCAATACCATAAATGTAAATTTTATTTTTGTATGTATCAATGTTGTAATTTGTTGATTTAATATTTTTATTCAAAATAAGTGCTGTTCTTAACTGTGACGTAATTAAAAGATCTACCGCTGACTGTTTAAAATTAAATTCCTCTTTGATAATCACGTTATTTCTTACTGATCTGACACCTTTTGTTTCCCAGGCCATTTTAGTAATCTTTAACTTTTCTTCTGGATCATCAACTTTTCCCGTTAAAAATATTCTTCCATCTAAAACTTTTATATTTATTGAAATTAGATATTTCTTGTCCTCAAGTAGTATTCTAGCTTTCAGATTTTTTTGCATTATATTGTCATCAATTTGTGTTCCTAAAGATCTTGGGTCAATTGCAATACTCACTCCAGTACCAAATAAACCCTGGGATGAGGTTCCAACACACCCATTCATTATTAAAAGTAGAAATGAAAATACTAGAAGTTTATTTTTCATTTTTTAATTCAAGACAATAATTATAAATTTCTTTTTTAGATATATCTTTATTTTTTTTAATCTCGCTTACAACATCTTTAATACTTAATTTTTTCATTAATTTTTTTATATTTTTTTTATCATTTTCCTCTAATTTTATCTTTGATTCGTTTTTATATTTTTCTGAGAGTACTAATGTTATTTCCCCACGGAGTTCATTTTTGAAATCTTTTATTTTTGAAACATCAAACCTAAAATGCTGTTCATACATTTTGGTTAATTCCTTACATATCATAATTTTTCTATCAGCAAAATATTCTTCTATATACAAAGTACATTTTTTAAATTTTTTAGCAGAAATAAAAAAAACAATTGATAAATCTAATTTTGATAAAATATGTAAATCTTTTTTTATATTTTTTTTTTTTTCGGGAAAAAAACCGTAAAAGATAAATTTATCTGAAAAACCACTAATTGATACAGCAGAAATGACGGATGATGGTCCAGGAATTGAAAAAATATTTAATTCTTTTTTTACGCATTCGTTAACAAGAATAGATCCTGGATCTGATATACATGGTGTTCCAGCATCGGAAATAATTGAAACTATTTTATCGTTTTCAATTAAATTAATTACTTTTCTTAAGCTCTTTTTCTCATTAAATTTATGGTAGGAGAGAAGTTCTTTATTTTTTATATTGTATTTATCCAAAATTTTTTTTGATACTCGAGTATCTTCGCATAAAATTAGGTTGGATAGCTTAAGTATTTCAAGAGCATTTAGAGTAATATCCTTCATATTGCCGATTGGGGTGGAGACCACATATAAACCACTTTTAAAGTCTATTTTTTTTTTTTGATCTAATGGAATCATTATTAAATATAATTATAATAAAGATAAATAAATGAAAGTAGATATTAAGCATTTTTTGATAATTATTTCGCTAATAGTTTTTCCTAAAATTGTACAAGCAAACAGTGAAATTAAAATTGGATTATTAGCACCGTTCTCTGGTGAATTTCAAAATATTGGTGAATCAGTGTTTAGCTCAGCAAGAATAGCGTTAAATAAAATAAATAACGATAAAATTAATATTTTACCTAGAGATACTAAAGGAGATAATTTGGAAACACTTAAACAAGTAAAAAAACTTTATGTCGAGGGAGTAAGAATTTTTATTGGACCAGTTTTTAATAAAAACTTGAAAGGACTGGAAAAATTTCAAGATGCATACTTTTTGTCTTTAACAAATAAAATTTTGAATAACCCAAAAAATGTCATTAGTTCAGGAATAAATGCCAGATCACAATTTAATGCGATTAAAAAATTTCAAGAATTAAACAATTTTGAAAAAACTTTAGTTTTAATACCAAAGAAAGATTACAAAGAGGAAATAGAACAAGCAATTAAAGAGTCAAAATTAAAAGCAAAAAAAGTTTTTTATTATGATACAGAGCCAACTAAACTGACTAAGCAAATAGAGAAAATAACCAAATATCAAATAAGGAAACAAAATTTAGAGGATGAGATTAAGCGTGTTGAAAACTCTAATGAGAACAACAAGGAAAAAAAATTAGAGAATTTAAATAGAAGGGATACTCTTGGAAATATAGGGTATGATTCTGTCGTAATTGCAGATTTTGATGAGAGTTTAAAAAGTGTCACAACATCGCTACTATATACTGATGTATCTCCAAAAAAAATTAGTTTTATTTCTCTTAATCAATGGTTCGATGAAACGTTGTTTAAAGAGAGTGCATCACAGCCAATAAGCTTTCCATCTGTAAATAAAGAAAATTTTGAAATATTCAAAAAACAATACAAAGAATTATACGACAATGATCCAAATCAACTGTCTTTGATAACTTATGATCTGGTTGGTTTAGTATATTATTTGTTATTACAAAATGACTTTGAGATAAATAATAATATATTCAAAAAAGAAAATAAGTTTAAAGGCATGTCAGGGATATTTCAAATTAAAAACCAAAAAATTAATCATGAGCTTAATTTTTATAGTGTTGATAAAGATAGTTTTATAGAAATTTTTTAATTTTTCTGAATGCTCTTGCTCTATGATCAATTTTGAATTTGTCTCTAAATTTCATTTGTGCAAAAGTATTTTTTTTTCCATTTGGGATAAATATTGGATCATATCCAAAACCTTTAGTTCCGATTTTTTTTACAGATATTTTGCCTTCAATTTTGCCAATCGAGTGTACCTTTTTAATATTAGGTCCATGAATACTTAGAGCACAAATAAACCTTGCTTTAATTTTTTTTTCTCTCCATTTTTTATCCACTTTATTTAATTCTCTAAAAACTTTTTTAATTGCCAAATTGAAATCATTATTTTTTCCACCCCATCTCGCTGAAAATATTCCTGGTTTTTTATTTAAAATATCTATCTCTAAACCGGAGTCATCAGCCAAACAAATTTTACCCGTTTTTTTCGAGAAATATTTTGATTTAATAAATGAATTTTGTAAAAATGTTCTGCCAGTTTCTTTTGGGCTTTTAATTTTATAATCTATTATTGAGCTGACTTTAATATATCTAGGCAATAACTGCTTGATTTCCCTCACTTTTCCAGCATTATTCGACCCTATTAACAAATATTTAATTTTTTTAGCTGCCATCTGGAAATTCTTAATTTTCTAACCATATAGCATTGTATGGATAAAGAAAATATTAATAAAAATAATAAAGACAAAATGTCAAATCTTGATGAAAAAAATTTGGCTGAAAATACTGAAGAAAAAGATAATGAAAAAAAAGAAATTACTCCAGAAGAAAAAATTATAGAATTAGAGGATAAATTAACAAGAACTTTTGCCGAAATGGAAAATCAGAGAAGAAGATATGAAAAAGAGAAGAATGATGCTTTCGAGTATGGTGGTTTTACCTTTGCAAGAGAGACACTAAATTTATTAGATAATCTTGATAGATCTAAAAATTCTCTTGAGAATGATGAAAAATTAAAAAATGTTGATTCATTAAAAAAAATTTTTGAACACTTAGATATTATTAAAAAGGATATGGTTTCAATTTTTAAAAAAAATAACATCGAACAAATTGAAACGATAAATAAAAAGTTAGACCCTAATTTTCATCAAGCTATGATGGAAATTGAGGACGCTGGTAAAGAACCGGGAACCATTGTTCAAGAAATTCAGTCAGGGTTTATGATGAAAGATAGACTTTTAAGACCAGCCTTAGTTGCGGTATCAAAAAAACCAAATAATTCAGTAAAAAAAGATGAAATTGATAAAAATGATGCGAAAAAAGAGAAAAATTGAGGAAAAACAAGCTTGTAGACAAGAAAATCGCACTTATATGAGGTTCTAATAATATGAGTAAAGTAATAGGTATAGATTTAGGAACAACAAACTCTTGCGTAGCTATAATGGACGGTACGCAAGCAAAAGTATTAGAAAATGCTGAAGGTGCAAGAACTACTCCTTCAGTGGTTGCTTTCACTGATAGTGACGAGAAATTAATTGGTCAGCCAGCTAAAAGACAAGCAGTTACTAATCCAGAAAATACTATATTTGCAGTTAAAAGGTTAATTGGAAGAAATTTTAATGATGCTACAGTCAAGAAAGATATTGAAACTGCACCTTTTAAAATAATTAATTCTGATAAGGGTGACGCGTGGATAGAAGCTAAAGGTCAAAAGTACTCTCCTTCTCAAATTTCAGCTTTTGTTCTTCAGAAAATGAAAGAAACAGCAGAAAAATATTTAGGACAAGAGGTATCAAAAGCAGTAATTACAGTCCCAGCTTATTTTAATGATGCGCAAAGACAAGCAACGAAAGACGCTGGTAAAATTGCTGGCTTAGAAGTTCTAAGAATTATAAATGAACCGACTGCAGCTTCTCTAGCTTATGGGTTAGATAAAAAAGCAAATAAGAAAATTGCAGTTTATGATCTAGGTGGTGGTACGTTTGATGTTTCTATTCTAGAATTGGGTGATGGCGTATTTGAAGTTAAGTCTACAAATGGTGATACTTTTTTAGGTGGAGAAGATTTTGATAATACTATTGTAGAATACTTATTAAATGAATTTAAGAAAGAAAACGGAATTGATTTAAAATCAGATAAATTAGCATTACAAAGACTAAAGGAAGCAGCAGAAAAAGCAAAAATAGAACTTTCTTCAGCTACTCAAACAGAAATAAATCTTCCATTTATTACAGCTGATAAAACTGGTCCGAAACATATAAATTTAAAAATGACAAGAGCAAAATTAGAGGCTCTAGTTGAAGATTTAATTTCAAGAACTATCCCTCCATGTCAAACAGCTTTAAAAGATGCCGGTCTTTCAGCAGGCGAAATAGATGAAATTGTTTTGGTGGGTGGAATGACAAGAATGCCAAAAGTTATTCAGGAAGTTAAAAACTTTTTTGGGAAAGATCCTAATAAATCAGTAAACCCTGATGAGGTAGTAGCAATGGGTGCTGCAATACAAGCAGGTGTTTTACAAGGAGATGTAAAAGATGTATTATTGCTTGATGTAACTCCTTTATCACTTGGAATTGAAACATTGGGTGGAGTTTCAACAAAGCTGATTGACAAAAATACAACTATACCTACAAAAAAGAGTCAGGTTTTTTCTACTGCCGAAGATAATCAACCAGCTGTATCGATCAGAGTTCTTCAAGGAGAAAGAGAAATGGCAGCTGATAATAAAGTTTTAGGAAACTTTGAGTTAGTTGGTATTGCGCCTGCTCCAAGAGGTGTCCCTCAAATAGAAGTAACATTCGATATAGATGCAAATGGAATTGTTAACGTATCTGCAAAAGATAAAGGAACTGGCAAAGAACAGAAGATTCAGATCCAAGCATCCGGGGGTTTGAGTGATGATGAAATAAATAAAATGGTAAAAGAAGCCGAGGCTAATAAAGAAGCCGATAAGAAAAAAAGAGATGCGGTTGACGCAAGAAATCAGGCAGATACACTTTTACACTCAACAGAAAAAAATTTGAAGGAACACGGATCTAAAATTTCAGAGGCAGATAAAAAAGCGATTGAAACAGCATCTGCAAACCTTAGAAATGCCCTTAAAGGAACTGATGTAGAGGATATTAAAAAGAAAACTCAAGATTTAGTTCAGTCCTCAATGAAGTTAGGTGAAGCAATATATAAATCCCAACAGAGTGCTAAACCTGGAGATGCACCAAAAGATAAAAAAGAAGAAGGAAAAAAAGACGATAACGTTGTTGATGCAGACTTTGAAGAAGTAAAAGACGATAATAAAGAAAAAAGCGCCTAAATAACAACAGATTGTCTCTAATTTGTTATGGCAAAAAGAGATTACTATGATGTTTTAGGAATTAATAAAAACGCTTCTCCTGATCAAATTAAATCTGCCTACAGAAAATTAGCTGTTAAATTTCACCCTGATAAAAACAAAGGAGATAAAGCCTCTGAAGATAAATTTAAGGAGGCATCTGAGGCTTATCACGTTCTATCAAATGCGGAAAGAAAACAAAATTATGATAATTTTGGACATGCTGCTTTTGAAAATGGTGGAGGAGGAAGAGGAGGATTTGGTAACTTTGATTTCTCAAACCATTTTTCAGATATTTTTGAGGATTTTTTTGGTGAAGGTTTTGGCGGTGGAAGAAGGTCTAGAAGATCAAACAATAGAGGTTCTGATCTAAGGTATGATTTATCTATTACACTTGAAGAAGCTTACATTGGAAAAAAGCAAGATATAAAATTTTCTTCATCAGAAAAATGCGAAACCTGTAAAGGTGGTGGCTCTAAACCAGGGCATAACGTTGGTTCATGCTCGATGTGTGGGGGTCATGGTCAAGTGAGATCAAACCAAGGATTTTTTACTGTTCAACAAACTTGTCCACAATGTTCAGGATCAGGAGAAGAAATTACAAATCCTTGTTCCAGTTGTGGAGGGCAAGGTAAGAAACAAACGTCTAAGAGATTATCTGTTACTATTCCCAAAGGTGTTGATGATGGAACTAGAATAAGATTATCAGGCAAAGGTGAGGCTGGAACGAGAGGTGGAGGAAATGGAGATTTATATTTATTTGTAAACGTTTATTCTCATGAATTGTTTAAAAGGTCAGATGAAAATTTGTTTTTTGAGTGCCCAATTTCAATAGCAGATGCAGCATTAGGTACTTCAATTGAAATACCGACAATTGATGGCGGGAAGGCAAAAATTAAGATACCTGCTGGTACGCAATCCGGGAAACAATTTAGATTAAGGGGGAAAGGCATGCCTTATATGAGAGGGAGTGGTATGGGTGATCTTTATATTCAAGTTAACACTGAAGTTCCGATATCATTAAATAAGGAACAGAAAGAATTGCTAGAGAAATTTAGGGAAATTGAAAATGAAAAATCTAATCCAAGTATAAAAAAATTCTTTCAAAAAGCTAAAAGTTTCTGGAAAAGTTAATCCTATTAAAGCATAATAATATTAATTTATGTTTTCTATATCTACTAAATCGAAAATTTTAATTGCCTCTATTTTAAGTAAAATCTTAATTTTTTTAATTGGTGATAAAAAAAGAATTGTATTAAGAAATAACATTAAATATGAAATTGATCTAAATGAAGCGGTTGATTTGGGAATATTTTTAGGCATTAAAAACGAAAATAATCTCTATAGAATTAAAAATATTTTAAACTCTAAAAGTAAGCAAGTTTTAGTTGATATAGGCTCAAATGTTGGCTCAGTTACTTTGCCTTTAGCTAAATTATTTAATTTATCGACTGTAATTTCTATAGAGCCAACAAAATTTGCATTTTCAAAATTAAAAAAAAACATAAAACTTAATCCGAGTTTAAAAAGTAGAATTAAATTGTTTAACATATTTATATCCAATGAAAGGAAAAAGGTCAGTTTTGTTCACTCTTCTTGGAAACTTAAAGTAGATAGTAAAAGGCACAAAGTTCACCTTGGAACTTTAAAAAAAACATCAAATAGAACAAAAACACTTTCCGAAGTTCTTGGTAAAATAGGAAAAAGGATAGCTTTTATTAAAATTGATGTAGATGGTTATGAGATAAATGTGCTTAGAAGTGGCAAAAGAATTATCAATAAACACAAACCATTAATTTATTTTGAATTTGCGCCCTATCTTTATAAAGAATTTGGCTACTCGCCTGAAATTCTCATAGATTTTGTTAAAAAAGATTTAAACTATACATTCTTAAATGAAAATTTTGACGAAATTAAAAATATTTATGAAATTGGCAAAAAATTAAAAGATAGATCCTTAAATTTTTTTTTAGCACATAAAACAAATCTATATCAGTTTAAAGATTTACAATTATGAATTTAGAACAAATAATGCCTGCGATAGCAATGATATTAGTGTTAATACTGGTACTCCCTGGATTTTTATCATCGAATTCAAATTTAAAAACTTTCTTAAAAAACATATCTATTTGGACTATAATTGTTTTAGTTGTTATGGTAGTTCTATATTTCTTTTATTAAATGAAAAAAATTAACTTAGCTATAACTGGTTGTATGGGACGAATGGGTAAGCATATAATCAAATCAGCAATATCAGATAAAAATTTTAAGATTGTTACTCTTACAGAAAATAGAATTATAAAAAAAAGGATAAATGGTATTAGGCCTAGCTTAAATACCATTGAAGCTTTTAAGAAAGCAAACTTGATAATAGATTTTAGTGTACCTAAATGTACCTTTGAAATCCTTAAAATTTCAAGCCAACTCAAAAAGAAAGTTATTATTGGAACAACCGGATTTTCTGAAAAAGAGGAAAATTTAATTAAAAAATACTCAAGAAAAATACCAATTCTTAAGGCAGGAAATATGAGCTTAGGTATTAATTTGTTGATGTATTTAACAGAAATAGCATCTAAATCTTTAGGTGATAAATTCTTAAGCAAAGTTTTTGAGGTTCATCATAAACATAAGAAAGACCACCCGTCAGGAACGGCATTAATGCTTGGTAGAGGTATAGCTATAGGTAAAAAAACAGAATTTTATAAGTTGGTAGGAAAAAAATATTTAAATAAAAAATCTTTCCCTTATGGAAAAAAAATTAATTTTAATTCTCTTAGAAAAGGAGAGGTTGTGGGTGAACATGAGGTTGCTTTCTCTAGTGGTAAGGAAATAATTACTTTAAACCATGAGGCATTTGATAGAGCGCTTTATTCTGAGGGAGCTTTAGTGGCTGCTAAATGGTTAAATAAAAAAAAACCTGGTCTTTACTCTATGAGAGATGTCTTGAATTTTAGTTAATGGACAAAAAAGACCGAGCAAAAATAATTCTAAAGATTTTAAATAAAACTTATCCAAAAATTTCTGTACCGTTAAAAAGTAGAAATGTTTTTACTTTACTAATATCAGTTTTATTATCAGCTCAATGTACCGATGTTAATGTAAATAATGTTACAAAAAATATTTATCCTAAATATTATAAGCCTAAGCATTTTTTAAACTTGGGTAGAAAAAAAATTGAAAAGCTAATTAGAAAAATTGGGATATTTAGAATTAAAGCTAAAAGTATTTATAATCTATCAAAAATTATAGTTAAGAAATATAACGGTAATGTACCTAAAACTTTTGAAGAATTAGAAAAACTTCCTGGAGTCGGGCATAAAACTGCAAGTGTGGTTATGTCCCAGGGATTTGGACATCCTGCTTTTCCAGTTGATACGCATATTCATCGACTAGCTCAAAGATGGGGCTTAACCAATGGTAAAAATGTTGTTCAAACGGAGATTGATCTTAAAAGATTATTTCCTAAGAAATATTGGAACAAATTACACCTTCAAATAATTTATTATGGCAGAGAATTTTGTAAAGCAAGAGAATGCTACGGAATATCTTGTAAAATTTGTACTACTTGCTATCCTAATAGAAAAAAACCTATTCAAACAAAGAAAGCATAATATGAAAATTCTAGGTATTGGAAATGCAATTGTTGATGTTATTTGCAAAGTAAAGGATGATTTTTTAAATAAAAATAATTTAACCAAAAGCACAATGAAATTAATTTTTGATGAAAAAGAGTTCAAAAGTTTACTTTCTAGTCTTAAAATAGAAAAGACTGTATCGGGTGGGTCAGTGGCTAATTCTATAGTTGGTTTGTCTCAACTAGGTAATGAAGTAGGCTTTATTGGTAAAGTTTCCGATGACGATCTTGGTAGTAAATATGAAGAAGGATTAAAAAAAGAAAATGTTAAGTATTTTTATTCAAAGAAAAAAGAAAATCTTCCAACTGGAACTTGCTTGATATTAGTAACTCCTGATTCTGAGAGAACAATGTGCACATTTTTAGGTACAGCAGGAAAAATAAATCAAAATGATGTGAACTCAGAAGCAATTAAAAAAAGTGAAATTATTCTTTTAGAGGGATATCTTTGGGACGAGGGAGATCCAAAAAAAGCATTTGAAAAAGCAATTGAAAATGCAAATAGAGTTGCAATGTCTTTATCTGACCAGTTTTGTGTTGATAGGCATAAACCTCATTTTCTAAATTTAGTAAAAACCAAATTAGATATCACTTTTGCTAATGAACAAGAAATAATGTCATTAATAAATGCAAAGTCTTTCGATGAAGTTATAAGTTTTTCTAAGTCTCTTGGTAAAATCATTGTTTTAACAAGAGGTGAAAAAGGTGCTGTAGCAATCAATAAAGATGAAGTAGTTGAATGTGGAATAAAAAAAGGTCTTAAAATTGTTGATTTAACTGGTGCGGGCGATCTATTCGCGGCCGGTTTTTTGCACGGACATGTAAATAATATGTCAATGAAAGAATGCTTAGATAAAGGTACTGAAATGTCATCAAAAGTAATTCAGCAGATTGGGGCAAGGCTCTAAATTATTTACTTCATTTTTTTTTTCTTTTAAAGCTTCCCTTGCCCTTTTTAGGTTTAATTACTCTTATTTTATATTTAGGTGTCATTAAATCTTTAGCTATTGAATTTTTTTTTTTCACTAAATAAAATATCCTTCCTTATCACTTTTTATAAAATTGTTATCGTTAAAGGCTTTTTTTAGCTTTTTTCTAAGTCTATACACATGAGTTTCTACAGTGTGTGTCTCGGAGTCTTCTGAATATCCCCAAACCTCTTTTTGTAAAGTATTTATATTAATTGATTTTTTTTGTTTTTTTAAAAATAATATAATTTCAATCTCTCGTTCTGTGAGTTTTAATTTGTTATTTTTAAATAATAAATTTCTTGAATTTAAATTTAACATGTATTCCTTGATATTAATATTTGATTGGAAATTATATTGTTGCATTAATAAATTTGAATTTATTTTTTCTACTAATGAAAATAAATTAAATGGATAATTTTCTACTGTTATTATTTGTTTGTTATTTACTAAATTATTTTCTGATTTCTTTTTAGTTAATACTATGAAACTTTGATCATTTCTTTTCTTTTGGTCGTCTATCACGTCTTTTTCATTTTCAAAGTCAAATAAATCAAAGTTTAAAAATTGTTTAATCTCAGAGATAATATTATATAAAACTTTAAAGTTTATAATATAAACTGATGGTTTACTCATTTGATTAATTTATGCTAATAAAAGTAAAAAATAAAGATACTTTAATTTTTGATGACTTTACTTTTCGATGTGTTGTTGGAAAAGAAGGAATTACTAGTAATAAAAGAGAGGGTGACTTACGTACTCCTAAAGGATTGTTTAAACTAGACACAGTATACTATAGGGCTGATAGAATAAAAAATATACAGACTAAGTTAAAATTAAGAAAAATTAAGAAAAATATGGGTTGGTGCAATGACCCAAGAGATAAAAAATATAATTCGTTGGTTAATATAAATGAAAAAATCAAACATGAAAAACTTTATCGAAAAGATAATAAATACGATGTTTTAATAGTTATTGATTATAATTTGAAGAGACCTATCCCATTCAAAGGCAGTGCAATATTTATACATTTGACAAAAAATTTTAAAGGGACAGCTGGTTGTGTCGCGCTTTTGAAAAAAGATCTTTTAATAATATTAAAACTTATAAATAGAAAAACAAAAATTAAAATTAATTAACTTCGTTGACCAAAAATTTTTGATCCAATTCTAACGTATGTGGCTGAATTTTTTGCAGCTAATAAGTAATCATTAGACATGCCCATACTTAATTCTGTGAGAGTTGTTTTTGCTCTGATATTATTCATTTTTTCAAAATAAACTTGTGTATCTGCAACAAATGGGGGTATACACATTAAACCAATAATATCTAATTCAAAATCCTCAATTTTTTTGTAGAAGACTTCAAATTCTCTTAATGAAACACCATTCTTTTGATCTTCCTCTCCAATATTAACTTGAATGAATAATTTAGGCTTAAAATTTTTTTTGATTTGTTCGTTGGCTATTTTATCAGCTAACTTAATATTATCCAAAGAGTGTATAAAGTCGAACAAAGGCAAACAAAATTTTACTTTATTAGTTTGTAACTTACCAATTAAATGAAGTTTTATAGATTTGTTTTTTTCTTTTGTTTCTGTCCATTTTTCCAAAGCCTCTTGAACTTTATTTTCGCCAAAATGTATATGTCCATGATCAATAGCAGGCTGAATATGATTAATTGGAAAAGTTTTTGAAACAGCAATAATTTTTGTATCGGAATTTATTGCGCTTAATTCCTTATTGATTAATATTAGGTTATTTACAATATCATGCATACAAAATATAAATTTTATTATTTCATAGAAAGTTTTAATTTTAAAGAATTATCAAACATAAAAAAATCTATAAACATTATATTTAGAAACTACCAGAACCAAAATTATGTCGATGAATTATTAAATACTAGGAAGTTTTGTAGAAGAAAAGGTTTTAAGCTCTATCTTTCAAATAACATCAATCTAGCGATAAAACTAAAGCTGGATGGGGTTTATTTGCCATCTTTCAATAAAAAATTAATTTATAAAAATTTTAACTCTAAAAAAAGATTTAAGATTATTGGATCTGCTCATAATATTCCTGAAATTAAAATTAAAGAAAAACAAAATTGCGAAGAAATATTTTTAAGTCCTATTTTTAAAACGGAAAAACATAGAAAATACTTAGATATTGTTAAATTTAACCTTCAGGCACTTGCAACTGATAGAAATATTATTGCCTTAGGAGGAGTCAATACTAATAATTTAAACAGAATAAATCTCACTAAATCTAAAGGTGTAGCTTCGATTTCTTGGATAAAAAAAAACGGCCTAAAATAAATTTTAGGCCGTTTTAAATTTTTAAGTCTTAGAAATAATTAGAATGCAAAGTTAACTGCTAATTCTGTTACTTCGTCAGATTTTGCATCTGAGTCCCAACCTGGATTATCAGTATCTGTTTGATAACCTTTGATTGACATTGAACCCATTGTGTATGCAAATTGAATTGAAGTTGACTCCATAGTAACGTCAGCAATTGCTGATGAAGCATTGTCCTGAGCGTCGTATGTTTCTTCTAATTCACCCCATGAAACTGATAAATTTTCATTTACGTTAAACGCAATTGACATTTTTTCAAATTCAAAGTCACCACCAGCAGCAGCGATAGTTTTTGCAGCTGTTGCAGCAGTAGATGCAGCGTTGATACCATGGTCTAAACCACCAGTTTGGTAACCAACTGAAACTGGTCCAAATGAGTAGTTAGCATACCATGTAGCTGACATTGCATTAGCTTCTCTTGATGCGTCACCTTTATCGTTTTGTACTTCTTCACCAAACGCACCAGCTGTTAACCCACCAAAAGATACGTTAACACCAGCTGTTGTTGAAGAACCAAACGAAGCAGACTGTACAGATACTCCACCTTCACCAGTTGCAGCATCACCTGCTTCTGGAGTGTATCCAAGCATTAATGAGATTGAACCACCACCGATATCAAATGAAGGTGAAGAGTACATTACTTGGTTTCCGTCAGATAATGAACCAACACTGTCAATTGCAGTTGTAGTTTTCATACCATCGTGGTTTTCTTCGTAAGCTCTTGGAGTTACATCGTCAAATGCACCACCAACACCTGCTAAACCATTACCGATAGTAATTGTACCCATTCCGCCCATAGTCAAAGCAACGTTTGAAGATGAAAGGCCTGCAGTCTCTGTTAAGATCATAGTTGTAGATACTGTGAAACCATTATCTAATTCACCTGAACCAGAAAACGTAATGTCATGATTAAAACCATAACCATCATCAGTATATGCACCTATTTCCTCAGATGAATATGTATAACCAGCATCACCTGATGCAGTTATTTCACCTGCGTAAGCTGAACCAGCAACTAAAGATGTACCTAAAGCTGTTAGTCCGATTTTTTTTAATGTATTCATAATAAATACTCCTTTTGTTTTAAATTATTCATATGAATTCAGCCTTTATATAAAATTTAAATCGTCAAGTTTACAATCTATCCCCTAAAATCCTTAATAAATCAAAAATGTTGCATAAATATCACTCTAAAAAACCCCAATTATATACATTTATTAAGTTTATGTGTCATTTTGGTGCTTTTTAATAAATTGAGAACTTTTAAGTGTGTTTTTTTTAATAATATCATTAAAAACTGTAATATCTAACCATGAAAACCAAATATTTCATTTTAAACCTTTCACTTGTCATACTAATCGTTTTGTCTGGATGTAAAAATCCTTTTAGATACACAGATGCTCGGGAAATTCCTGTAAGTGGAGAGGAAAGAGTTAGAAAAAATATTGAGGAGGGTAGAGGTGTAACTCTATTTTCAGACAAACCAAAAGGAGGTGTTTTTGATTTTGCGTCATCAAATGAGTTATGGAGAGCTTCGATTGAAGTATTAGATTTTGTGAGTTTTACAAATGCTAGTTATTCTGGGGGAATTTTAATTACTGATTGGTTTTCAGGAAATACAAAATCTGAAGGAGACAATTTAAGGGAATTAAAAATTACTGTTCGTTTTTTAAGTAATGAAATTAGGGCTGATGGTATAAAAGTAGTAATTCATGAAAAACTTTGCAAAGATAAAACAAAAGTAAATTGCACAATAAATAAAATTCAATCCAATATTGGAAATGATATCAAGTTAGCGATTTTAAAAAAAGCAGCTATCTTGAAAAAGAATTCAGAAAAAAAAAATAAAAAGTAACTAATTTGGATTCTTTCTTAAAAAAATGGATAGATATAATTTTAGAAAAATCGAAAAAAAATGGCAAGATTTTTGGATTAAAAATAAATCGTTTAAATCAAAAATAAATCATAATTTAAAGAAATTCTACTGCCTTGAGATGTTTCCATATCCATCTGGCAAAATACATATGGGGCATGTTCGAAATTATACTATAGGTGATGTCTTATCGAGATATAAATCTTTGCAGGGCTATAACGTTCTACATCCTATGGGTTGGGACTCATTTGGAATGCCAGCGGAAAATGCAGCAAAAGAAAATAATTTACATCCAAAAGTTTGGACTGAGAAAAATATTTCAGTTATGAAAAATCAGTTAAAAAGTTTAGGACTTTCAATTGATTGGGATAGAGAAATCTCAACATGTAATGAGGACTATTATAAACACCAACAATTATTTTTTATAGAAATGTACGAAAAGGGTCTCATTTATAGAAAAGAAAATTATGTAAATTGGGATCCTGTTGATGGAACTGTCTTAGCAAATGAACAGGTAATTGACGGTAAAGGATGGCGATCGGGAGCCATCGTTGAGAGAAAAAAATTAAATCAATGGTTTTTTAATATTACAAAATTTTCTGAAAATCTTTTAGATAGTTTGAATAATCTTAATAATTGGCCAAAAAAAGTGAAAATAATGCAAACAAATTGGATTGGAAAATCATTTGGTTGTGAAATAGACTTCAAAATACATGGTGATGCGCCTGTAAATAACATTAAATGTTTCACAACCCGACCAGATACTTTATTTGGTTTTTCATTTTTAGCTGTATCTGTCGACCACCCTATATCAAAATTTTATGAAAAAGATCCAGAGTTCAAGAAGTTTAAAAATGAATGTTCTAAAACAGGAACTACTGAAGAGTCAATCGCCCAAGGAGAAAAGATTGGTTTTAAAACAAATTTACTTGCAACAAATCCTTTAAATGAAAGTGAAAAAGTGCCGGTCTATTTTGCAAATTTTGTTCTTATGGATTATGGTTTTGGAGCTGTTTTTGGTTGCCCAGGACATGATCAGAGAGATTTAGATTTTGCATTAAAATACAAATTACCAGTAAAAACTGTTGTAAAACCAATAGATGAAGATGATAATTTTAAAGTTGAGAAAGAAGCTTTTACTGGTTCGGGTATCATAATCAATTCAAAATTTTTAAACGGAATGAAAGCACCTGATCAGTCTATTATAGAAACCATAAAAATAATTGAAAAAAAAAATATTGGAAAGAAAACAATTAATTTCAGACTAAAAGATTGGGGAGTATCAAGACAGAGATATTGGGGGTGTCCTATTCCAATGGCTTATGACAAAGATGGAAATGTACATCCAGTGCCAAAGGAACAGCTTCCAATAAAATTACCTGAAAATATAAATTTAAAAGCTAAAGGAAATCCCCTTAATTATGAGCATGAATGGAGAAAAATTAAAATAAATGGATTAGATTGTCTAAAGGAAACAGACACACTTGATACATTTGTGGATTCTTCATGGTATTTTTTAAGATTTTGTTCTCCAAAAAGCAAAGAATATGGTTTCGACTATGACTCAGTGAAGTATTGGATGCCTGTAGATCAATATATTGGTGGAGTTGAGCATGCAATATTGCATTTGCTATACTCAAGATTTTTTATGAGAGCAATAACTTATAAAAATAAAGATTATACTTTATCAGAACCATTTGAGAGTCTATTTACTCAGGGAATGGTTTGTCATGAGACTTTTAAGGATAAGAACAATAATTGGTTAAGTCCAGATGATATTGAAACTAAAGACGGAAAAAAGTTCTTTATAAAAAATCATCCCGATAGTGTCGTTACTGTAGGACCGGCTGAGTCTATGTCTAAATCAAAAAAAAATACTATAGACCCCGCAAAAATGATAGAAAATTATGGTGCGGACGCTGTTAGATTATTTATATTATCTGATAGTCCTCCTGAAAAAGATGTACAATGGTCTGATCAGGGTATGCTTGCTTCATTTAAATTTGTTCAAAAATTTTGGACAATGAATAATCGTATAAAAGAAAAAATCGAAAGTTGCACGGATATTGAAAATCAAGAGGGTGACATACATCTTTTAAAATTTACTAATCAATTAATAAATAAAATTAATTCTAACCTTGAGAGATTTAATTATAACGTCATCGTCGCAAATATGTATGAGACTTATAATTTTTTAAATAAAATTTTAGAAAAAAAATTTTGTAAAAAAGTTTTAAGTGACAATTATAAAAATATATTAATAATTATGTCGCCAGTTATGCCACATATAATTAGCGAATGCTTTACAAGTAATAATTTTAATATTTCTCAAAAATGGCCACTTGTAAATAAAAAATATCTAGAGGAAGAAACTGTTAAAATAGTAATTCAAATTAATGGCAAAAAGAAAGGAATTATTGAAACCGAGAAGAATGTTGAAGAAAAAACAGTTATGGATCTAATATTAAAAGAGGATAGGATGAAAAAGTACATTAAAAATAAAAAAATTAAAAAAATTATTTTTGTTAAAAATAGATTAATAAATATTTTAGTGGATGATTAAAAAGATTACTTTTCTCTGTTTAATATTGATGTTTTTAAATAGTTGTGGATATAAACCAATTTATTCAAAAAAGAGTCAGGGCTTCGAAATTAGTACTACCGAAACATATGGAGATAAAAGAGCTAATAAAATACTATTCAGTAAATTTAAAATTTTTAAAAATAATCCGGATGCAAATAAATCTTTTAATATTCAGATTAATTCTAAGATTTCGAAAACTACAATAACTAAAGATAAAAAAGGAAATCCAACACAATTTTCTTTGGGGCTATATATTGATCTTGAAGCTACAGATAAGTTAGATAAAAAGTTTCAAAAAACATTTTCAGAAAGTAGCACCTACGATAACAGCGAAAATAAATTCGATTTAAGAAATTACGAAAATAATTTAATTGAAAATATGACAGAAAAAATATTTTCAGAGATAATTTTATTTTTACAGACTAATAGTTGATTATGATCTTAAAGCCTTATCAATTGGTTAACATGAAATCTAAAACTTCAAACTACTATTTATTTTATGGGCAAAATGAAGGGCAAAAAAATGAGGTTATTCAAAAAATTATAAATGATAAGTTTACAAAAAATATTTATAGATATGATGAAGATGAAATATTAAATAATTACGATAACTTACTTAATGAACTATCAAATAAATCTTTTTTTGAAGATAAAAAAATGCTTATCATTTCAAGAGTTACTGACAAAATAATTTCTTTTATTGAAGATGTAAAGGAACGGAACATTAGAGATATAAAAATTATAATTAACTCTAAAGCTTTAGATAAAAAATCAAAATTGAGAGCGAGTTTTGAGAGGGATAAAGAGTTAGTTTGTGTTGCTTTCTATCACGATGATAACTCGACATTATCAAATATTGCAAGTAAATTTTTTAATGAAAAAAAAATACCAATTTCTAGAGAAATTATAAACATGTTGGTAGAAAGATGTAGAGGTGACAGAATTAATTTAAGTAATGAGATTTCAAAAATCGAAAATTTTTTATTGGATAAAGATAAAATATCTTTTAATGAAATTTTAAAATTAACTAATCTTGCAGAAAATTATAGCTTTTCAGAACTAGCAGATGCATGCTTAAGTAATAACAAAAAAAAAACTCTTTTAATTATAAATGAAAATAACTTCAGCGCAGATGATTGTATTGCTTTAATCAGAATATTTTTGAATAAAGCTAAAAGAATTTTTGCATTAAAAAAAATGGAACAGGAAAATAAAAGTATCGAAGAGTGCTTAACCAGCTATAAACCTCCAATATTTTGGAAAGATAAAGAGGTAGTGAGGAAGCAAATCAAGCATTGGAGTCTAGAAAGAATTCAGAAACTTATATTTTTTGTTAATGAATTAGAACTTCTTATGAAAAAAGAAAATACAATCTCAGTATATTTATTAAACGATTTCATACTTGATCAAGTTAGAATTAGTAATTAGCTTTTATGATATATATTAACTTATTCAACTGATCCAAATCTTTGTAATTAAAGGATATTGATCCTGAGTTATTCTTCTTATTTCTAATGAAGACCCTTATTCCTAACTTATTAATTAATATATTTTCAAGTTCTCTTAAATTTGAGTCTTTTGAAATTAATTTTATTTTTTTTGGTTTTTTAAATAAATTTACTAAATTTTCTGCCTGCCTAACTGATAATTTTTTTTCAACGATTTTTTTAGCTAAAAGATTTGCATTGTCTAGACCCACTAATACTTTTGCATGACCTTGTGTAATTTTTCCCAATTCAATCAAATTTACTACGTCTTTAGGTAATGATAATAATCTTAAACAGTTAGCAATATAAGCTCTGCTCTTTCCAATAAATTTACCAACTTTTTCCTGATCATACCCAAATTCATCCATTAACCTTTTGTATCCTGTTGCTTCCTCTATTGGGTTTAAGTCACTTCTTTGAACGTTCTCAACAATAGCAAACTCTAAAGCTTTCGTATCGTCAGCCTCGATAACTACTGCGGGTATTTCATTTAATCCTGCATTTTGTGAAGCCAGCCACCTTCTTTCGCCAGCAACAATTTCATACTTTCCGTCAATTACTTTAGACCTGCGTACTATTATTGGCTGGACTACACCTCTTTCTTTTATGGAATTACTTAGCTCTTCTAAACTTTGTTTATTGAAGATTTTTCTTGGTTGAAATTTTCCTCTAACAATTTCGCTTAATGAAATTTTATTTTTTACAGATGAGTTTTTATTATCGCCTATTAATGAAGATATACCTCTGCCCAAACCTTTTTTTTGTTTAAAAATGCTCAAGCTGCGCTCTCCATAATTTTCTCTTGATTTAAAAATTCTTCAGTTAAATTAAAGTATGATTTACTTCCTGGACAAGTTTTATCATACATTAAAACTGGTATACCGTGTGACGGAGCTTCTGATAACCTTACATTTCTTGGTATAACTGTATTATAAACTTTACTTTTAAAATAATCCCGCGCCTCCTTTTCAACTTGGCTAGAAAGCTTATTTCTTTTGTCGTACATTGTTAAAACTATTCCTCTAATAGATAATTGTGAATTAAGGTTTTCCTTTACTCGATCAATTGTTTTTATTAGCTGAGTCAGGCCCTCTAGTGCGAAAAATTCTGTTTGCAAAGGAACTATTAAAGAGTTCGATGCTACAAGAGCCATCACAGTAAGTAGGCTTAAAGACGGAGGACAATCTATAAAAACATGTGTGTATTTTGAATTATTTTCTTTTAAAAAAAAAGATAATTTGTCTCTTAGTATAAAAGCTCGACCGTTGTCTCCAGCAGTTTCTACTTCTAATCCTGACAAGTCTACATTTGAAGTAATTATATCTAAGTTCTTAATTCCTGTGCTTTGTGTAATTTCTGAGATATCTTTAGATCCGTTGAGGGCATTATAAATATTCTTTTCTGAACCATCCGTGTTTGAGTGTCCAAGTCCAGTTGTTGCGTTTCCCTGCGGATCAAGGTCTATAACCAATATTTTTTTATTATTTTTTGCTAAACCTGCAGCTAGGTTAATAACTGTTGTTGTCTTTCCAACTCCACCCTTTTGATTAATTACTGAAATTATTTTGCTTTTCATTTTTTTTTAAATTGCATATTTTAATTATTTTAGACTCTGAACTTGTAATACTATTTTTCTCTTTATAATCAAAACTCCAATTTTTTAGAGCGTTTCTTAAAATATCTTTTTTGTTTTTTCCTAAAAAAATTATAATACTGTTGAATTTTTTAAAGTTTTTGTCTGCTAAATTTAGAACGATTGGCAGCGGTTTAAATGCCCTAGCGATTATTAAATCAGTTTTTAAATTTTTTTCTTTGAAAATATCTTTTTGAAATACTTCTGCATTCAAATTTAATTTTTTTTTGACAAAAGTCAGAAATTCACATTTTCTAAAACTTTTCTCGTAGAGATTAAATTTCATGCTTGGTTTTTTTATCTTCATTATGATTGCAAGAACTATTCCAGGTAGTCCCGAACCTGATCCTATGTCAGTACATATACTTTCTTTTTCATCAATAAATTCAATTGTTTGCGCACAATCTACTATATGTCTTTTTCTTATATCTTTCTCTGTTGACTTACTAATTAAGTTAATTTTATTGTTTTCTTCAATCAATAAATCACAATAAGCCTCAAACTGTAAAAATGTTTCACGTGAAACATTTAGAGGCTCAAGATTTTTATATTCTAAAATATTCGAATCGATCAAGCTATGTTCTTAATAGACTTTCTTTTGACATGAGACAACAAAATATATACTGCAGCTGGAGTTATACCGTCTATTCTTAATGCTTGACCCATTGTTTTTGGTCTAATTTTCTTGAATTTAGACTTAACTTCATTAGAAAGACCGCTTAAACTGTCATAATTAACACTTTCAGGAATTTTAAGGTTCTCGTCTTTCTTAAAGGCCAATATATCTGCACTTTGTTTAGTTAAATAACCCCTATAATGAGCCTTGATTTCTAACTGTTCGTCAATTTCCTTTGATTTGAAAGGTATATTTGGCCAGATTTCTCTTATTTTAGTCATTTTTACATCTTTCTGACTTAGTATTTGCTCTGCACTCCTCTTAATTCCGTCTTTAGCAATATTTACTCCAAATTTAGCAACTTTTGAGGGAGAAATATCTAAATTTTCCATCAATTTCGTTAAATTGGCTAAGTCTTCGAATTTTTTATTGTAAATTTCAATTCTATGATCCGATATTAAACCTATATTTATACCTTTTTGAGTAAGCCTTAAGTCGGCATTGTCAGCTCTAAGACTTAATCTATACTCTGCCCTAGATGTAAACATTCTGTAAGGCTCAGCAACGCCTTTAGTAACAAGATCGTCTATCATAACGCCTATGTAAGCGTCCGATCTATCCAAAATGAATGGCTCCAACTTTTTTACGGATTGAGCTGCGTTTATTCCTGCGATAAGACCTTGCGCAGCTGCTTCCTCATATCCTGTTGTTCCGTTTATTTGACCAGCTAAATAAAGATTTTTAATTTTTTTTGTTTCCAATGTTAAAAAAAGTTCCCTTGGATCAACATAATCGTACTCGATTGCGTACCCCGGTCGTAAAATTTTAACATTTTCTAAACCATTAATATTGCTGCATATTTCAGCTTGAATTTCAGACGGTAGAGAGGTTGAAATGCCATTTGGATAAATTGTATTATCGTTTAGCCCTTCAGGTTCAAGGAAAATTTGGTGCCTTTTTTTCTCGGAAAACTTAAATACTTTATCCTCAATGGAAGGACAGTACCTTGGGCCAATTCCTTTTATACTGCCTGAGTACATTGCACTTAATTTAATATTTTTAGAAATGATTTTGTGCACCTTTTCATTAGTGTAAGTCATCTTGCAAGAAACTTGTTCATTAATTTTTTTTTTAGTTAAAAATGAAAAAAAATATGGTTCAGTGTCAGCATGCTGTTCCTCCAGATTTTCATAATTTATTGTTCTGCTATCTAGTCTTGGAGGAGTTCCGGTTTTAAGTCTTCCTATTATAAAATTAAATTTTTTTAATTGTTCACTTAAACCTGTTGTAGGTTTCTCATTAAACCTACCAGCTGGTGTCTTATCCTCACCAATATGTATGAGGCCATTTAAAAATGTACCTGTAGTAAGTATGAGCTTGCTACACGAAATTTTCTTTCCAGACTGTGTAAAAAAACCATTTACAGCGTTTTTTACAAATATAAATTTAGTTACAGGGTCAGAAAAAACGCTTAAATTACAATAGTTTAGCAGTTTTTGCTGCATATATTTTTTATATAAAGATCTGTCACTTTGAGTTCTTGGACCCCTAACAGCTGGTCCTCTACTTCTATTTAATAGTTTAAACTGTATACCTGACTTATCTGCTACGTCTCCCATTACACCATCTAAGGCATCTATCTCTCTAACTAAATGTCCTTTACCAAGTCCCCCTATTGCAGGGTTGCATGACATTTCACCTATAGTTTCTATTTTATGAGTAAAAAGCGCTGTATTAACACCCAACCTGGCAGATGCCGCCGCAGCTTCACACCCAGCATGTCCTCCGCCTATTATTACAACATCAAAAAAAACATCATTTGTCATATTGAAAATATAATTATTTTTTAGTTATTTGCCAATACAGAAGTCACTAAAAATACTTCCAAGTATTTCCTCAACATCAACTTTTCCGACCAACATACCTAAATGTCTAGTTGCTAACCTAAGATCTTCTGCTGCCTTATCAAAATCTTTTTCTTTTTCCTTTCTATTAAATTCTTCCAAATAGAATATACACTGTTGCAAATGTTGCCTGTGTCGTTCTCTTGTAATTAATGTATTTTCAAAACTAACAAATTTATTTTTCAAATTTTCTTTAATTAGGCTAATTAGTTTATCAATATTCTTTTCCTCTTTGATTGAAATAGATATTGGTTTGAATTGATCAAGATTTTTATTTTCACTGTCACCTAAATCTGATTTATTTATTATAAATATTGACTTTTGAAGATCTATATCCTTCAAAAAGCTAGTAAAATCAACGTTTTTTGGCTCAAATACTAATAAATTTAAGTCAGCCTCTTCTGCTTTTTTTAGAGCTAATTTTATCCCTTTATTTTCTATTTCATCTTTCGAATTTCTAATTCCAGCTGTGTCTGACATTACCACTGGATACCCATCTATATTTAAATGAACCTCAACTATATCTCTTGTCGTTCCTGCAATCTCAGAAACAATTGCGGCCTCTCTTTTTGAAAAATAATTAAGTAAGCTAGATTTACCCACATTGGTTGGGCCCAATATTGCTATCTTGAATCCTTCTCTAATTCTTTCCCCTACTTTACTATCATTCAAAATTTTTTCTATTTCAAATTTAACTTTCTCAGAATCGTTTTTAATATTATTCAATACATCGTCTGGAAGGTCTTCATCAGGAAAGTCAATTTTTGCCTCTATATTTGACAAAATTTTTAATAGGGTACTCCGCCAAGAATTAAATTTATCTGAACTCTTTCCACTCATTATTTTTAATGCTTGTCTTCTTTGAATGTCAGTTTCAGCAGCAATAAGATCGCCTATACTTTCCGCCTTAAGAAGATTTATTTTTTCATTTTGAAATGCTATTTTGGTAAATTCACCAGGCTCAGCAAGTCTACAACCATTTATTTTTGATATATTGTCTAAAATTGACTTTATTACCGCTCTACTTCCATGAACATGAAGCTCTGCCATATCTTCGCCGGTGTAACTATGAGGACCTGGAAACCAAATTACGATACCTTCGTCTATTAATTCTCTTGTTTTTATTTCTACAATTTTAATAAATGAAGCAAGTCTAGGTTTTGGTAATTCTTTACTCGTAATTTGTTTAATAACGCTCTTAGTTTTTTTGCCTGAAATTCTTATTACAGCAACTCCTGATATACCTGGGCCAGATGATAAAGCATATATTGTCATTATTATATATCTTAAAATTCAGATATTATAAATTTATTAATGCTTTTGTAAATTGACTATGGATTATTTCTTATATTATCTTTTTAAGACGGCTTGTTCATTGAATTAAAGAATTCTGAGTTATTTTTAGTATTCTTTAATTTAGAATTAATAAACTCTATTGCATCCATAGAACCCATTGGAGCAATTATTCTCCGCAAAACGTTCATTTTTTGAAGATCAGCTTTATCGAAAATTAATTCCTCACGTCTAGTTCCAGATTTTGTAATGTCAATTGCTGGGAATATTCTTTTTTCTGAAATTTTTCTGTCTAATATCGTTTCACTATTACCAGTACCTTTAAATTCTTCGAAAATTACCTCATCCATTCTACTTCCGGTGTCAATTAAAGCAGTGGCGATTATGGTTAAAGAACCACCTTCCTCTATGTTTCTTGCGGCACCAAAAAACCTCTTTGGTCTCTGTAGAGCGTTCGCATCAACACCTCCAGTCAAAACTTTACCTGAACTAGGAACTACGGCGTTGTATGCTCTACCAAGTCTTGTTATTGAGTCTAGGAGTATAACTACATCCTTCTTATGCTCCGTCAGCCTTTTTGCTTTTTCTATTACCATCTCAGCTACAGCTACGTGTCTTTGAGCGGGTTCATCAAAAGTAGAACTAATAACCTCTCCTTTTACTGTTCTTTGCATGTCAGTGACCTCCTCCGGTCTTTCATCAATTAATAAAACCATTAAATAGCATTCTGGATGATTTGCAGTTATCGAGTTGGCTATACTTTGTAAAATCATTGTTTTGCCAGCTTTTGGGGGGGATATAATTAAAGATCTTTGTCCTTTTCCTATTGGACTTACTAGATCAATTAGTCTTGGAGTTAAATCTGGTTTTTTTTCAATTTTTGTACTTTCAACCTCCATTATTAATTGTTTATTTGGGTATAAAGGAGTTAAGTTATCAAAAGCTATTTTGTGCTTTGATTTATCAGCATCTTCTAAATTAATTTTGGTAACTTGAAGCAAAGCAAAATATCTTTCGCCGTCCCTGGGTGCTCTAACTGGTCCTTCAACTGTATCTCCAGTTCTCAATCCAAATCTTCTAATTTGACTTGGGCTAATATATATATCGTCAGGTCCAGGCAAATAGTTCGACTCCATTGCCCGTAAAAAACCAAAGCCATCTTGTAACATTTGCAACACTCCACCTCCCGTAATTTCTTCTCCTTTTTCAGCTAATTTTTTTAATATAGAGAAAAGAATTTCTTGCTTTCTTAGTGTGCTTGCATTTTCAATTCCCAATTGCTCTGCTTGAGTAATAAGATTTTCAGATGATTTAGTTTTTAATTCTTGAATATTCATAATTTTGGGGAGTTAATTTGTTAGATTTTTTTAATATATATATATTTTCTTATTTATCAATACCTATAGTGGCTTAAAAACTACAGTAAAGATGATTAATATCAATAATATTGTGGGAATTTCGTTAAATATTCTAAAAAATTTTGATGAATATTTATTTTCATTAGTTTTGAATTTGTTTAAACATCTTCCTAAAAAAAAATGGTAAAATGTTAAGGTTAGTACAAGCAACAGCTTTAAGATTAGCCACTTATTGTAAAGCTGATCGAATCCAATACTACCAATCAATGCAAGACCAAAGACCCATGAAAGTATCATCGATGGCATCATTATGTAATTATAAAGCTTAAATTCCATGACTTTGAAAACTCCGCTTATGTTTTCATCGCTACTTTCTTCAGAATGATATACAAAAATTCTAGGTAGATATAACAGTCCAGCCATCCAAGATATTATAGCTATTAGATGTAATGCTTTTAATGATAAGTAAAGGTTCATTTACTTACAATATATCTTTCAACTAATGTTCCAATTAGTTTTATATGATCGTCGTTATCATTAAGGCATGGAACTACATCAAAATTTAATCCCCCTGCACCTAGAAAACTTTCCCTTCCTTGGATTGCTATTTCCTCAAGTGTTTCAACGCAGTCAGCCGAGAAACCTGGGCAAATCACCAAAATATTTTTTTTCCCTTCGCTAGGTAATTTTTCTAAGGTTTTATCAGTATAAGGTTGTAGCCACTCTTGTGGACCAAATCTTGATTGAAATGTGGTTTCAATTGGCACTTTTGAAAATTTCTCTTTAACAAGTCTCGTAGTTTTATGACAGTAACAATGATATGGATCACCTTTTTCAAAATATCTTTTTGGAATACCATGATATGAAGCAACTATTAAGTCAGGCTTCCAATTTATTGATGATATTTTATTTTCAATGCTTTTGACCAAGGCATCAATATAGAGTGGTTCTGACTCGTAATGTGGAATAATTTGTAAACTTGGCTGCCATCTGGTTTTCATAAGAGTTCTGTAAACTTCATCACAAACCGTTGCCGTCGTTGCGGCCGCATACTGAGGATATAATGGTAAGATAATTAAATTTTCACATCCATAATTTTGCATTTTTGTTAAAACATTTTTTATACTTGGATTTCCATACCTCATAGCAAATTCAACTATAACATTTTTATCATTAATTTTGTTTTTTAACTTCATGGTCTGATTTTGGGTATAATATCTTAATGGAGACATGTTTTCTTCTTTCATCCATATTTCCTTATAAGCTTTTGCTGTTTTGGAAGGTCTGAAAGTTAAAATAAAAAGATTTAAAATTATTTGCCAGATTATTGGATTTAGCTCTATAACTCTCCTGTCCGATAAAAATTCTTTTAGATATTTCCGTATATCGAGCCAATTTGTAGAATCGGGCGTACCCAGATTAACTAATATTATTCCTGTTTTTCCAAAGTTTACTTTAGGATGATCTTTCATTAAATTTTCTCACCAACTTTATTAAATATTGTACCATACTTGGGTTAGTTTGAGGTAGAACACCATGTCCTAAATTAAATATATATGGATGATTTTTAAAAATACTTAGGTAATAATTAGTTAATTCTTTTACTTTTTTTTTGCTGGATAATAAGATTTTTGGATTCATGCCTCCTTGAATTGGTATGTTGATATTTTTAATGATATCGCAAGGATTCGTATTATAATCAATATTAATTGCGTCAGGCCTAACAATGTTTGCGTATTCTTTGTAACTTTTTATATTCCTAGGAAAACATATACAGGGTGTTTTAAAAGATTTAGTTATTTTAACTAATTTTTTTGTTGGTTTATAAATATAATTATCTAGATCTTCCTCGGCTACTAAACCAGCCCAACTATCAAAAATTTGGATTATATTTGCTCCACTTTTAATTTGACTCTCTATATGAAGAATTAAATATTTATTAATATATTTAAGCATCTCATCTATTAATGGTTTATCAGAAAAAATTTTCTTTAGTTTTTTTTTAGGTGATGATTTATTAAGCATATATACAAGTATTGTCCATGGGCCACCTACAAATCCTATAAGATCTCTATTTTTTAAAGATTTGTCTTTTTTAACATTATTTATAGATTTATAAATTGGCTCTAATTTTTTTTTAAATGTTGATTTATTGAAATTTTTAATATCATTCAAACTAACAGAACCAAGAAATGGACCAAAATTTTTTCTAAATTCAACTGTTTGTCCTAGAGCATATGGTACCGTTAAAATATCAGAAAATATAATAGCTGCATCTAGATTATATCTTCTAATTGGTTGTAAAGTTATATTTTTAACTTTTTGGGGATTTAAACATAATTCAATGAAATTTAGATTTTTTTTTCTTATTTCTCTAAATTCTGGCAAATATCTTCCAGCTTGCCTCATTAACCAAATAGGCTTAGTAGACCTATCTTTTTTGAAAATAACTTTTTTTAATGGTGTCATATAAAATATATAATAAAGTTTATTTTAATAGTATATTAGACTGTTAATAACGGTAATAAGTCTTTATCAACACTTTTTAAATAAATTTTCCACAGGCTCAAATTAATATTTATTTATCTAATGCGTAAAAATTTATTTTAATTATTTAGTTATATATTGTTAATAAAAATTATACATGTGGCTAAAAATGTTGATTAACTGGGTTTTTTTCATACAAAAGACTTAAATATTCAATTTCTTAAAAAATAAGTTTATTATTAACAATTAATATACAAATTATACATGAATAATTCATACCAAATATACCTGATATCTGATTCAACTGGGGAAACCCTAGATAGAATCTTTTTGGCTTTAAAAGCACAATTTAAAAACTTTAATTATAAAACAAATCATTTTTCATTCACAAGAACTGAAAATCAAATTTTAAAAATATTAGAAAATTGTAAAAAACACAAAAAGATAATTATACTTTATACAATTGTTGATGATAAACTAAGCAGACTTTTAGAAAAAAATTCCAAAAAAAATAACATTCCTTGCTTCGGAGTTTTAGGAGATTTAATTGATAGTTTTTCTAAACTATTAAATCAAAATGCTTTAAATGTACCTAGCAGACAGCACATAATGAATGATGAGTACTATAAGAAAATTGATGCAATTCAATTTACAATGAATCACGATGATGGAAACGCACTAAGTGATATAGAAAAATCAGATATAATATTGATAGGTGTTAGCAGAACTAGTAAAACCCCAACTTCAATTTATTTAGCTAATAAAGGGTATAAAGTATCAAATATTCCAATTGTTAATAAGAATTCAATACCTGATAATCTAAAGAAAAATAAATCTAATAAGTGCATAATAGGGTTAGTAGCAGAACCAGAAAGATTGGTAGAAATAAGAAAAAATAGGATGGCCAGTCTTAAAGAGAATCATAATCATAAATACACCAACTTACAAAAAATTTATGATGAAGTAGAGGAATCAAAAAATACTTTTTTAAAATTTAAGTGGCCAACTATTGATGTAAGCAGAAAATCAGTCGAGGAAACAGCCGCTTCTGTAATTAAAATTTATGAGATAAGCAGAAAAAATGCCTGATATTATTTTGGCATCTAAAAGCAAAGTGAGAAAAGCTATACTAGAAAAAAATGAAATCAGTTGCTTAGTTGAACCATCTAACGTTGATGAAGATCCAGTTAAGATAAGCCTTTTAAAAGAAGGAGCATCACCTGAGATAATATCAAAAAATTTAGCAGAACTAAAAGCTAATAAAGTTAGCCAAAAAATGCATCAAAATCTAGTTTTGGGAGCTGACAGTGTAATTGACTTAAATGGGGAATTGATATCTAAGCCGGAGAGCAGAAGCGAGGCGCTTGAAATTTTAAAAAAACTTAACGGAAAAAAACATCACTTAATTAGCTCTGTCTGTATATCAAAAAATGGCGCTATGATATGGAATTATACAGATAAAGCAAAATTGACAATGAAAAAAATGACAGAGGAGGATTTAAGGAAATATCTTTCAAAAATTACTGATGAGGCTCTATATTCTTATAATGTATATCAAATTGAAGGAGAGGGTAGGAATTTATTTACAAATATAGAAGGAGATGAAGATACTGTTATGGGTTTGCCAGTAAAGAAAATAAAAGATTATTTAAGAAAATGAAAAAATATATTGTAATTGGAAACCCGATTGAGCATTCACTATCACCAAAACTTCATAATTATTGGTTTAAAAAAAACGAAATAAAAGCAATTTATGAAAAAAAACTTCTCAAAGAGACTGAGATCGAAAAAACTATTTTAAAGATAAAATCTAAAGAATTAGACGGGATAAACGTAACAGTTCCATTTAAAAATACAGTCATTAAATATATGGATGATCTTACAAGTGAGGCAAACGAAACCAAATCTGTAAATACTATTTACTTAAAAAATGAAAAAATTATTGGTCATAATACAGATATAGCTGGGTTTGAACTTGGTTTAAGATCTTATGGATATGATCCGAAAAAAAAAAATATTTTTATATTTGGTGCGGGAGGTGTAGTTCCTTCAATAATAGTAGCACTTAAAAAAATGGGTGCATCGAAGATTTTATTATACAATCGAACAGTTTCGAAATCTGAAAATATAAAAAAATTATACAGTGATATTGAAATCATCGATAAACAAAATATTCCAGGCGATACAGACATGTTAATAAATGCTTCAAGTCTTGGCATAAATAAAAATGACAAAATTGATTTAAATTATGAAAAAATTGGTACAGATAAATTTTATTATGATGTTATTTATAATCCAAAAGAAACTTTTTTTTTAAAAGAAGCAAAAAAATTTGGAAATAGAGTTGAGAATGGAAAAAAAATGTTTATTTATCAAGCACACCAAGCGTTTTCAATATGGCATAAAGTTTTACCAAAAATAGACGAAGAAGTAGAAAGATTACTTAATGAACAATGATTAGAATAGCAGTAGTTGGAGATATTGGATCAGGAAAGACTTATGTTGCTAAATTATTTGGTTTTCCAGTTTTTAATGCAGACAATGAGGTGGCTAAAATTTATAAAAGTAACAGGCCAGCTTATAAAAAGCTAAACGCAAAATTTCCTGAATTTGTAAATTCTTTCCCAATTAAAAAAAGTGAAGTAAGCAATGCCATCATAAATAATGTACATAATATCAAATTAATAACTCAAATAATCCATCCAATTGTGCGGGATAAAATGAAAAAATTTTTGAAAAAAAATGCTAATAAAAAAGCAGTAGTTTTGGATATTCCATTATATTTTGAAAACAGAATAAATAAAAAAAAAGATATTGTTATATTTATAAACTCTAAAAAAAAATTAATTAATACTGCATTAAAAAAAAGAAATAAATCAAACATTAAATTTTTGAAAAAACTAAGTAAATTACAACTACCCCTTGTTATAAAGAAAAAAAAATCAGATTATGTAATAAATAATAATTTTAAGAGTGGTGATATAAAAAAAAAAATTAATATAATTAAGAATAAAATTTTTAAGTAATGAAAGAAGTAATTTTAGACACAGAAACAACAGGACTTGATGTAAAGGATGGTCACAGAATAGTTGAAATAGGATGTTTAGAAATTGATAATTTTGTTTTAACCTCTAATAAATTTCACTGTTATCTTAATCCTGAGAGAAAGGTGTCCGATCAAGCTTTTAAAGTACATGGTTATTCAGATACTTTTTTAGCATCTCAAAAGAGATTTTCTGAAATAGCAGATGAATTTTTAGATTTCATTAAAGATAAAAAACTTGTGATTCACAACGCAAGTTTCGACTTATCACATTTAAACAATGAATTGGCAATTCTTGGTAAAAAAAAAATTATTACTCAGAAAGTCATAGATACACTTGAATTAGCTAGAAAAAAATTTCCAGGAGCTCAAAACAGCCTCGACGCTTTATGTAAAAGATTTAAAATTGATAACTCTAGAAGAGTTAAGCATACCGCACTTATCGACTGTGAGTTGCTGTCAAAGGTATATATAAATTTAGCTGGACAAAAAGAGCCGACTTTTGATCTCAGGATAGGTGAACATAATATAAATTTGAATGATGGTTCTAAAAAGATTAAATATTTTAATAAAATTATAAAACCTTCAGATGAAGAAATTAAATTACATAAAAATTTTCTAAAAACAGATCTTAAAAAAAATTATTTTAATTAAATTTTTCATTAAATAATTTTGTGAAGTCTACTTTTTTATCAAATTTAATACCAGGATAACCAGAGTCGGTTATCATATTAATTAAAATTTTCTCTAGTTTTGAAAAGATTTCATTTTGAACTTCACAAAGTATTATTTTTTGTAATTCTTTTTTTTCTTTTACATCTTCTCCTATTCTTACAACTGAACTATAAACAACTTCAAAATATGATTTTTTTTCCACTTTATTCTTATCTTGAAACTTTAATGTTGTATTTACTTCAATTATTTTATTCTTTAATGGTTTTGAATTAATATCAATATCAAGTTCATATTTTGAAATATTATCTTTGGTATATAGATAACTTTCAACATTGGGGGTTTCACTAGATAAATCTTTTACGTATCCAGAAAGTATCTTATATTTATTGCTCATTTTTTATCATCTATATCTTCAGATTCACCTTCTATAAAGTCTTCATTTAATTTTTTTTCGTTTGAATATTGTTTTGAAAACTTGCTCAAAATCAATTTCCTTGTTGGTGGAAAGATCATTAAAAAGCCAATAAAATCTGTGGCGAAACCAGGTATAATTAATAACATTGCAGCAAATGCTAAAGCAGCACCAGAAATTATTTCGTAAACTGGCAATTCATTTCTCATCATCTGTCCCAACCCAGATTTTAAAGTATTAAAGCCCTCATATTTTGCATAATAGATGCCCACAAAAGCCGTTATAAAAATCAGCGAAATAGTGTACAAGGCACCTATTTGACCCCCGATCTCAATAAAAAGATAAATTTCTACAACAGGAATCAAAATAATAGTTAATAATATCGCGTTCATTTGTCTTTAAATTAATTTGCTAGTTGAAATTAAATAACATAGTAAATATTATTGTACTATGAATTATAGTTTCGAGTATATAGATATAATACTTCTTGCAATGATTGCGGGTTTTATTTTCTTAAGATTAAGAGGTATTTTGGGAAAAAAGTCTGGTTTTGAGGATAAAATGTCAGCAAGTTTTGCTCATGATTTTACCTCAGAAACACCCAAAAAACCCCTAAATGAAAAAACATTTGATGATAACGCCAAAAAAGATTTTATTGCAGGGGCAAAGATAGCTTATGAAACAATTATAACTAGTTTTTCTTCTGGTAATCTTAAAGGTGTAAGGGAGCTTTTAGATAAGAAAGTTTATGAGCAATTTGATGAGGCAATAAAATCCAGGAATGCAACAGGTCAAGTCTCTGAAACGACGTTTATAGGTATATACTCCGCTGAAATTAAAAATCACGAAAATAATAAAGGATTTTTGCAGGTAACCATTAGTTTTGTAAGTGAAATTATTTCATGTGTCAAAGATAAGGATAATAGAATTATATCTGGTGATCCAAAAAAAATTAAAAAAGTATTTGACACTTGGACTTTTTCCAAAAAAATCAACTCAACTAATCCTAACTGGCTGCTAATAAATACAGAAGCTTGATTAAAAAAATTTCTGAGAAAGATAAAAGAGATTGGGAAAATTTCACAAGTAAAAAAGAAAAACTTGAAGACAAAGATCAAATTTTAAAAAATAAACATAATAAAATAGATCATATGGAAATAGACTTACATGGTTATTCTTTAGATGATGCAAATAAAAAGATATTTCAATTTATAAGTGAGTGTTATGAAAAAAATGTAAAATCAATAAATATTATAACCGGGAAAGGTCTTAGATCAAAAAATACTGAAGATCCTTATTCTTCTTCAGATTTATCGATTCTTAAAAATTCTGTTCCAAATTATATAAAAAGTAACACAGAATTAATGAGTAAGATAAAATCTATTAATTTTGAAGAAGTAATTTCAAAAAACAGTGGAAGCTTTAGTATTTACTTAAAAAAAAATTAATTTTTATGAAAAATTTTAAGCCAAGAATAAAAGCAAGATTAAGAAAAAGTAAAATAGAAATTAAAAAAAAACTGAATGTAGTTTCTGAAAAAGCAAAAATTGTTAAAAGTAAAAGCAATATTCAGACAAATATCAAAAACTTTTTCGATTGGGTTAAAGGTGCCGAACTTGTAGAATTAGATAAATGCGATATATCTGAAGATCCCGTAAGGCCAGAATTAGATAATATTTTCAGAACCAACTATGGGAGGAAAATATTTGGAGTTAAATATAAGGATGAGATTCATGCAGTAATGTGTTTTGCATTCACAGACGAGATCCCTAAATCTGTTGAAGAACTTGATTTATTTAGTCAAGATGCTTTTTTAAAAAATGTTCAAAGAGATCCAAATAAAGTTGGCAGAATAGCGATTGCTTATACTGTTTGGTCTAAGAAAAAAGGGGGTGGCAAACTTATTGTGAAAGAGGTTTACAAAATGATAAAAAAATCAAATCATCTTAATAGATTAGTCACACTATCGCCTTTGACTGATATGGCTAGAAAATTTCATCTCAGAAATGGAGCGGTAGAATTACAAGTTAATGAAACAACCCAAAATTTTGAATATAAAGTTATAAAATAAATTTCGACAAATCAGTATCTTTAACTAATTCACCTAAATTTTTCT
>CACHOG010000007.1 GCA_902581445.1 uncultured Pelagibacteraceae bacterium
TCTTAAAAACAAAGAAAGGTCTGGTGTTATAGACGAAAGTGATTTTTTTATAATTTATCAAATTACAAAAATTGACAATAAAATTCCAAACTTAAATGATGCAAATTTTGTAAATCAGATCAGACAGTTTATATTTAATAAAAATAAATTTGAATTTAATAAAAATATTTTAAAAAAAATTAACGATAATAATTTTTTTGATAGTGATTTTAAAAAACTGGTCTCTGGAACGAACAAAATTGAGAAAATGTTAATTAAATCAAAAAATGATTTAGAAAAGTTTAGCTTAGAATCACTAGAGGTAATTTACTCACTTCCGCTAAAAAGCTTCGCATTGGTTGCGGACAATAAGAAAAATATTTATTTAGTAAAAATCCTAAAACATGAGGTAGATAGTATCCTTAATAATAAGGAACTTAAAAATATTTATTATATGGAATCAAATAACTTTATAAAAAATAAAATATTTCAATCTTATGACGTTTATTTAAACTCTAAATATACAATTAAAATAAACGAAAAAACTCTAGAAAGAGTAAAAAACTATTTTAGATAATGTTAAACAGAAGCTATAAACGATTTAAATCTTTACATCAAAATAAGATAAATCAAGTTTTATATTTTGAAAAAAAATTAAAAGACAATAATCAAATATTAAATCTAATTGATAATTTCTTGAATGAAAAAAACAGTTTTATATTTGAGTCTGTTGAAAAAGGAGCAAAAGGAAGATATACAATTTTTGGTAAAAAACCTGATAAAATCTGGGAATTTAATGGAAATAAATCTTTTAAAATCCAAGATAAAAAAAAAATTCCTTTAAGAGGTAAACCTCAAAATATTATTGAAAATATTTTAGAAAACTTTATATTTAAAACTCCAGCAAAACTCCCTCCAATTTGCTCATTAATATCTGGTTATTTTTCTTACGATACAATTAGATACATAGAAAAAATCCCAAATAATTGTAAAGATGATTTAAAAATGCCTGATGTAAGACTATTAAGACCAACGGTTTTAATAATTCACGATAATCTTAAAAAAAGAATTTTTTACATAGTTAACGTTTTCAAAGACCAAAGAATTAAAAATTATAAAAAAAAATACGATGATATTAAAAAACAAATAAATTTAATGATACACGAGTCTACATTTCGTTCAATTAGTAAGAACACTTCCAAAAGTATAAACAAAGTAATTGTAAAATCGAACACCTCAAAATCTCGTTTTTTAAGCATGGTAAAAAAAGCAAAAAAATTCATTAAAATTGGAGATATTTTTCAAGTTGTGCTAAGTCAGAGATTTGAAGCTAGACTTACAAAAAAACCTTTAGATATTTACAAAAAACTTAGAATATCAAACCCCTCTCCTTTTATGTTTTTTTTCAATTTTAACGATTTTCAAATCATAGGTGCTAGTCCTGAAATTTTAGTTAGATTACGTAAAAGTATAATCACTATAAGACCAATTGCAGGGACGCGTCCTAGAGGAAAAACAAAAAAACAAGATAATTTTTATAAAAAAGATCTTCTAAAAGATAAAAAAGAACTCGCCGAGCATTTAATGTTGCTGGATTTAGGAAGAAATGATGTTGGTAAAGTAGCAAAAATTAATACTGTGAAGGTAACAGAAAAATTTTTAATAGAAAAATATTCACATGTTATGCATATTGTCTCAAATGTTGAAGGAATTCATAACAAAAATCTCTCTAAATTAAACTCTCTGTTAGCTGGATTTCCAGCTGGAACAGTTTCTGGAGCTCCAAAGATCAGAGCTATGGAAATAATTGATGAATTAGAAAAATCAAAAAGAAAAGTATATGCAGGGGGTATAGGATATTTTTCTTCAAATGGTGATTTTGATACTTGTATAGCGTTGAGAACAGCGGTCACAAAAAAAAATAAATTTTATGTTCAAGCTGGTGCAGGAATAGTTGCTGACAGCAAACCAA
This sequence comes from uncultured Pelagibacteraceae bacterium, assembly GCA_902581445.1. Lineage (GTDB taxonomy): Bacteria > Pseudomonadota > Alphaproteobacteria > Pelagibacterales > Pelagibacteraceae > Pelagibacter. The sequence continues at coordinate 1,952 of CACHOG010000007.1, forward strand.
ATAATGAGTATGAGGAAACAGTTAATAAAGCAAAAGCATTAATTAGTGCATTAAAATAATGAAAATTATATTAATTGATAACTATGATAGTTTTACATTTAACTTATTTCATTACTTGTCATCATTAAAAATAAAAGTTGATGTAATTCGTAATGATAAAATTACTGCAAATCAAATACTTAAAAAAAAATATAATGCTATAGTTATCTCGCCTGGACCTGGCAACCCAAACCAAGCTGGAAATTGTATCAATATAGTAAGATCTCTTTATAATAAATTGCCAATTTTTGGTGTTTGTTTGGGTCATCAGATAATTGGCCAAGTTTTTGGTTCAAAAATTGTTCAAGCTAAAAAGCTCATGCATGGTAAAACTAGCAAAATTTTAAGTAAAAAAATTGGTATTTTAAAGAATCTACCAAAAGCTTTTGAGGCGACTCGTTATCATAGTCTGATAATTGATAAAAAATCATTGTCCGAAGATCTTGAAATTACTGCTGAAACAAAAGACGGCTTAATAATGGGTGTAAGACATAAAAAATATCATGTTCATGGAGTGCAATTTCATCCTGAAAGTATTAAAACCAAATTAGGTATAAAAATTTTAAAAAATTTTATTAATATTTGAAATAAATGAAACAATACATTGAAAAAATTAAAAATAAACAGGATTTAACCTTTGAAGAAAGCAAATTAGCATTTGAATTTTTAATGGAAGGCAAAGCAAAAGACCAAGAAATATTTGATTTTTTAACATTCCTATCAACTAAAGGTGAAGCTTCAGATGAAATAGCTGGTGGTGTATTTATTCTTAGAAATAAGTCTAAAAGAGTAAATGTAGAAAATTGTATTGATACATGTGGAACTGGTGGAGATGGCATGAATACACTTAATATTTCTACAGCATCTGGGTTATTGCTTGCAAGTATGGGTGTTAAAGTTGCAAAACATGGAAATAAAGCTGTATCCTCTAAGTGTGGATCAGGGGATGTTTTGGAAGCTTTAAATATCAAAATAAATTTAGAACCAAATGATATAGAAACGCAAATTAATAAAAATAATTTTGGTTTTATGTTTGCACCTAATTATCACAGTGCAATGAGGTTTGTCAGTCCTACTAGAAAAAAAATAGGAAAAAGAACTATATTTAATATGATTGGACCATTAAGCAGCCCCGCCTTAGTAAAGAGGCAAGTAGTTGGGGTCTTTGATAAAAAACTTTTAAAGATATTTGCAAATGCTTTAAATAATTTAGATATTAAATTTGCATGGATTGTAAATAGTGAAGATGGTTTAGATGAGATTTCACCTTATGCAAAAACGAATGTTATTCAACTAAAAGATAATGAAATTTCTGAGATTATAATTGATCCAACAGAATTAAACGTTAATGCAAATAAATTTGAAAATCTAGTTGGTGATGATGCAAAATTTAATGCAGAAAAAATGATTAATATATTTAAAGGCGAGGATAATGATTTTTCTAAAGCTGTATGCTTAAATGCTGCAGCAGGATTAATAGTAAATGAAACTCATCAAAATTTTGCTGATGCATATAATAATGCAAGAGAACATATTTTATCTAATAAAGTTATCAAACATTTAGAAAAAATTCAAAATGGCTAAAAATGTTCTTGAAAAAATAATTGATAAAAAAATTGAAAAAATAGTAAATTTAAAAAAAACTATTTCACTGGAATCGTTAGATGAATTAATTAATACAAATAAAACATTTATTGATTTTAAAGAAAAAATCAAAAATAACATTAAAGAAGACAAGTACTCTGTTATTGCTGAAATTAAAAAAGCTAGCCCTTCAGCGGGTGTTATTATCAAAGATTATGATCCTGTTAAAATAGCTAATATATATAATATTAATAAAGCCACTTGTTTATCGGTTTTGACTGAAGAAGATTTTTTTTTAGGAAATATGATACATATTAGCAAGATTAAACAAAAAGTTAATTTACCAATTTTATGTAAAGACTTTTTTGTAGATAAATTTCAAGTACCTTTGGCGAAAAGTTACGGAGCTGATGCAATATTGATTATATTAGCTGGTGTAAGTGATAAACTTGCTGATGATTTATACAATGAAGCACTTAAGTTAAACATGTCGGTAATTGTTGAGGTTCATACTATCGAAGAAGCAAAGAGTGCCTTAAGATTTAAAGGTGCTTTAATTGGAATAAATAATAGAAATTTAAAAACTTTAAAAACTGACATAAATACAACTTTTGATATTCATGATGTTTTAGTTGATCACCCTGGTCCATTAATTTCTGAGAGTGGAATTCAAACAAAAGAAGAGCTGTTGGAACTCTCAAACAAAACATCTATTAAAACTTTTTTAATTGGTGAATCACTTTTGAAAGATCTTGATAATAATTCTATTTTTTCAGTTCTTTAGTCTAATAATCCCCTATTTTATTGATTTTTTTAATATTGTTAATTGTAGAGAACTTTTGTAGAACATTATTTGTACGATATTTGTTCTTATGCTAACAAAAAAACAAAAAAACTTATTACTTTTTATCAACAAGAAGTTGAGATCATCTGGAATTTCACCTTCTTATGAGGAAATGAAGGAATCTCTAAATTTGAAGTCTAAATCAGGAATACATAGATTAATCAGTGCTTTAGAGGAAAGAGGCTTTATAAAAAGACTTGCTCACAAAGCAAGAGCACTAGAAGTTGTTAAATTACCTGAAACTGCGTCTGCAAACGACATTTATAATAGTTTTTCACCAAGTGTAATAAAAGGCGGATTAGATGAATCAGCAAATAAAACAAATGGTACTGAAATACCTGTCTTAGGTAAAATTGCTGCTGGAACACCCGTTGAAGCAATACAAAATGAAGTAGCAAGAATTCCCTTACCAGAAAATATAGAGAAAAAAGGCGAATATTTTGGATTGAAAGTTCAAGGTGATTCTATGATTGAGGCAGGAATTAATGATGGCGATACAGTTGTTATAAAAAAAACAGATACAGCAGATAATGGAAAAATCGTAGTCGCTCTAATAGATGACCATGAAGCAATGCTTAAGCGAATAAGAAGAAAAGGCAAAACTATAGCTTTAGAAAGTGCGAATAGAAATTATGAGACTAAAATATTTGGCCCAGATAGGGTAAAAGTTCAGGGTGTGCTTGTATCTTTATATAGAAGTTTCTAAATAAATAGTCTAAAAATCTTAAATGTCAAAAGTAGCAACAAGATTTGCTCCATCTCCTACTGGTCCATTACATATTGGGGGGGTTAGGACAGCTTTATTTAATTGGTTATATTCCAAAAATCAAAATGGTAAATTTTATTTAAGAGTAGAAGATACAGACAAAGAAAGATCTAAAAATGAATATAAAGATCAAATAATAAAATCGCTTAAATGGATAGGAATAAATTACGATGGAGAAGAATATATTCAATCAGAGAAAGTAGATTATCACATAAAAATTGTAAATGAGCTTCTTAAAAATGGTTATGCATATAAATGTTATTGTTCAAACGAAGAAATAGAAGAACAAAAAAAAAGAGCAAGACAAAAAAAGATTCCTTATATTTATGATAGAAAATGGAGAGATAGAAAAGGATCTGATGCTCCAAAAGATATTAGACCTGTTATAAGATTTAAAAGTAAGATTGAAGGATCGTCAATATTGAAAGATTTAGTTCAAGGTGATGTTGAAATTGAAAATAATACAATTGAAGATTTTATTATTTTAAGAAATGATGGAACTCCTACATACAATTTATCAGCATCCGTGGATGATCACCAAATGAATATATCACATATTATTAGAGGTGATGACCATAAAATTAACACCTTCAAACAATTACAAATTTATCAGGCTATGAAATGGGAATTACCCTCATTTGCTCACATACCATTGATACATACAGTAGAAGGAAAAAAACTATCAAAAAGAGATCAGGCGTCTACATTAGATGATTATTCCAAAATAGGTATCATGCCAGATGCCCTTCGAAATTACCTTTTAAGACTAGGCTGGTCTTACAAAGATAAAGAGATATTTACATTAGAGGAAAGTATAAAATTTTTTAATTTAGAAGGTATCGGTAAATCTCCCTCTAAACTTGATATGAGTAGAATTTTATCAATGAACGAACATTATATTAAGAATATTAATGAAAATGATTTGTTTATTCAATTAACTGAATATTGCAAATTATATAAAAGTGAAATTCAATCAGATAAAAAAGATAAGATTAAAAAGTCTTTAACTTTCTTGAAAAATAAAGCAAAAACTTTAGAGGATATATTTAATAATGGTCAATATATAATTAGAGATGAGGTTAATTTTAATAAAGATGATTTAAATTTAATTGACAATAAAGCAAAAAAAGTAATTTCTGATTTTAATGATCAATTTGAAAAAATAGAACTACCTTCGCGAGAAATTTTAGAACAAATAGTAAATGAGATTATAAAATCTCATGAAACAAATTTTAAAGGTGTTGGACAGCCGTTGAGGATCGCTCTAACTGGTTCGAGGTTTGGACCTGGTATATATGATATTATTTTATCTTTAGGAAAAGAAGAAGTTAAAAAACGGTTAAGTGCTAAGATAGCTTGAAACTACTGCTGAAGCTTCTGAAGATGATGATGTTTTAGATTTAATTTCATTTAATGTATTATTTACATCAAGGATTTGTTTTTTCATCAGATTTGGATTTTTTAAAAAATACACCACAGATCTAAAAATTTCTTTTGAATTACATTCTTTTTGAATTAATTCTGGAATTATTTCTTTTTGGTTAATTATATTAATTATATTTGCAAATTTTGTTTTTACTAAAGATTTTACAATCAAAAAATTAATTAAATTCATTTTATAAATTATAATAGATGGAACTTTTGCATTACAGATTTCAAGAGAAACAGTTCCAGATTTAGCCACTGCAAATACTGAACTTGATAGTATTTGTAATTTTATATTTTCTTCTGATATCACTTCAATATTATTTAAATTTATTTTTTTAATCTCATCTTTTATTAAATCTTTGTTTTGATCAGTTGCATGAAAAACAAAATTATATTCGGTAAATTTTTCATTCATCAATTTAATAAAATCTATTAAAATTGGTAAAAGAATATTTGTTTCAGAGGTTCGGCTTCCCGCAAATAAAGATATAATTTTTTTATTATCATCCATTATATTTGATAAACTTGTTTTAACATTTTCTTTTCTTTCAAGCAATGGATGGCCAACGAAAGTGTTATTAATATTTTCTTTATCAAAATATTTTTTTTCGAAATTGAATAACAATAAAATATGATCTAAAAACTTTTTAAAATTCTTAACCCTTCCCTCTCTCCATACCCATACTTGTGGTGCAACATAATGTATTGTTTTAATATTAGGATTTATGCTTTTTACTTTTTCAGCAACCCTAAGGGTAAAATCTGGGCTATCAACACTAAATAAAATATCTGGATTAAATTCAATTATTTTTTTTACAGTTTCATTTATTTTACTTCTGATTTTAAATAAATTTAATATAACACTGGTAAAACCAATATAGGTTATCTCTTTTAGATCATATATAGATTTAATACCAAGTTTTTTTAAATGAAAACCACCAACACTTAAATATTCTATGTTTGAATGATTTTGTTGAAGTTTAGTAACTACAGTTGATGCTAATTTATCTCCTGATGGTTCACCAGTTAATATAAAAATTTTTTTCATATCACCAAGATAAACATCTTATTTTTATTAGCAAACCTTACACATTTATTCTTGTCTAAAAATACATGTTGTTTACTTTTTACAACAATGCCTTTTAACCCAGCTACCTTACATTGTTTAAACGTTTTTAATCCAATGGTAGGTAAGTCAACTCTAAGGTCTTGTTTTCTTTTTGGAAACTTAACTAAAACACCATTATTTCGAAATTGTTTACTTTTACTTTTTTCGAGTAATTTTTTTGTCCCACCTTTTCCTTCTATAAAGACTACTTTTTTGTTTCTGACCACTACACCTTGACTATAATTATACTGTTTTAAACTATTAAGCGTTTTAATAGCCTTCTTAATGTCTAACTGATCCTTATTATTAGGCTTAATATTTGAATAATTACCCTTTTTAAATGTTAGCTCAGGATTAAATTTAAGTGAATTTTCGGTTTTTATCTTATTTTGAGCTAGTATTTTTATGATTTCTTTCAAAATTGCAGCATCCCCAAGGTTCGATGCTTTGACAATTCTTGGAATATAATAAATTCCTTTTATATCTAACTTTAACTTAGAAAATTTTGGCTTGTTAACTTTACCGGCAAATAAGACTTTTTTGCAACTATTTTCATTAAGAATTTTAATTATTTTTCCAAATTGACCTATAGATACTGAATAAGATCTACTTTCTTTTTTAAATTTCTTTGAATTAGATAAATCTATTATTATGTAATTTATTTTTCTTTTCTTGATTGTTTTAAGTATTTTTTTTGGAAAATCTGTATCACCAAAAATTAATCCTATCATCTTATGAAAATGGGGTGCAAATAGATCTTTTTTTATCCTTAGTAATAAATTCTATTACTTCTTTAACTAATGGATTTTCATGAAATGAGCCATTTAATTTACTTATATTCTCGTTGACATTTTTTGTAGCAAAAATTGCCTTATACGCTTCGCTTAAACTTAAAATATCTTTATTTTCAAATTTTGCTCTTCTCAATCCTATTAAATTTAATCCTTGTAATGAATTTCTGTTTCCTGTTGATAATCCGTAAGGAATAACATCGTGTAAAACTCCTGTCATTCCTCCAATCATTGCCATTTTACCAATTCTTGTAAACTGTTGAACGGCAGAATTTCCACCTATAACTACATTATCTTCAATAATTGCATGACCTCCTAAAGGTACATTATTTGCTATAATTACATTATTACCGACATAGCAATCATGGGCTATATGTGATGAAATCATAAATAAACAATTATTTCCAATTATAGTTTTGCCTCCACCGCTAATTGTTCCAGGATTTATGGTTACATATTCTCTTATTTTATTATTATTTCCGATAACTAAACTTGTTTCTTCACCATTATATTTTAAGTCTTGTGGGTCATTTATTGAAACAAATGGATAAATCTTATTCCCTTTTCCAATTTTAGTATTTCCAGTAATGCTTACATGTGATTGAATTTCTGTATTCTCTCCAATTTCTACATTGGGACCGATGATAGAATATGCTCCAACTTTAACACTAGAATGAACTTTTGCATCTTTATTAATTATGGCTGTTTTATCAATCATTTATTTTCTCTTAAAAAATTTTTTAAATCTTTAGCTGGATAACCCATTACTTTAGAATTATCAGGAATATTCCTTATAACACCGCTGCCACCACCTATTTGTACATTATTGCCAATCTTAAGATGACCCGAAATACCTGCCTGACCTCCAATCATAACATTATTTCCTAAAGTAGAACTTCCAGCAAAACCTACTTGACCTGCAATAATACAATTCTCACCTATTTTAACATTGTGAGCTATATGTATTTGATTATCTAAATATGTATTTTTTCCAATAATTGTGTTCGAAAGAGAACCTCTGTCAATTGTAGATCCGCAACCAATTTCTACATTATCTTCAATTATAACAATACCTATTTGTGGATACCTAATATTGGAGTCATTATTTGGAAAAAAACCAAATCCTTTTTTTCCAATCACACAACCATCTAAAATATGAACGTTGTTTTTAATTAATGAATTTCTAATAATAACATTTGATCCTATAGAACAATTATCACCTATCTCTACATTTTTTTCTATGATTGAATTATGACCGATTAAACAATTAGTCCCAATTTTTATATTTTCACCGATAAGAATATTTTTTCCAAATTTAACTTTATCTTTAAACTCTGTCTCATTTATATCTCTTACAGTTTTATCATAATCATCAGTAATTGAATCTGGGTAAAAAATTTTTGTTATTTGAGCAGTATGTAATAAAACCTTGTCTGAAATTATAGCTTTGCAATTATTTGGTAAAAATGATTCAAAATTTTTAGATGTTAGACAATATGAAGCTTTAGTTTTTTTTGCTAAATCAGCATATCTCTTTGAATGAAAAAAAGTTATTTCATTTTTTTGAGACGAATTCAGATCTTTTATATCAGCTATTTGATCATCGGGTAAATTGTTACTCTTTAAATTAATTGCCTTAAGTAAAAAATTTATATTATGAGGACCAGTATTTTTAAAAAAAGGATTGACCATTAATAAGTTTAATATCAAAACTTATTTTAAATGCTTATCAAGATTTATTGCTAATTATTTCCTATCAACAATTGTTGCTGACCATTGAGCATCGGCCATTTTTTTTCCATCCACAAAGGCTTCGCCTCTGTATTTCCACACCCTGCCATGTGATCTAATGGCTTCTATCTGTAATTCTAGCTTGCAATCTGGTATTACAGGATTTCTAAATCTCGCTTTTTCTACACTCATCAAAAAAACTAATTTATTCTCATAAGTGGATTTATCTATACCATGAGCGGTAAGAGCCGCTGCTGCTTGACCAAAAGCTTCAACTATTAAAACACCTGGCATCACTGGTTGACCTGGAAAATGACCCTGTACATAAAAACTATTTTTTTTAACATTAACTATAGCTTTAGCAGATTTAAGCTTTTCAATATCAAGCAATTCATCAATAAGTAACATAGGTTCACGGTGAGGTAATAAATCTATTATTTCTTTTTTTGATAATTTTGACATTTTAATCAAATTTTATTTTAGCAATTTTTTCATCCACTATTTTAAGAATATCTGCAGTTATATCTAATTCTTTTTTTCCCATTATAATATTTTTTTTTTGAACAATTATAGAAATATTATTTTCTGCTGCATAATCACCTAATATTGGTTTAATCTTTTGTGAAAATTCGGCACTTGCTTGAACTCTTTTTTTTGTACTTTCTTGAATTGTATTTTGTCTTTTAGCTCTGTATTCTGAAATTTTTTTTTTAAGATTTTCTAATTTTGTTTGAAATTCATTTTCACTAATTACGTTTTTTTTTGAGATTAAATCCTGTTCTTGATTTTTTAAATCTTCCTCAATTTTTTTAAATCTACTCAAATTTTTTTCATTTGATTTAGAAATTTTATCTATAATTTGTTTTCCAGCTTTAGATTGTTTCATTATTTTTTCCATATTTATGTAAACAATTTTTTCAGCATAGATTTCTGAAATATTAAATATAAAAATAAAAAATATAATTGTTAATAATTTAAGTAATTTCATTAAAAAGTAGTACCAATATTAAATCTAACTGTTTCTGTTTTGTCAGAATCTGCTTTTGAAATTGGTTGTGCAATTGAAAAATTTAATGGACCTACTATTGTATACCAATCAACACTGAGGCCGACTGATGATCTCAATTGCGAATTATCCAAAGAACTATCATAATCCACACCCCAAACATTTGCAGCATCAAAGAATAATTGAAAATCAATTGTCTCTAGATTTGCACCAAACTCTGGTAGAGTTGTTGAAGCATTTAGAACAGCCAAGTAATTACCACCTATATAATCACCAGAGTCTTTGGGTCCAATTTTTCCAGACTCAAAACCTCTCAATTTTTTTGAAGGAATATATAGTCTTTTAGAAATTCTAACATCCTCGTCGCCAATTGCATTTATAGCGGAGCCTTGAATTGAAAATCTTGTTATCATGTCTGATATTTGGTTAAATGTAGTAAATTCATAGCTGTTATAAAATGCAGTGTCTTCAGATATTAATGGTATAGATTGATTGAACCTGCTCCTATATCCAGATGAGGTTTGAAATCTTTGATTTCTTTTATCAATATCCAATAAATATGCAAATGAGGTGTCAAAATATTCTCCCTCTTGTTTTTTTAAATTTGCAGTTGCTGATTGATTAGTATCAAGCTTTTCATAAAATGTTCTTAATTTAGGCGAAAAAATTACATCATCGTATTGTTCCCACGCTGAACCTAAACTAAAACCAGTTTTTCCCGTTTCATAACCATAATCCGTTAATCTATCAGTTACGCTGCTTTCAATAGAAGCTATTAATGTTTTTTCTGAATAATTCCAATTTGGATTGACTATAGAAAAAGCACCTTTGATTGTTTCGTCATTTAATCTTAAATTTGTATCCAAAGAAATATTTTTACCTAAAAAGTTGTTTTCTTTTACACCAAATCCAATAGTACTACCTTGGGTTCCAGCACCAGCAGATGCAAATATTTCACCTGTAGGTTTTTCACTAACAGTAATATTTAAAACTTTTTTATCTACTTCCTCTGTAATCAACTGATACTCTACTTTTCCAAATATATTCAAAGATTTTAAATTATTAATAGATTTGGTTAAAAGTAGTTCATTGAAAGGATCGCCCTCATCAACCTCTAAATTATCTCTTATTACTTTTTCCTCAGTTATATTATTACCAAATACGTTAACTTTTGTCAGATATCTTTTTTGAAATTCTTTAATTTCAAAAATAAGTTCTAATTTATCCTTACTGGTAATTTTTTCTTTAAATGCAGCATTTATAAATTCATAGTCGTTCCTAAATGTTAGTTTATCAACTTCTTTTGCAATTTTATTTAATTTATTTATAGAATAAACTTCGCCTTCTAATTTCGAGAGTTTATTTTTAATTTTTATGAAGTCTTTTTCATCATAATCTGCTGGTAGGATCAATGAGCTTTTTGAGATTTTGAATTTTGGTCCAGCATTAATATTATATTGTAATAAAAAATCATTATTTTCTGTAAGTTCTATTGTGCTATCATTAATTGAAACTTGATAATGTCCTTTATTTAAATAATAATTTTTTAAAAGTCTTTTATCTAGCTTTATGTTTTCTTGGTTTACAAATTTTCTATTTGTAATGAATTTCCAAAATCTATTTTCCTCACTTATTATTACATTTCTTAAAAGTCTATCTTTATAATATTTATCACCGGTAAATTGTATAGATTTTATAAATGCTTTCTCACCTAATTTAATGTCAAATACTACATCAACTGTGTTATTTTCATTTTCAATAATTTTATCAGTAACAGATGAAAAATAATAACCAGAATTTTTTAATATTTTTTGGATTCTTTCAATATCTTTACCAACAAATGCTTCAACAAAAGGATTTTTATCTTTTAATAATAACTGTTTCTTTAAAATTTCAACTAATTCTTTTTTTTTAATTCCGTTTATTGAGAGTTCTTGAATAATTTTATTTTCTATTACATCAATAGTTAGGACACCATCTTCGATTTTAATAGAAATATTTGAAAAGAAATTTGTTTGGTATAAGTCTTTAATAATTTCGTCTAAATCATTTGCATTATAATCTTTACCTATTTCAATATTTGAGAAAACTAATATTGTCTCGAGAGTAATCCTTTCATTATTTATAACATTTACTTTTTTTATAGTTTCAGAATATCCATAGGAAGAAAGAAATAAGGTTAGAATAATTATTTTTAAAATTTTAAGCATTGACGTTGGATACTACACATAAAGATCTAGTTTTCAATCTTACATATTTATTTAATCGTATAATTTGGGCCAAATTATTAGGTTTTTTTAATCTTAGTCTTTTAAATTCTTTTAGATTTAAAACGATCAAAAGTTTTTTAGTTATGTCTAAAAATTTGATTTTATTTTTTAGAAAAAGATCAACTAATTCATCATTTGCGCTTACTAATACTGTTTCTAAAAGACTATTATTTTTAGATGAAAAATACTTTATTAGGTTCAATGCGGGAAATTGTTTTTTACTTATTAAATTAAAGTTTAAATTATTTAATTTATTAATATTTAATTGCTCTGATTTAATTTTTTCATTTTTGTTAAATAAAGAATTGAATATAGGTATTTTCATATTAGTATCATGAATTAAAATTTTTGTTAAACCATTTTTAAATTTAACAATTGCATGCACATAAGATGCAGGATGAGAAAGAACTTTTATATTTTTTAAACTTATATTAAATATTTTATTTGCCTCTATTACTTCAAAAACCTTATTTACCATAGTCGCCGAGTCTATTGAAATTTTTTTACCCATGTTCCACCTAGGATGCTTTATTGCATGAGCGGGTTTAATATTTTTTAAATTTTCCCTTTTTTTATTTAAAAAAGGACCCCCAGATGCGGTTATAAAAATTTGATCAATATTTCCATATTTTTTATTGGTTAATGACCAGATTGAAAAATGTTCAGAATCTACAGGTACAAAATTAGTTTTGTTTTTTTTTAGTTCCTTACTTATTAAACTCCAACCACAAATTATGGATTCTTTGTTTGCTATTGCTATAGATTTAGTATGTTTTATAATCTCTATTGTAGGTTGAAGACCCTCAAACCCACTTATAGCACTCATAACATAATCAATTTTTTTTTGAAAAATTTTTTTTAAACTTTTGTAATTATTATAAACTTTGACATGTTTATTTTTTTTTTTAAATAAAAGAAATTTTTTTTTGTTAGTGATGATTAAATTTTTTGGTTTATATAATTTTACTTGTTTTAAAATTTCATTTAGATTTTCATTCGTAGATAAAAGAAATATATCAAAATATTTTTTATTATCTCTAATAATTTCTAATGTCTGTTTACCAATTGATCCTGTTGAACCTAATATTGCAATTTTTTTTTTCATATAATAAATTTAGCAAAAAATAAAAATAGAAATACAAAAACAATGCCATCCAATCTATCAAGTAGACCACCATGTCCTGGCAAAATATGACCTGTATCTTTAAGTTTAGCTTTTCGTTTAAAGAATGATATGATTAGATCTCCAATTTGACTTATTAAAGAAATAATTAAAACAAATATAAATTCTTGAATTGTTATATTTGAAATCTTTTCAATAAAAAATTCACTGTAAATTGATGCAGCTATTATAGACAATAAAAAACTACCAGCCATACCTGCATAAGTTTTATTTGGACTAATTCTACTTAATTTTGGTCCCATAAAAATTTTACCAAAAATATATCCACCTATATCAGTAAAAATACAAATCAGCATAATTAACAAGAAAAATTCTAAACCTTGATTTTCTCTAAAATAAAATGCTGAATAAAAAGACAGAAATAAACATAATGTTCCAATAAACTTTGCTTTCTGATTATTTTTTGTAATTTTTAACCATTCGTAACAGGTAAATAAAAATAAGGCACCTAAGAAACATAAAAAGAAAATAGAGCCTTTAGCAACAAAAAAAAAAGCTATAGGTAAAATTACTATTGAACTTAAAATCCTATTTTTTAACTCTTGTTTCATTAAATATTTCCAAAATTTCTTTTCGTTTTTTTAAATTTGTTGATAATTTTAACAAAATCCTTTTCATTGAAGTCAGGCCATAATTTTTTTTCAAAGTAAATTTCAGTATATGCTAATTGCCAGAGCATAAAGTTACTCAGCCTTTTAGTATTTCCTGTCCTTATTAGAATATCAGGATCTGGGATTTTTGCTGTGTATAGGTAGTTTTCAATATTTGTAATATTTATTTTTTTATTTTTTTTAATTAGCTTTTTAAATGAATCGATCAATTCAAACTTTGAACCATAATTAAGTGCTAAATTTATTTGTAACTTACTATTTTTCTTTGTAATTTGCTCGGATTTGTTAAGTTTTTTTTTTAAAGTTGTGTTGAGTGTATTGATATTCCCTATTATTTTTAACTTAATATTATTTCTATTAAATTCTTTTATTTTTTTATCTAAAAAATTATCTAACAAATTAAATAAAAATCTTATTTCGTTTTTTGGTCTTTTCCAATTCTCAGTCGAAAACGCAAATAAAGTTAAATAATTAATTTTGTTTTCAATTGTTGCTTTAATAATTTTTTCTACAGTTTTTAAACCTGCTTTGTGGCCTTGATTCCTTGATTTTTTATATTTAATACCCCACCGACCATTTCCGTCCATTATAATGGCCACATGTTTTAACGGGTTCATATTGTCATTATTTCTTTTTCTTTGAAGGTAACTTTTTCATCAATAATTTTTATATGATTATCAGTAAAACTTTGAACTTCTTTTTCATATTTTTTTTCTTCGTCTTCTGAAATTTCTTTTTTTTTAAGCGAATTTTTTAATCCATCATTTGCTTCTCGTCTTATATTTCTAATTGAAATTTTGCACTTTTCTCCCATGGTTTTTATCATTTTCTTCATTTCATTTCGTCTCTCTTCACTTAAATCTGGTATTGGAAGTCTAATCAATTGACCATCTATTTGAGGGTTCAAGCCTAATTCTGATTTTTTTATAGCTGAGTCAATTAATGAAACATTATTTAAGTCCCATACCTGAATATTTATCATTCTTGGTTCTGGTGTTGTAATCGTTCCTAATTGATTAATTGGCATTTTTTGTCCATATACATCAACTTTAATTAAATCTAACATGCTAGCATTGGCTCTTCCAGTTCGTAATGTGCTAAGTTCTTTGTTAAAAACTTCAATAGTTTTATCCATTTTTTGATTATAACTACTTAAATTAAACACTTACTCTCCAATTTTAATCCTACAAAAATCAGCAATTTTTAAATCATTGATATTTAGATCCTTAATAATATCTTTTACCCTTTTTTTTGGATCCATTACCCATGGTTGACTTATAAGACTATTTTCTTCTTTAAACTTATTTAATTTTCCTACACTAATTTTTTTTATAATTTCTTCTGGTTTACCTGAAGCTTTTAATTCTTCACTAATTAACTCTTCCTCTTTTTTAATTACCTTTTCGTCTATGTTTTCTGGATTTAATGTCAATGGGTTTGAGGCAGCAACGTGCATTGCAAGTTGTTTACCAAAAATTCTAATTTTATCATTATTTTCTTTTGTATCTAATGAAACAATAACAGCAAGTTTTGATAGATTATCTTTTACAACTGTATGTAAATAATTGAAGTTTAATTTTTTTTTATTTTGAATTGTTTGAGATCGTCCAAGTGTTATTTTTTCGCCTATCTTTGCAATAATTGCAATTAAATTTTCATCAACTGTTTGGTTATTTTTCATTTTAGTTTTTTTCACTTCTTCTAAATTTGATCTACAATTATTATTAATATGGCTTAATTCCTTTACAAAATTGATAAAATCCTCGTTTTTTGCAACAAAGTCTGTTTCGCAATTTACTTCAATCACAGAGGTGACTTGATCGTTTCCAGATAATGCTACAACCCCTTCCTTTGCTTCACGAGACATTTTCTTAGAAGCTTTGGATATACCTTTTACTCTTAAAATTTCTGAAGCTTTATCTAAATCACCGTTTGCCTCTTGTAATGCCGAGCTACAATCTTTAAATCCAGCTCCAGTACTAAGTCTTAATTTTTTTATTTTTTCTATATCACTCATTCAAGAATTTTTTTTTAAATTTAATTAGTTTTGAGGGTTTTTTTGATCCTTTTTCCCTTGTGCATCTTCAGTTTTTGGGGCTTCTTTTTTTGCGTTATTAATTGTTTCTTTAATTAAATTACAATATAAATCAATTGATCTTCTTGCGTCATCATTCCCTGGTACCGGAAAATCAATTCCATCAGGGTTTGAGTTTGTATCCAGTATTGCAATTATTGGAATATTTAGTTTTATAGCTTCCTTTATTGCCAATGATTCATAATTGGTATCAATAATAAATACTAAATCAGGTATTTTCTTCATGCTACTAATACCCCCCAAAGATCTTTGTAATTTATCTCTTTGAATACTCATTTTTAGGAGCTCTTTTTTGGTAAATCCTCTATTTTCAGATACTAAATCTAAATTAATTTTTTCTAATTTCTTTATTGAATTGGATATGGTTCCCCAATTCGTCAACATGCCACCTAACCATCTATAATTTACATAATATTGGTCGGTTTCTTTAGCTAATTCTGAAATTGCTTCTGATGCCTGTTTTTTTGTTGAGATAAATAAAATCTTTCCATTATTATTTATTGTTTGAAATATTTTTTCTAATGCAACATTTATTAGTTCTAAGGTTTGTGTAAGATCAATAATATGAATAGAATCCCTTTTACCAAAAATGTATCTCTTCATTTTTGGATTCCATCGAAGTGTTTTGTGGCCTAAATGTACCCCAGCCTCTAAAAGTTGTTGGATTGTAATAGTTGGTATTTTCATAGTTTTTCCCGGTTAAACCACCACAATTATTTCCATTTAAGGACCGGAGGTATTACACCATTAATTGTGTGAGTATTTTTCGAAGTTTTTACATTGTTATTTTAATTTTCTCAAGTATTTTTTTAATTAATATTTGTATTAATACCTTGATTTCTTAACAAATTAATATGATTTCTATCTATATGTCTTTTGTTTTTAAGTTTAAAAACTAACTCTTTGCTATCAGAAACAAATTTAATCTTCACATTTGTATCACCTACTCTATGGAGAATTTTATCAATTTGCTTTAAGTTTTCTTCACTATAAACAGAGATAATTATATTTTTAATAGGTTTATTGATTAGGTTTTTTAAAGGTGAAATTTTTTTAACATTAAATCTTTTAAACCTATTATTATCATCAACAATATTCTTATTTATTGTTATAATCAAAGATAAACCTTCTTTTAAAAATTCTCTATTTATTTCCAATAAATCAGAAAAAATAAATAATTCAAAAACAGATTGTCGGTCACTAAATTTTATAATTGCGTACGAATTACCTTTTTGGGTTTTTTTTTCTTGAAACTTTAATACAGTTGCGGCAATATTTGCTTCTTTTTTGTTAATATTATCTTTAAATTCTGTAAAATTATTAATTTCATAGTTTTCCAAGATTTGAAAATATTCATTTAAAGGATGATCTGAAATAAAAAAACCAAGTGACTCAAATTCTTTTGATAGCCTCTCATCAAACTTCCAGTCTGCTAATTTGCTATCCAACTGATCCTCTTCGTCATCAATATGAAATAAATTTATTTGCTTATTTATTTTATTTTCAAATGAATTTTTTGATTTTAGTATTAATTGAGGAATTGAGTCGTATATTTGTTTTCTATTATTATTTAATTTGTCAAATGCTCCGGCTTTAACTAGGCCCTCCAATTGTAGTTTGTTTATATCTTTTGGATTAATTCTGTTTATAAAATTGTTTAAAGAAGTAAATTTTCCATTACTAATTCTTTCTTTAACAATATTAGAAACTGCTTCAAATCCAACATTTTTTATAGCACCTAATGCATAATAAAAAGTATTATCCTTAGATTTAAAATCTGCAAAACATTTATTAATATCTGGCCTTTGTATATCAATATTCAATCTTTTCAACTCTTCATGAAACTCACTTAACTTATTATGATTAGATATATCCATTGTCATAGAAGCGGAGAAAAATTCTTTTTGGTGATAAGTTTTTAAATATGCTGTTTGATAAGCTATTATTGCATAAGCTGCCGCATGACTCTTATTAAAACCATACTCGGCAAATGGCTCAATTTTTAAAAATATACTAGCTGCTATTTCTCTGTTGATACCTTTTTTTACCGCACCTTCTATAAATCTCATCTTTTGTTTCTCAAGTTCTTTCCTTTTCTTTTTACCCATAGCTCTCCTCAATATGTCTGCTTCTCCCGCAGTAAAACCTGATAATTTTTGTGCAATTTGCATTACTTGCTCTTGGTAAATGATAACACCATAAGTAGGTTTTAATATTTCTTCTAATAATGGGTGTAAATAATCTGGTTCCTTTTTTCCGTGCTTACAATCATTATAGGTTGGAATATTTGCCATTGGACCCGGTCTATATAAAGCTACTAACGCTATAATGTCTTCCAAATGATTAGGCTTCATTTGTATTAGAGCTTCTTTCATTCCAGAACTTTCTAATTGAAATAACCCAACTGTATGACCGTTTGACAACAATTCAAAAACTTTTTGATCATTATAATCAATTTTCTCAATATCGAAATCCTTGTCTGACTCTATCACCATTTTCGATGTATTATTTATAACTGTTAAAGTTTTTAATCCTAAAAAATCAAATTTTATTAAGCCGGCATTTTCTGCTGAATACATGTCAAACTGGGTTGAGGGGAGTAATAAATTTGAAGATTTGTCTTTATAAAGAGGCACACTATCTGTCAACTTCTTATCTGCTATAACAACACCGGCTGCATGTGTTGCAAAATTTCTGTTTAAGCCTTCTAATTTTAATGATAGTTCAATTAATTTTTTTACCCTAGTATCATCTTTTATCAATTTTTGTAATCTTGGTTCATTGTTTATACATTCAGTTAAACTTTGGGGTCTTGAGGGATCAAAAGGTATCATCTTTGAAATGCTATCAACAAATCCATAAGAAAAACCTAAAACACGACCTACATCTCTGATAACCATTCTAGCTTTAAGTTTTCCAAAGGTTATAATGTGAGCTACACTATCTTTATATTTGGTATTTAAATAGTCAAAAACCAAATCTCTTTTTTCTTCACAAAAATCGATATCAAAATCTGGCATTGAAATTCTATCAGGATTTAAAAACCTTTCAAAAATAAGATTAAATTTTATTGGATCTACATCTGTAATAAAAAGACACCAAGCAACAAGAGAACCAGCTCCCGATCCTCTTCCTGGACCCACTGGAATATTTTTACTTTTTGCCCACTTTATGTAGTCTGAAACAATTAGAAAATAACTTGAATATTCCATTTTAGTAATTATTTCCACCTCGTGCTGTAATCGACTCAAATATTTTTTATATTTCTCGTTATTATCAATATCATTTTCGTTTATATTAAAATTATCTTTAAATTTTTTTTTAAGTCCTTTAATAGAGCTTTCGAGTAAAATAGTTTCTGGATTGAGCCCTTCCTCTGATGCTATATTTGGCAATACAGGTTTTGAGGATTTCGGTCTAAAATTAATTTTATAGACTAAATTATAATTATTTTGCATTGCTTCAGGTAAATCAGAAAATAATTCTTCTAGCTCACTATCATTTTTTAAATAATGCTGATCTGATAATTTAATTCTATTTTGGTCATTAATATTAGTTTTATTACCTATACACATAAGTGCATCATGAGCCTCGTGCATATTTTTGTCTAAATAAAAAACCTCATTAGTCGCGATTATTGGTATTTCAAACTCGTTTGATAATTTAAGGTTAAAATTCTCAAAGTTTTTCTCATTCAAGTCATTGTGTCTTTGGATTTCTATATAAAAATCATTTTTAAATTTTTCCTTCAATTTTTTATAAAGATTTTTAATTTCAGATATTTTATCTTTTTCAAATAATTTTCCTACAAGAGAATTTAATGAACCTGATAAAACTATGACATCACTTGAGCTATCTAGCAAATCAACAATATCACAATGAGGTTCATTTAAGTTATCATTTTCTAAAAATGATTTAGATGATAGTTGAATAATAGATTTATAACCAAGTTCTGATTTAGCTATTAATGGGATTTTTCCAACAACTTCTTTAAACTTAAAGTTAATTTGTGTGCCAAGAATAGGTTGTGTTCCGCTTTTTGATATATTTTCTGAGAATTCAAGAGCTCCACATAAATTATATGAATCTGATAAACCTAAAGCTCTTATTTTTTTTTTTTTACAGAAGTCAGATAATTCATCGATTTTTAACGCACCCTCACAAATTGAATATTGTGAATGAATTTTAATATGATTAAACTTATTGTAACTTTCCATTGATGGATTTTATATTACCATCAATCATTTCAATTTTACAATCTGACATTTCGGCAAATTCTCTATTATGAGTTGCAAATATTATTATTCTATTTTTATTTTTCAACTTCATTAAAGTTTTAAATACGATTTTTGCATTTTTTAAATCTAGATTTCCTGTTGGCTCATCAGCTAAAATTATTTTAGGTTTATTAATAATTGCCCTTGCAATAGCAACTCTTTGACTCTCGCCGCCTGATAACTCCGAAGGAAAATGATTTAGCCTTTTGGAAAGTCCGAAGCTTGATAACACTTTTTTTGCGTTTAAATCTGCTAATTTAGGATTATTATTTAACGCAAGTCCTGCTATACTTACGTTTTCGAGAGCAGTGAAATCATTTAATAAATTATAATTCTGGTAAATTATGCCAATCGATGCAGATCTATATGAATCATTAATGTTTTGTTTCTCGTAATTTATATTTCTATTTTCTATAGTGATTGATCCTAGCGTTGGTTTATCTATTAAAGATATTAAATTTAATAACGTGGATTTTCCGGACCCAGAAGGCCCAATTAACGAATAAATTTTCCCTAAATTAAAATCAAGATTGATGTTAGTCAAAGCTTTAATTCTGTTTTTTTTTAAAAAAAATTTTGATACTTTATTTAACGATATAAAATTATTCATATTTAAGAGATTTAATAGGATCTAGTTTTGATGCTTTAAAAGCGGGAAATATTGATACAACTATAGTTGCAGCAATTGAACATATTGAAATTAATATTATTGAATTAACATCTATTTCAGATGGCATTTTACTTAAAAAATAAATTTCCTCAGGAAATAATGATATATTAAACATTTCACTTAAAAAAATTCTGATATTTTCTAAATAAATGGAGAAAGTAACACCAATTAAAACTCCGAATGCCGTTGCGGTCAAACCTATATAAAAACCTACAAGAAAAAAAATTTTTGTTATAGACTTATTTAGCACTCCTATAGATTTAAGAACAGCAATTTCTTTGGTTTTATTTTTTACTAAAATAGTTAATCCTGAAATTATATTAAATGTAGCAACAATTATTATTAATGAAAGAATGATAAACATTACGTTTCTCTCGACCTTAAGGGCTGAAAATAATGGTTTATTAAGGTCTGCCCATGTATAAACTAAATTATTTGGAAATTTTTTTTCAAAGAATATTTTTGCATTTTTTATGTTATTTGGATTTTTTAAATAAATTTCTAAATTTCTTTGTTCTTTATCTAAATTTAGCAATTTCTCTAGATTATCAATGCTCATAAAAGCTACATTTCTATCAAAATCGACTAATCCACTTTCAAAAAAACCCGAAATCTCAAAAATTTCCTGTTTGGGTAGGTTGCCTATAATTGTCTCTTCTCCTATTGGAGACATTATCAAAATTTTATCACCAACTTTTAAATCAAGATCAAAACTTAATTCTTTACCGATAATTATACTTTTTTCGTTTTTAAATTTTATTCCTGTTAATTTATTTTTAAATAAAGGTAGACTATTAATTTCGGTTTCTTTGTATCCTCTAATAGAAAGACCTTTTGTGAAGTTTTCTTTAATTAAAACTACTTCTCCTGAATTCGTTTCAAGATATATATCCAATAAAATGTCTATCTCATTTCCAAAAATATCCCTTGTTGCCTTGCCATATGATTGAACTACAACATGAGAATTAAAACCTACTATTTTGCTTATAAGCTCTGATCTAAATCCATTCATTACTGACATTACAATTATTAACACAGCAACACCTAGTGATATTCCTATAAAAGAAAATATTGATATGACATTTAAAAAACCATCTTTTTTTCTGGTTCTTAAGTATCGTAAAGCTATTTTGTTCTCTAATTTTGAAATCAATTTTTTTTACTTTGATTTATAAATTTAATTATTTGATCTATGCTTAAAATTTTTGGATCTTCACCGATATTAATAAATTCAAGATTATCGCCCTCTATCTTATTGCCTACTATAATTTGATATGGTATACCTATTAAATTAAATTTCTTTAATTTTGCTGAAAAATTTTCCTCCGTATCATCAATAATAAAATCAATATTATAGTCTTTTAACTTTTTTGAAATATTAATCGCCTTATCTAAATTTTTCTTATCACTTTTATTCAAAAATGGTATAATTGCACAATCATAAGGTGACACTGATTGTGGCCATTTCATTATTTCTTTTTTTTCATCATATTTTGCTTCAATAATTGCTCCTACAAGCCTTGATACACCGACACCGTAAGACCCCATTTTAACGAATTCTTTTTTTCCATTATGATCAACACTTGAATTCATTGGTTTGGAATATTTATCTCCAAAGTAAAAGATGTGACCTACCTCTATACCTTTTGTTTTAAGTCTAAATTCCTCAGGAACTTTATTGTAAAATTCTTTCTCATTGAATTTATCATCTGTTACAGAGTAAAATTTTTCAAATTCTTTTCTCAAATTCAGTAGTGAAACTTTTTCAATTTTGGTTTGGTTACTGTTTACATCAAAAATTCTTTTGTCTGTATAAATTTTACTTTCGCCAGTATCAGCTAAAATAATAAATTCATGTGAAAGGTTTCCTCCTATAGGGCCCGTGTCTGCTGCCATAGGTATTGCTGACAAATGTAGCCTTTTAAAGGTTTTTAAGTAGGCCAGAAAAAATTTATTATAGGAAAATAAAGCTTCTTCATCATTTAAATCAAATGAATAGGCATCCTTCATATAGAATTCTCTACATCTCATAATTCCGAATCTTGGTCTTAATTCATCTCTAAACTTCCATTGTATATGATAAAGAAGTTGAGGTAATGATTTATAGGATTTTATGCTGGATCTAAAAATATCTGTTACTAATTCCTCATTTGTAGGTCCATAAAGCATATCTCTATTTTGTCTATCCTTAATTCTTAACATTTCTTCACCGTAATCTGCATATCTTCCACTTTCTTTCCAAATTTCAGCGGTTTGTATTGTTGGCATTAAAATTTCTTGAACACCAATATTATCTTGTTCTTCTCTAACTATTTGTTCAATTTTTTTCATTACCCTAAAACCAAGTGGTAACCATGAGTAAATACCTGCTGATGATTGTTTAATCATTCCAGTTCTGAGCATTAATTTATGAGATTTAATTTTTGCTTCTGTAGGGGTATTTTTTAAGATTGGAATAAATGATTTCGAAAGGAACATAAATTTATTTAATTCTTTAAATTTAAATAATCAATTAAATTCTCACTAAATTTACGTTGGTTATTGGCTTTTTTCCAGTTTTTTCTTTCGAATATTTTTTGCAAACTACTTTAATAGTATCAATTATATTGATCGCCTGTTTTTTATTATTCAGTGAAAAAGTTCTCGCTGTTTTATCGATTTCTTCTTCAAGTCCAAATTTAAATTCGTTATTTTCAATGACTGGTAATCCAACAAAAGTTAATATAGGTCTGTCATGAAGATTTCCCTTTGAATTAATTAATATTGTTACGTCTAAGAAACCATTTGAAGATATATTTTTTCTTTCTTTAATTGATTTGGCATCTTCTTCAACACTTACCTTTCCATCTACAAATAGTTTTCCTGAGGGTGCTCTGTCAAAAACCTCTGGTTTTGACCCAGGATATAGTTTTACGATATCACCATTCTCAACTAAAACAGATTCTGGTATCTGCATATCTTTCGCAAAATTAATATGTTCAATCATATGACGATGTTCACCATGAACAGGAATAATACATTTTGGTCTAACCCAGTTATACATTTCTTTTAAATCTTCTCTGTTCGGGTGACCTGAAACATGGACAAATTCATTTTCCTCTGAAATTACCTCAAGACCCTCTTTAACTAGTTGATTATGTAATTTATATAATTTCTTTTCGTTCCCAGGTATGATTTTTGATGAAAAAATAACAGCATCACCTTTCTCTATTATTACATCTGGATGTGTAAATTTTGCTATTCTCATCATTGCACCTAATGGTTCACCTTGACTACCGGTGCAAAGATATATTATTTTTTCACGAGATATGTTTTTTGCCTCTCTCGGATCAATTGGTTCTATAACATCTTTCAAATAACCACATTTTCTAGCAGCTTTAAAAATTCTATGCATAGATCTGCCAACTAAAGAAATATTTCTTCCTGTTTGTTTTGCACAATGAAAAATTGTCTCCATTCTTGCCACATTTGATGCAAAAGAAGTGACAAGAATCTTTTTTTTCAACCTACTCATAATTTTTATTAAGCTTTTTCTAACATCTCCTTCTGAACCAGATTTTCCTACACTAAAAACATTTGTTGAGTCGCATATCATGGCCAAAACTCCGTCTTCTCCTATTTCTTTTAGTCTTTTTGAATTTATTTCTCCTCCAATCAAAGGGTTAGGATCTACTTTCCAGTCACCTGTATGAAGTATATTTCCCACAGGGGTTTGGATCCTTAATCCATTTGGCTCTAATATTGAATGTGTAAGTGTAATAAATTCAATTTTAAATGGTGAAAGATCCAAAGTACTATTTAGCTGAACAATATTTAAAAAAGGTGTAACATCTATTTTTTTTTCTTTAAACTTTTCTGAAATTAATACTGCCGTAAATGGAGTAGCATAAATTTTACATTTGAGTTTTGGCCATATATGTGCAATCGCGCCTATATGATCTTCATGCGCGTGGGTTAAAACTATGCCTAACAAATCATCTTTTTTATCTACAATAAAACCTGGATCTGGATAAATTAAATCTATACCTGGTACGGTATCATCAGCAAAAGTAACTCCAATATCGACTATAATCCATTTTTGTTCACCAGGTTTCCCATAAGCAAAAAGGTTCATATTCATTCCAATTTCGCCAGATCCACCTAATGGACAAAATAATAATTCTTCTTTCATTTAAATATTTTTAATTACTTTTATAAGACCATTTATAGTTAAGTCTTTATTTATAGTGGGTTTATTTTTTTTTAATTTTTTAAACATATGAGCAAAACCACCTGTAAAAATAACTTTGAATGACTTTTTTGTCTGCTTTTTAATCATTAATATTACGTTGTCAATTAAGCCTATATAACCCCAATAAAAACCTGATTTGACAGCTTGATTTGTATTTGTACCAACAACTTTTGAAACTTTAGATAAATTTATTAGTGGTATTAATGAGGCTTTTTTAATTAAAGTACTTAGAGATAAGGATACTCCAGGTGCAATAACTCCACCATAATATGTATTTTTTATAATTACATCAAATGTGGTTGCTGTGCCAAAATCTACAACTATATAATTGTTTTTATTATCAATTACACTAATAGCATTAGCTATTCTATCTGATCCTACTTGGGATCTATTTACTTTAAGCTTTACCAATCGTGAAAACTTTTTATTTTTTAATTCACTACATGAGGTGCTATATGTTTTTCTCAGAAAATTTGATAATTGCTTGTATACAGGAGGAACGACGCTGCTAAACAGACCAAATTTTATTTTTTATTTTTTAAAATCTTTAAATTTTTACTCAAGTAGTTATTTGATATCAGTCCAGTTTTTAAAAATATTTTTTTAATTTTATTGAATTTATGATTTAGTATAAAAATTTTTGTATCTGTATTTCCTATATCTCCAATGATATAAATATTACTTGAATTTATCAATTTTTTTTTCATAAGAGCTACACAGTAATTTAAAAATCTGTAACTTTGTAACATTTTTTTTTGTATAAAAATTAAAGAAATTTGTTGGATAATTTTTAATTTTTGGACTTTTAATAAGATTTACTCCAATTCCTACTACTAAAAATTTTTTTTTATTTTTAAAAACAGTTTCTTGTAAAATTCCGCCTATTTTTTTTCTTTTTATTAATATATCATTGGGTTTCTTTATTTCTACTTTATAGTCGGTAAATTTTTGCAAACTCTTTTGTAAAATTAAACAGTTAATTCTCGTTATTTTATTCAGGTTAAGTTTATTTTCAATATCAAAAAAAACTGACATAAATAGATTTCCTTTAAATGAAATCCATCTATTACCTCTTTGGCCTTTCCCTTTGGTTTGAAATTCGGCTAAAATAATACCTTTAGTATCTCCTTTATTTAAATGTACAATAGCCTTATCATTGGTGCTTTTAATTTTTTTGTAATAAAATCTTTTAAATTTCATCAAACCAAATTAATTTTTGATACTAGATCAATAAGACTATTTGGATAAATAAAATAAATTAAAATTAAAGTTGTTGTTATAATTAAAGACAATTTTAACCCTATGCTAAGATTAGTATCATATTTATCAACCTCATCATCAAAATATATTACTTTAATTATTCTTAAATAATAAAAGGCAGCAACAACAGTCGCCAACAAACCTACTATTGCTAAAAAAAACATCGATTGTTCGATTACAGCCATGAAAACATAAAATTTTGCAAAAAAACCTGCCAATGGTGGTATTCCAGCCAGTGAAAAAAGTACTATTAAAAAAGAAAATGATAATAGTGGGTGATTTTTTGATAATCCAGCTAAGTCTTCGATGTTTTCATAATATTTATCCTCACGTTTTAACATAAAAATACAACTAAAAAATGCCAAGTTCATTACTAAATATATAGAAATGTAACACACTGAACTTTGTATACCTTCGTTTGTGCCTGTTGTTAAACCAGCTAAAGCATATCCCATATGGCTTATAGAGCTATAAGCAATTAGTCTTTTTAAGTTTTTTTGGCCTATTGCTGCGATTGCACCAAAAAGCATTGAGGCGATAGAAAGAAAAATTATTATTGATTGCCATTGATCAATTAAATTTAAGAATGGAGTATATAAAAATCTAATAAATACTGTAAGTGCTGCTATTTTTGGTAAAATTGCAAAAAATAGTGTAACTGACGTAGGTGATCCTTGATATACATCAGGAGCCCACATGTGAAATGGAACTGCTGAAATTTTAAATGCTAAGCCTACTAAAATAAATACCATACCAAATATAATGCCTTGTGTTGATTGATCATAATTAAACGAAATTTGAGAAAAATTTGTTGATGAAGAAAATCCGTAAACTAAAGAACAGCCATACAACAGTAAACCTGATGATAAAGCGCTAAGCACAAAATATTTTAAACCTGATTCTGATGATAGTATATTATCTCTATTAAAAGATGCTAATACATATAAGGCTAGAGATTGTAGTTCGAGTCCAATATAAAATACAATTAAATCATTTGAACTTACCATTACCATCATTCCAATAATTGAGCTAATTATTAAAATTGGATATTCTACATTAAATATTTTAATTGATTTCAGATACTGAGAAGAGGTTAGCAAAACGAATAAAGTTGAAATAACGATTAATATTTTAATAAAACTTGACAAATAATCAATTTTATAACTGTCATTGAATATTAATAATTCAACACTAGTTGGTACATTTAAAATCAAGGGAACTGATATTATTAGTATTAATATACTTAAATTATAAACAACGGATGAGCCATTTTTTTTGAAAACACCTAAAAGCAATAAAAACATTAAACCTAATGATAAGAATATTTCAGGTATTACGTAATAGATGTCTGTAATCATTCGTTGTGTGCTGTATATATTTCTAGATTTGCGTTATAATTATTTATTAGATTACTTACTGATACCTCTACAGTATTTATTAAAGGTTCAGGGTAAAATCCGAAATACAAACTTGGTATAGCTAATAAAGTTAAAATAATTATTTCTGATTTATTTAAATCTACTAAATTTTTTAAATCCTTATTTATGAGTTCACCAAAAATAACTCGCTTATACATCCAAAGCATATATGCTGCGCCAAGTATCACTCCAAAACTTGCAATTACAGCAACCAAAAAATTATCTCTAAAAGCACCTATAAGTATTAAAAATTCTCCAATAAAACCTGTAGTGCCTGGTAAACCTAAAGCTCCCAATGTAAAGATCATTAAAATTATTGAATATTTAGGCATAACTTCGACTATTCCGCCATATCTTTTAATCTCTCTTGTGTACATTCTTTCGTAAATTACGCCTACACATAAAAATAGTGCAGCAGAAATTATTCCATGGCTTATCATTTGAAAAATACTTCCTTCCAAACCCTGTTGTGTCATAGTGAAAATACCAAGTGTAACAAAACCCATATGTGCAACTGATGAATACGCTATTAATTTTTTCATATCTACCTGCATAAGTGCAACTAATGATGTGTAAATAATCGCTATAAGACTTAATACATAAACAAATGTGACAAAGTACTCTGAACCAATAGGAAATAGGCCTATAGAAAATCTAATAAATCCATATCCAGCCATTTTTAGAAGAATAGCTGCTAAAAGTACTGAGCCGGCGGTCGGTGCTTCTACATGTGCATCTGGTAGCCATGTATGTACCGGCCACATTGGTGTTTTGACAGCAAAAGAACTGAAAAATGCTAACCACAAAATTTTTTGATATTTAGCATCGATACCGATTTCGTAAAGTTTTTCCACATCAGTTGTCCCAGATATCCAATAAATATAAATTATTGCAACAAGCATTAAAACTGAACCAAGTAGTGTATATAGGAAAAATTTAAAAGCTGAATAAACCCTGCGTTCACCACCCCAAATGCCAATTATCAAAAACATTGGTATCAAACCACCCTCGAAGAATAAATAAAAAATAACTAAATCTAAAGAACAAAAAACACCTATCATTAGGCTTTCCATTATCAATATTGCAACAAGAAAATCTTTTAATCGATTTTTAATAGTACTATTTACTGAAAGTATACACAGAGGAGTGATAAAAGTTGTGAGAATTATAAATAAAATTGATATTCCATCTATGCCTACTTTGTAATTTATAAATCCATAAATCCATTCCCTTTTTTCGACGAATTGGAAGGATGGATTTGAGTTATCAAAATTATACCAAAGATAAATTGATAAAATAAAATTAATTACGCTTATAAAAATAGATATATATTTATGACTATTATATTTCTCTGTTGATTTTGTAAAAAGAATAAATAAAGCACCAAGTGTTGGAACGCATATTAGTAAACTTAAGATTGGTATATTCATCATTTAATTATCAAATAAGTTAATAAAGCAGAAAAACCGACTAACATTATAAAAGCATATTGATAGATATATCCGGTTTGAAATTTTACAGCTTTAGTAGAAAGAATTTTAATTAAATTAGATATGCCATCTGGACCAAATCTGTCTATAACAAGACCATCGATTTTTTTCCAAAAGTAAATACCAATTTTTTTTAAAGTTTTTACAAATAAAAATTCATAAAGTTCATCAAAATACCACTTATTTTTTAAAAAATTATAAAATGGTCTATTACCATCTACTATTAAAGGTAGTAAATCTTTTCTTTTCACGAAAAAATAGTAAGCCATTGGTATAGAAAGAATAACTAATGTAGGTGTTAAAAATATAAACCACATTGGTGGATGTTCGTTGCTTAAAGGTTCTAGAAAAAAAATTGAGGAATTCCAGAATTGATAACTTTTTTCAAAACCTATAAATAAATCTTTAAAAATATAACCAGAGAAAATTGAGCCAATAGCTAAAATTACAAGGGGAATTGTCATTACAATAGGTGATTCATGGATTTTATCAATCTTAATTGACTGGTTATTATAATCTCCATGAAAAGTTTTAAATATTAATCTCCAGGAATAAATGGATGTTAGCAAAGCTGTAAAAATTCCTATTGATGCTGCAGTGAATCCGAGCGAACTGTCTTTTAAATAGGCGAATTCTATTATTGCGTCTTTAGAGAAAAATCCAGACAATAATGGAAAGCCAGTTAGAGCAAGAGTGCCAACTAGCATTAAAGTATAAGTAATGGGAAGCTTATTTTTTACTCCTCCCATATTATTTATATTTTGTTCATCATGGAAAGCGTGTATCACAGATCCAGCTCCTAAGAATAGTAATGCTTTAAAAAATGCATGAGTAAATAAATGAAACATAGCAACATTATAAGCCCCTACGCCCGTTGCAAAAAACATATATCCAAGTTGACTGCATGTAGAATAAGCAATAATCTTTTTTATATCATCTTGTACTAAAGCAACACTTCCAGCAAATATAGCAGTTGTCATTCCAACAATTGTTACAATTGATAAAGCAAACTCAGAATATTCATATATTGGTGAACATCTTACAACTAAGAATACACCAGCTGTTACCATAGTGGCGGCATGAATTAATGCAGATACTGGTGTAGGTCCCTCCATAGCATCAGGGAGCCAGGTATGTAAAAAAAATTGAGCTGACTTACCCATTGCACCAACAAATAAAAGGATACAAATTAGATCTAGACTATTAACTTTTATTCCAAGAAAGTTTAATTCATCATTTGTAAATAAATTAATTTGTTGAAAAACTTCATTATAATTTACTGTTCCAAATAAATAAAAGATTAAAAAGATTCCTAATGCAAAACCAAAATCTCCAACTCTATTTACTAAAAAAGCTTTGATAGCTGCAGAATTTGCAGAGTTTTTTTTAAACCAAAATCCAATTAAGAAATATGAGCAAAGACCTACACCTTCCCAGCCAAAGAATAATTGTAAAAAGTTATCCGAGGTCACTAAAGTCAACATTGCAAAGGTGAATAGTGACAAATAAGCCATAAATCTTGGTTTGTGCGGATCATGAGACATGTATCCAATGGAATAAATATGTACCAATGATGAAATTGAATTCACTACTACCAACATTACTGCAGACAATGCATCTATTTTGATAGACCAATTCACTTGCAGAGTTCCGGAGTTTATCCATT
>CACHOG010000008.1 GCA_902581445.1 uncultured Pelagibacteraceae bacterium
TTATAATCATTATAAAACCTCTGGTGCTAATGATATTATTTTCATTTGCCCTCTGCTTCTTAATTCTCTTGTAACTGGTCCAAAAATTCTAGTGCCAACAGGTTCACCTTTGTCATCAACAAGTACGGCGGCATTATTATCAAATTTTACCTTTGAGCCATCATCTCTATGGATACCTTTCTTAACTCTAACAACTACGGCTTTGTGAACAGAGCCTTTTTTGACTTTTCCTTTGGGAATTGCTTCTTTAACAGCAATTACAATAGTATCACCTATGCTAGCATATCTTCTTTTTGATCCACCTAGAACTTTTATACATTCGATTCTTTTTGCTCCTGTATTATCTGCGACTAGTAGTTCTGTTTGAATTTGAATCATGTTTTATCCTTTATAACTTCAAATTTTTTATTTTTGGAATGTGGTTTACATTCAATTATTGAAACTTTGTCACCAACTTTAAATTTATTATTTTCATCATGTGCGCTATATTTCTTTTTACTTTTAACTACTTTTTTAAATAAAGGATGTTGATATTTTCTTTCAATCATTACTTTTATAGTTTTATTTTCTTTGTCACTCACAACAACTCCATGTAATATTTTTTTAGGCATTTTGTTTCCTACTAATAACTGTTTTTAATCTTGCGATATTTTTTTTTGTTATATTGATTTTAGATGGATTGGTAAGTTGTCCATTTACTTTTTGAAATCTGAAATTAAATAAATCTTTTTTAAATTTATCAAGATCCTTAAGTGCTTGTTCTTTAGTAAGTTTTTTTGCTTCTTTTTTTTTCATTATGTAAACCTTTTGATAAACTTAGTTTTTATAGGTAATTTTGCAGAGGCTTTATAAAGCGCCTCTCTGGCGATTTGTTCCGAAACACCGTCAACTTCAAATAAAATTCTACCTGGTTTTACTCTACACGCCCAAAATTCTGGTGATCCTTTACCTTTGCCCATTCTGACCTCTGTCGGTTTTTTTGACACTGGTATATTGGGAAATACTCTCGTCCAAACCCTTCCCTGTCTCTTCATGTGTCTTGTAAGTGCAACTCTTGCTGCCTCAATTTGTTTTGATATTACTCTTTCAGGTGACATTGCTTTTAAGCCAAAAGCTCCGTAATTCATAAAATTACATCTTGAAGCATTTCCATGTATTCTTCCTTTATGAGCTTTTCTAAATTTTGTTCTAGTTGGTTGTAACATAATTATTTTTTATTCGTCTCCTGACTAAATTCTTTTGTAAAAATTTCTCCTTTATAAATCCAAACTTTAATTCCAATTATTCCGTATGTTGTTAAAGCTTCAGCTTCAGCATAATCAATATCGGCTCTTAATGTGTGTGACGGAATGCTACCATCTCTTAACCATTCTGTTCTAGCTATTTCATTTCCTCCTAGTCTTCCACTTATAGAAACTTTAATGCCCTTTGCACCTAATCTTAGAGCAGATTGCATTGATCTTTTCATTGCTCTTCGGTATGAAACTCTTTTAACAAGTTGTTGTGCGATATTTTCAGCTACAAGATAACTGTTAGTCTCTGGTTTTTTAACCTCTTTAATATTTAAATTAACTTCATTTGTTGTTAATGCTGACAATTTATTCTTAATTTTTTCTATATCACTACCTTTTTTTCCTATTACAAAACCAGGTCTTGAGGTATAAATTGTAACGAAACATTTTTTTGATGTTCTTTCGATCATAACTTTAGACACACCTGAATTAATTACATTTTTTTTTATATATTCTCTAATCTTAAAATCTTCAATTAGGAAATTACCAAAATCTTTTTTCTTTGCATACCAAACAGAGTCCCATCCTCTATTAATTCCTAATCTTAAACCAACTGGATTAACTTTTTGTCCCATGCTTTTCCTCTATTTTTTTATTGCCTTCTGTTAATATTATAGTCAAGTTTGAATATGGTTTTTTGATTGGTGCAGCTCTACCTTTTGCTCGAGCTCTAAATCTCTTCATAACTACTTGTTTGCCACAATAAGCCTCTTTAACAATTAATTTATCAATATCTAATTGAAAATTATTTTCAGCATTAGCAATTGCTGAGGACAATGTTTTTTTAACATCATTTGATATTCTCTTATCAGAAAATGAAAGATCTCTTACTGCTACATCAACTTTCTTTCCTACAATTGATCTTAGAATAGGTTTTAATTTTCTAGTGCTAGACCTAACACTTTTATTTATTGATTTCACAAACTTTTCTGATTTATTTTCTCTACTCATATTAAATTATTTTTTCTCCTCAGGTTTTGTTGTGCCCTCTTTAGCTTTTTTGTCAGCTGGTGTGTGACCAAAAAATTGTCTTGTAGGAGCAAATTCACCAAATTTATGACCCACCATATCCTCCGAGACAGTTATAGGAATAAATTTTTTTCCATTATAAATCAAAAAACTTATTCCAACAAAGTCAGGAATAATTGTAGATTTTCTTGACCATATTTTTATTGGTTTTTTGTTTGGATCATTCTTCTGTTTATCAACTTTCTTGATAACACTTTCTTCAACAAACGGTCCTTTCCAAATTGATCTAGCCATTTTTATCTATTTTTTTTTGCCTTTCTTCGAGTTACAATAAATTTATCTGTTCTTTTATTATCTCTAGTTTTAAGTCCTTTTGCAGATTGTCCAGTAGGTGAAACTGGGTGTCTTCCGCCTGCAGATTTTCCTTCACCACCACCATGTGGATGATCAACTGGATTCTTTACTACTCCTCTTGTATGTGGTCTTATACCTAACCATCTTGATCTACCAGCTTTACCAATTTTAATATTCTTTTGGTCAGGGTTAGACAATACGCCTATAGTAGCCATGCATCTCGAATTAATTTTTCTTACCTCTCCAGATATCATTTTTACCAATGAATAATTTCCGTCAACACCAGCAATAGTTACTGATGTACCTGCCGATCTAGCAATCTTACCTCCTGCACCAGGTTGTAGCTCCACATTATGTATCTCTATTCCAGATGGTATTTCTTGTAATGGCATACAGTTTCCAACTTTAATCTCTATATTTGAACCATTTTTGATCTTCTCACCAACTTTTATTTTTTGAGGTGCTAAGTAATAAAACTTTTTTCCATCTTCAAATTTAACCAACATTATATGGCAAGATCTATTCGGGTCATATTCTATTCTCTCTACTTCGCCGGTTGAATCAAATTTTCTTCTGTAAAAATCTATGTTTCTGTATTTTTGTTTATGTCCACCGCCATGATTTCTTGATGTAATTCTGCCTAGATTATTTCTTCCTTTTGATGAATTATTTACAGAGGTCAAAGGTTTATATGGTTTTCCTTTCCATAAATTTTCCCTATTGATTAAAACTGTTCCTCTAGAGGATTTTGTGTATGGTTTAAATGATTTTAACGCCATAATTATATACCGGTTGTAAGATCAATAGACTGACCTTTTTTAAGTGTTATGATTGCTTTCTTGAATCCTTTTACTTTAACTTTCCTCCCCCTGGAAATTTTAATTCTTGAATTTTTATTTATTATGTTCACTTTGGTTACATTTACTTTAAAAATTTTTTCTACACTTTTTTTAATAATTTTTTTATTTGAAGAATTTGGAACTTTAAACACAACTTTATTTTGTTCCGACATATTTGTTGATTTTTCTGTAACAACTGGAGACAATATTTTATCGTAAAAATGAATTTTATACATATTTCTTCTCCAATTCTCTCATTGAGCTCTCGGTAAATATAATTTTTTTAAATTTTAGTACATCGTAACTACTAAAATGATTTACATCAGTAACTTTTATGTTTGGTATATTTTTAACAGATCTGTTTATCTTTTCTCTTGAGGATTTATCTAAAATAATTAATGAATTATTTGCATCAAATTTCTTTAAAATTTTACTCATTTCATTTGTCTTTTTTATTTCAGACACAAAGTCAGAGAAAATAATTAAATTTTTATTTCTATTTTTTTCTGTAATTAATGAAAATATACTTTTCTTCTTTTCACTTTTGTTAATTTTTCTAATTTTATATTTATCCTCGCCTTTCGGACCATGAGCTACACCACCACCAACAAAAATTGGAGCTTTTCTGCTTGCATGTCTTGCATTACCTGTACCCTTTTGCGCGTGTATTTTTGACGTAGATCCTATGATTTCGTTTTTTTGTTTTGTTTTAGCTTTTCTTCCTTTGTAATTTGCGTTTATCTTGTAAAGCAAATTGCTTACTAATTGCTTGTTAATCTTGGCTGCAATTATAGAGTCATTAACGTCAATAGAATTTTTTTTACCGTCTAAACTAATTTTTTCAATTTTCATGTTACTTTTTCTTTTTTTCAGGTATTTTTTTTAATTTATCTAAAACTTCTATTTTTTCTTTTAATGTTAGTTTATTTATATTTTTTACAGATTTTTTTACTAAAACTTCAGTATTTTTAGCACCTGGAATTGATCCTTTTATAAAAAGAAGTTCATTATCTAAATCTGATTTGATTATTTCTATGTTTTGCATTGTTCTAACTTTATCACCCATATGACCTGCCATTTTCTTACCTTTAAAAACTTTTCCAGGATCTTGTCTTTGACCAGTAGATCCATGAGATCTATGAGAAACAGAAACACCATGAGTAGCTCTTAACCCACTGAAATTGTGTCTTTTCATTCCACCAGCAAAACCTTTACCTATAGTTTTTGATTTTATATCAACAAATTTTATGTCTTTAAAAATTTCTAAACCAAATTCATTACCAGGTTTATAAATTTCTGTATCTTGAACTCTAAATTCTTTCAATTTTTTTTTTGGTTCTGTATTTTTTTTACTAAAGTAGCCCTTCATAGATTTAGATATTTTTGAATTTTTAATTTTTCCAAAACCCAACTGAATTGCTTTATATCCCCTCTCTTTTTCTTCTATTACGCTAATAACCCTTCCTTTTTCTATTTTTAATACAGTTACAGGAATTGACTGACCAGTTTTATAGAACTCCCTTGTCATTCCAACTTTTTTTCCTATTAATCCTATTTCGCTCATAATTTAAATTTTGATTTCCACATCCACTCCTGAAGCAAGATCTAATTTCATTAAGGCTTCTACAGTTTGAGGTGTTGGCTCTATAATATCTATAAGTCTTTTATGTGTTCTTGTTTCAAATTGTTCTCTACTTTTTTTATCAATATGTGGTGATCTCAGAACTGTATATCTTTCAATCTTAGTTGGTAGAGGAATTGGGCCTTTTATATTTGCCCCTGTTCTTTTAACTGTGTTAACTATTTCCTCTGTTGATTGATCTAACACTTTGTTATCGTAAGCCCTTAATTTAATTCTAATATTTTGCTTTTGCATATTTATCCAGTTTTTTTAGTTACCTCGTCTTGAACATTTTGCGGTACTTTAGCGTAATGATCAAAAAACATCGAATATTGAGCTCGTCCTTGCGACATTGATCTTAAATTATTAATATAACCAAACATATTGGCTAGTGGTACCATTGCTGTTATAACTGTAGCGTTACCTCTTTGCTCTTGAGTATTAATTTGACCTCTTCTACTATTTAAATCACCTATTACATCGCCCATGTAATCTTCAGGTGTTACAACTTCTACTCTCATTACTGGTTCTAGTAATTTCAAATTTGCTCTTGTGCATGCCTCCTTGAAACATTGTCTAGAAGCTAGTTCAAAGGCTAATACACTTGAGTCAACATCGTGATGTAATCCGTCAAGAATAGTCACTTTATAATCTATTAGTGGAAATCCAGCCAATATTCCATTGTCTGCAACAGTTTCTACTCCCTTCTCTACACCTGGTATAAATTCTTTAGGTATAGCCCCACCCTTTATTTTGCTCTCTATTTCTCTTCCTTTACCTGGCTCTAATGGTTCCACAGAAAGTTTTACTCTTGCAAATTGACCTGCGCCACCACTTTGTTTTTTATGCGTGTAATCAAACTCGGTATTTTTTTCAATTGTTTCTCTATAAGCAACCTGAGGAGCTCCAACATTAGCCTCAACTTTAAATTCTCTCTTCATTCGGTCAACGATGATATCTAAATGTAATTCACCCATCCCTTTTATAATAGTTTGTCCTGATTCTTCGTCTGAACTAACTCTAAATGAAGGATCTTCTTTAGCTAACCTACCAAGAGCTTCACCCATTTTTTCCTGATCTCCTTTAGTTTTTGGTTCAACAGCAATTTCTATAACTGGGTCAGGAAATTCCATAGGTTCAAGTAAAACTGGATTATCTTCGTCTGATAATGTGTGTCCAGTAATTGTATTTTTTAATCCTGCTAAAGCTACGATATCTCCAGAATTAGCTTCTTTTATATCTTCTCTTGAGTTAGCATGCATTAAAAGCATTCTTCCGACTCTTTCTTCTTTATCTTTTGAAGTATTGTAGATGGCAGTACCAGTTTTGACGGTACCAGAATAAACTCTTATAAATGTTAAAGAACCTACAAAAGGATCGTTTGCAACTTTGAATGCCAAAGCTGAAAATGGTGCATTATCCTCAAACTTCATAACTAATTCATCTTCAGAATTTGGTTTAGTGCCTTTAATTGAGCCTATATCTTTTGGACTTGGTAAATAGTCAACTACAGCATCCAACAATGGTTGAACACCTTTATTTTTAAAAGCTGACCCAGTAAGGACAGGCACAAAATCAAAATTTAAGCACCCCTTTCTTACGCATTTTATTAAATCTTCATCAGAAATTTGATCACCATTAAGATAACTTTCCATTAATTTTTCATCTTGCTCTACTGCAGTCTCGACCAATTCTTGTCTATATTTATCGCAAATTTCTTTTAGATCACCAGGTATATCTTTTACTTCCCATTCAGCTCCAAGATCCTCATTTTTCCATACAATTGCTTTCATTTTAACAAGGTCCACAACACCTTGTAAAGAAGCTTCAATACCAATAGGTACTTGCATGACCAAAGGTTTAGCCCCGAGTCTTTCTTTTATCATATCTACACATCTAAAAAAATCAGCACCAGTTCTATCAAGCTTATTTACAAAACAAATTCTAGGGACTTTATATTTATCAGCTTGTCTCCATACCGTCTCTGATTGGGGTTCTACGCCTGCAACACCATCGAAAACTGCTACGGCGCCATCCAAAACTTTTAATGATCTCTCTACTTCAATTGTAAAATCTACATGACCAGGTGTATCAATGATATTAATTCTGTAATCTCTCCAAAAACACGTTGTAGCCGCAGAGGTAATAGTAATACCTCTTTCTTGCTCCTGCTCCATCCAGTCCATTGTTGCTGCGCCATCATGAACTTCTCCAATTTTATGACTTTTACCTGTGTAATATAGTATTCTCTCAGTCGTAGTTGTTTTGCCAGCATCAATGTGAGCCATAATACCGATGTTTCTATATTTATCTAAAGTGTGCGATCTGCTCATATTTATTTACCACCTAAAATGAGCAAAAGCTTTATTTGACTCTGCCATTTTGTGTGTATCCTCTTTTTTTTTAATTGCCGAACCTCTATTTTGATATGCATCAAAAATTTCGTTAAAAATTTTATCAGACATGTTTTTATCTTTTCTTTTCCTTGATGCGTCTATCAACCACCTTAACGCTAAAGCTTGGGATCTTTTAGCTTTAACTTCAACAGGAACTTGATATGTTGCTCCTCCGACTCTTCTAGATCTTACTTCAACCGATGGTTTAATGTTATTTATTGCCTGATTAAATATATTTATCGGCTCATCTTTTGTTTTTGATTTAATTTTATCGATTGCATCATAAATAATTTTTTCTGCTACTGTTTTTTTACCATCATACATTATTGAATTAATTAGTTTTGGTATCACAGCTGACTTAAATTTAGGATCAATTACAGGTATTTTCTTAGGAGCTTTTTTTTTTCTTGACATCTTTATTTACCTTTTTTAGCTCCATATTTTGAACGCTGTTGTTTTCTTGCAGTTACTCCTTGTGTATCTAAGTTACCTCTCAAAATATGATACCTTACACCGGGCAAGTCCTTAACACGACCTCCTCTTATTAAGACAACAGAGTGTTCCTGTAAATTATGTCCCTCACCTGGAATATATGACGTAACTTCATGACCATTAGATAAACGAACTCTAGCAACTTTTCTTAATGCCGAATTAGGTTTTTTTGGTGTAGTTGTATAAACCTTCACACACACACCTCTTTTCTGAGGAGATTTTTCTAATGCAGGAACTTTATCCCTTGAAGATGGCCTTTGTCTTCTTTTTCTCAAAAGTTGATTGATAGTTGGCATAATTTTTATAAATATATTTTTGAATGAAATTAAAAAGCGACCGTAAATGTTGTGGCAGCGTTTAATACCCCAATGGTATTACATTCCAACCAAAAATATCGCCAAATTACTATAGAATTTTCATTTGTCAATTCAAAAGACTTAGAATAGTCGAATATTTTTATTGATTTACTTGGGTTTCTGAAGGTTCAGCAGATTGTTGATCTGATAGAAATTTTTCATCATCTTTTAAGGCTTTTCTGTTCCAGTCATTTTTAATAGTTCCTGTTCCAGCTGGAACTAAACGACCAACAATAACATTTTCTTTTAAACCCTGTAACACATCAACTTTACCTTTTATTGCAGCGTCTGTAAGCACTCTAGTTGTTTCTTGAAATGAAGCTGCAGAAATGAATGATTCAGTTTGTAGTGAGGCTTTAGTAATTCCCATTAAAACTCTTTCGCCAATTGCAGGTTTTTTGTTATCTTTCTTTAATTCTTCGTTCATATTTTCAAATTTAATTCTATCAATAATTTCTCCTGGTAGTAAATTAGAGTCACCAGAGTTTTTAACCTCAATTTTTTTTAACATTTGTCTAAGTATGGTTTCAATATGCTTATCATTTATAACAACACCTTGAAGTCTATAAACCTCTTGAACTTGATTTACAAAATACTCTGTTAGTTCCTCAATTCCGAGAATTCTTAAAATATCATGTGGTAATGGCTGACCATCTAAAAGATACTCGCCTTTTTTAATTTTTTCACCCTCATTAAAATTTATGTGTTTACCTTTAGGAATTAAATAATTTGAACTTTCTCCATTTTCAGAAACAATTGAAACCCTCTGTTTTCCCCTCACTTCTTTTCCAAATAAGACTTTTCCATCGTTTTCGGCAATTATTGCACTATCTTTTGCCTTACGAGCTTCAAATAATTCAGCAACACGTGGCAAACCTCCTGTTATATCTTTTGTTTTAGATGTTTCTTTTGGTAAACGTGCAATAACATCACCAGCTGAAATTTTTTGTCCATCTTTTACCGATAATATTGAGTCAGGTACCAAATAATATCTAGCTTCATTGTCATCAGCTTTTTTTATTACATTACCTTTTTCATCTCTCAAAGTAATTCTTGGTTTAAGATCTGTGTTTTTAGATTGCGATCTCCAATCTAACACTGATTTTGATGCAATACCTGTAGCGTCATCAACGGTTTCGGATAATGATAAACCATCAATTAAATCAACAAAATTTACCGTTCCACTCTTTTCAGCAATAACTGGGGTGGTATATGGATCCCACTCACAAATTTTTGTATTCTTTTTAATTTTTTCACCATTTTTAAAAAATAATTTTGAACCATAAGGTACTTTGTAAATTGCAATTTGAAGACCTTTATCATCCTCTAATGATAGCTGGGTATTTCTACCCATAACAATCGAATTTTTTTTAGAGTCTTCAATCAAGTTAGTGTTAATTATTTTTAATGTACCCTCACTTTTACTTACTATTTGTGAGTCTTGTTTAATTGATGCCGTTCCTCCTACGTGAAAAGTTCTCATAGTGAGCTGTGTACCTGGTTCACCGATTGATTGAGCAGAAATCATTCCAATTGCCTCACCTACATGAACCATTTTTCCTCTAGATAAATCTCTTCCATAACTCATTGCACAAACACCTTCTTTTGATCCACATGTAATAACTGAGTAAACTCTAATGGATTTTACTCCTGCAGCATCAATTTTCTCACAACCTGCTTCATCAATCATCTCACCTTTTTTAATAATTGTCTCTCCAGAAATTGGATTTTTTATATCCGTCGCAGCAATTCTTCCCAATGCTCTTTCTGATAACGCAACTATGACGTTTCCTCCCTCAATTATTTCTGATAAAGCTATACTACCTCTAGATTTACAATCACAATCTTTCTTTGTTATTGTTAAATCTTGAGCAACATCACACAATCTTCTTGTTAGGTAGCCTGAGTTAGCAGTCTTTAGAGCAGTATCAGCCAGACCTTTTCTAGCTCCATGAGTAGAGTTAAAATATTCTAATGCAGTTAAACCTTCTTTAAAATTAGATGTAATTGGTGATTCTATTATCTCACCTGAAGGTTTTGCTATAAGTCCTCTCATACCCGCTAATTGTTTCATCTGAGCAGCTGATCCTCTTGCACCGGAATCAGCCATCATAAAAACTGAATTGATTTTCAAACCATCCTTTGTCGTTTCAGTCGCTGATATTCTTTTCATCATCTCTCCAGCAACTCTGTCTGTACATTTTGACCATGCATCAACTACTTTATTATATTTTTCACCTCTAGTGATTAAACCTTCGGAATATTGATTTTCATAATCAGCTATAAGTTTTTTTGTTTCATCAATTAATTGTGACTTGTTTTCCGGAATAATTAAGTCATCCTTACCAAAAGAAATACCTGCTTTAAAAGCATGTTTAAAACCAAGATCTTTTAATTTATCACAAAATATAACTGTGCTCTTCTGACCTGTGAATCTAAAAACTATATCTATGATTTCTGAAACAGTTCTCTTAGGTAAAAGTCGATCTATTAAAGAAAATTTAATATCTTTATGTTTTGGAAGTAAATTTGCTAAAAGGAATCTACCTGCTGTACTAGTAAATTTTTGATTTGTTGATTTACCATTTTCATCTACAGTTTCAAATCTTGAAACTATTCTTGAATGAACATTTATACTTCCCGACTCAAGGCCTTGTTCAATTTCTGAATTATCTACAAAATATCCCTCGACCTTTTCTGTTTGATAAGGTGGTTGAGATAAATAATAAATTCCTAAAATCATATCTTGGCTAGGGACTATAATTGGTTTTCCGTTAGATGGGCTAAGAATATTATTAGTAGACATCATCAATACTCTTGCCTCTAATTGTGCCTCTAGACTTAATGGTATATGAACTGCCATCTGATCTCCATCAAAGTCAGCATTGAAAGCAGCGCAAGTTAATGGATGTAATTCTATTGCATCTCCTTCAATTAATTTTGGCTCAAAAGCTTGAACGCCCAACCTATGAAGAGTTGGGGCTCTGTTTAAAAGAATAGGATGTTCTCTAACAATTAATTCGAGTGCATCCCATACAGCATTTGTTTCTTTTTCGACCAGTTTTTTAGCTTGTTTAATAGTTGAAGCTAGACCAAGCTTATTTAATCTTGCGTATAAAAAAGGTTTAAATAACTCTAAGGCCATTTTTTTGGGCAATCCACACTCATGTAATTTTAGATCAGGTCCAACAACTATCACTGATCTTCCAGAATAGTCTACTCTTTTACCAAGAAGATTTTGTCTAAATCTACCTTGTTTTCCCTTTAGCATTTCTGCAAGTGATTTTAATGGTCGTTTTCCTGTGCCAGTTATTACCCTACCTCTTCTACCATTATCAAATAAAGCATCCACTGACTCTTGAAGCATTCTTTTTTCGTTTCTTACTATTATATCTGGAGCTTTAAGATCCATTAATCTTTTTAATCTATTGTTTCTATTTATAACTCTTCTGTAAAGATCATTTAAATCTGATGTTGCAAATCTTCCTCCATCAAGCGGAACTAAGGGTCTTAACTCAGGTGGAATAACTGGAATTGTAGTTAATATCATCCATTCTGGTTTGTTTCCTGTTTCTATAAATGAATCAATTAATTTCAATCTTTTTATAGATCTTTCTTCAGCAACCTTTGATTTAGTTTCATTAATATTTTTTAATAATGTCTCTTTCTCTTTGTTTAGATTTATAGATTTCAATATCTCTAGTATGGCCTCAGCGCCAATACCTGCCGTAAAAGACTCTTCTCCAAACTCTTCTTGATATTTGTTTAATTCATCCTCGTTTAAAAGTTGATTTTTCTTCAAACTTGTAAGACCTGGCTCAATTACTATAAAACTTTCAAAATATAAAACTCTCTCAACTTCTTTTAATTTCATATCTATAGCTAATGAAATTCTGCTAGGTAAAGATTTCAAGAACCAAATATGAGCAACAGGAGTAGCAAGGTTAATATGGCCCATTCTTTCTCTTCTTACATTTGATTTAGTGACCTCAACACCACATTTTTCACATATAATGCCTCTAAATTTCATTCTTTTATATTTTCCACATAAACATTCATAATCTTTAATAGGTCCAAAAATTCTTGCACAAAATAGACCATCTTTTTCAGGTCTGAAAGTTCTATAATTTATAGTTTCTGGTTTTTTAATTTCACCATAAGTCCAAGATTTTATTTTTTCAGGACTAGCCAAAGTTATTTTAATACTATTGAAATTCTGTGCCTCAGATATGTCTGTATCCTTGAATAAATCTTTCAAATCTTTCTTCATTTAGTTTAACTCCACATTTAGTGCTAAAGCTTTTATTTCTTTTACCAAAACGTTAAATGATTCTGGTATACCTGACTCAAAATTTTCTTCTCCTTTAACTATCGTCTCGTAAACCTTTACTCTTCCAGCAACATCATCTGATTTAACAGTTAATATTTCTTGCAATGTATAAGATGCACCATATGCTTCCAATGCCCAGACTTCCATTTCACCAAAACGTTGTCCTCCTAATTGAGCTTTTCCTCCTAATGGTTGTTGAGTAACTAAGCTGTACGGACCAGTTGACCGTGCATGAATTTTATCCTCTACTAAATGGTGCAATTTAAGCATATAAATCGTTCCTACTGTAACCTCTCTGTCAAATTTTTCACCAGTTCTTCCATCCCATAACATTGTTTGTCCTGATTTCGGTAAAGTTGCTAAGTCT
Source organism: uncultured Pelagibacteraceae bacterium (assembly GCA_902581445.1). Lineage (GTDB taxonomy): Bacteria > Pseudomonadota > Alphaproteobacteria > Pelagibacterales > Pelagibacteraceae > Pelagibacter. The sequence goes on from CACHOG010000008.1 coordinate 13,017, forward strand.
AGCATGTTTGTAACATCTTCCTCTTTAGCACCATCGAAAACTGGTGTAGAAATTGGAACTCCATTTTGCAAATTTTCACAAAGATCTTTAAATTCAGTTTTTGTTAATTTGTCTAAATTCTCAGCATAAACCTCTTTGCCATAAACAGATTTTAGAAAACTTGAAATTTTTTCATTTTTTTCAAATTTTTTTTGATTTTCGTTTACAAGATGCTTCATGTTTTCACCTAGCTCTGAACATGCCCAGCCCAAGTGTGTCTCGAGTATTTGACCAACATTCATCCTGCTTGGAACACCCAAAGGATTTAGAACTATATCGACAGGCTTTCCATTTTCTCGATAAGGCATATCTTCAACAGGCACAATTTTACTCACTACTCCTTTATTTCCATGTCTACCAGACATTTTATCTCCAGGTCTCAATCTTCTTTTGATTGCAACAAACACTTTTACCATTTTCATTACACTAGGAAGTAATTCATCACCTTGTCTTATTTTTAAAACTTTATCTTCAAATCTATCTTGTATATCCTGTTTAGCTTTATTGTATTGGTCTTTTAATTGCTCAAGCCCAGCTGTTTTTTTATTATCTGATAATGAGATTTTTAGTATATCTGAAACACTTATTTTTTCTATTGTTTCACTTGTTAATTTTGTTCCAGACTCTAAATCTTTTATTTTTTTGTTAATTGAAATCCCCTCTAAAATTTCTGAGGCACGTTGCTTAATACTTCTTTCTAAAATCTCCTCTTCTACAATTTTGTCTTGTTGAACAGAGTCGATTTCAGCTCTCTCGATTGTAATTGATCTTTCATCTTTTTCTATTCCATGTCTATTAAATACCCTCACATCTACAACAATACCGCCACTTCCACTTGGCATCTTTAATGAAGTGTCTGTAACGTCAATTGCTTTTTCACCAAATATAGATCTAAGGAGTTTTTCCTCTGGACCTGAAGCTGAATCTCCTTTAGGAGTGACTTTTCCTACCAATATGTCTCCAGGCTTAACCTCGGCGCCAATATAAACAATTCCGGATTCATCAAGATTTTTCAGAGCTTCCTCGTTTACATTGGGTATATCCCTAGTTATATCTTCTTCCCCAAGCTTTGTATCTCTAGCCATTATTTCATATTCTTCAATATGAACCGATGTAAATACATCGTCTGTTACGCATCTTTCAGAAATTAAAATTGAATCTTCGAAATTATAACCTTGCCAAGGCATGAAAGCTACAGTAACGTTTTTACCTAGTGCTAGTTCACCAAGCTTTGTAGAGGGACCATCTGCAATTATGTCTCCAGACTTAACTTTATCGCCCACTCTTACTAGCGGTTTTTGATTTATGCATGTATTTTGATTTGATCTCTTAAATTTTTGTAAATTATATATATCAACTCCAGATTTAGTAAAATCAGTTTCTGATGTTGCTTTAATTACAATTCTTTTACCATCTATTTTATCAACTATACCCTCTCTTTTTGCAACAATTGTTACACCTGAGTCTAACGCTACATCACTCTCAATACCAGTGCCAACCAATGGTGATTCTGGTTTTAAAAGAGGTACTGCTTGCCTCATCATATTTGAACCCATCAGAGCTCTGTTAGCATCATCATTTTCCAAAAATGGTATTAAAGACGCTGCAACAGATACTAGTTGTTTGGGAGAAACGTCAATGTAATCTATGTTTTCTGGTTTAGATAATATGAAATTTAGATTTTGTCTACACGATACTAGCTCCTCTGTGAATTTACCATTTTTGTCTATCTTAGAGTTAGCTTGAGCAATGGTATATTTTGACTCTTCCATTGCTGAAAGGTACTCTATGTTATCCTCAACTTTTCCCTCTTTAACTTTTTTATATGGACTTTCTATAAAACCATATTTGTTAATCTTGGAGTAAGTAGATAAACTATTTATCAATCCAATGTTTGGACCCTCGGGTGTCTCTATAGGACAAATTCTTCCATAATGCGTTGGATGAACGTCTCTGACTTCAAATCCTGCTCTTTCACGCGTAAGTCCACCAGGGCCTAAAGCAGACACTCTTCTTTTATGAGTAATTTCAGATAATGGATTTGTTTGATCCATAAATTGTGAAAGCTGAGATGTTGCAAAAAAATCTTTTAAGGAAACAGTCAATGGTTTAGCATTTATCAAATCCTGAGGCATAGCAGATTCAACATCTAAGGTAGTCATCTTCTCTTTAATAGCCCTCTCCATTCTGTATACACCAATTCTTGCTTGATTTTCTACCAATTCTCCTACTGATCTTACTCTTCTGTTGGCAAGATGGTCTATGTCATCAATTTCATCTTTGCCATCTCTTAAATCTAGCATTTTTTTAATTATTGCTAAAATATCGTCATTTCTTAATATCGTTATCTTATCTGAACAACTCAAATTAAGTCTAGAATTCATTTTAACCCTTCCTACATCAGATAAATCATATCTATCTGAACTAAAAAAAAGATTATTGAAAATTTGAGTTGCTATTTCAATAGTAGGAGGCTCACCTGGTCTTAGAACTTTATAAATTTCATTAATTGCATCATTTTTTGTTTCATTCTTGTCATTAAATATTGTCTGAAGTAAATATGGGCCTTTATTTATGGAATTAGTCGAAGATATAGTAATTTCGTTAACATCATTTTCTAGGAATTTTTGAACAACTGTCTCATTTATTTCAGTTCCAATTTTAAAATTATCTTCTTTGATTAAATAATCTTTATGAAGATATTTTCCATATAAAGAATTACTTGAAACATATATTTCTTTTAACCCTTCATTATGAAGTTTTTTAGCTGTAAGAAAATTTATTTTTTCACCGAGTTTAACAACTATTTTTTGCGTTTTGGCATCTACAATTTCCTCAGAAAAATTTTTAGATTTATAATTTTCAGGATTAAATTTAGTTTTCCACTTACTAATTTTTTTATCGTATATATATACTTCTTTATCATAAAATTCACTTACAATATCATTTTTTGAAAAACCTAAAGCTAATAATAGAGTTGAAACATAAATTTTCTTTTTTCTATCAATTCTAAAATAAAGTAAATCTTTAACATCGTATTCAAAGTCTAGCCAAGATCCTCTATTTGGTATCACTCTACAATTAAATAATAATTTTTGACTTGCATGGCTTTTTCCTTTGTCGTGATCAAAAAATACCCCGGGACTTCTATGCATTTGATTAACAACCACTCTTTGAACACCATTTGTTATAAAAGTTCCACTGTTAGTCATCATTGGAACTTCGCCCATATAAACTTCCTGTTCTTTAGCTGAAAGAATTTCTTTTGTATTATTTTCTTGATCAATCTCGTACACCACTAATCTAAGTGTACATTTTAAAGCAGATGAATATGTAAGACCTCTTTGAATACACTCTTCAACATCAAACTTTGGCTTTTCTAATCTATAAGAAACATATTCTAAAGTGGCTTTATCATTTAAATCCTCTATAGGAAATATACTTTTAAAAACTCTATCAAAACCTTTAATTAGATTAGTATCTACGTTTTCTTTTAATTCAGTTAATTCCTTATAAGAATTTTTTTGAACTTCAATTAGGTTTGGTATTGATAGGCCCTCTTTTAGTTTTCCAAAATTTTTTCTTACATTTTTTTTTTCAGTAAAAGATAATTGCATCTATAATGTTACTGCTAATTAGTCTAAAATCAGCAATTTAAATTTTTTTTAATTACTTAAGTTCTACTTTTGCTCCAGCTGCTTCTAATTTAGCTTTAATCTCGTCAGCTTCTTTTTTATTTACACCAGCTTTAACTTCTTTTGGTGCGCCTTCTACTAAATCTTTTGCTTCTTTAAGACCAAGAGATGTAACACCTCTGATTTCTTTAATGACATTTATTTTTTTGTCACCTGCGGAAGCAAGCACTACTGTAAATTCACTTTTTTCTTCAGCTGGTGCGGCTCCTGCTCCACCTGCTGCAGGTGCTGCTGCTACTGCTGCAGCCGCTGTAACTCCCCATTTCTCTTCAAGTTGTTTTGACAACTCAGCCGCTTCAACTACTGTTAGGTTTGATAAGTCTTCAATTATTTTATTTAAGTCAGCCATATTTTATTCTCAGATTATTTTTTTGATTTTTCGAGCGCTAAAATAGCGATTTTTGAAGCTGGTGCAAGTAAAATACTTGCTATTTTTTGAGCTGGGGACCTCAAAATTCCTATAATTTTAGCTCTAGCTTCATCTAAAGACGGTAAAGTTGCTACATTTTGTACACCTGCTACATCTAATATGTCAGATCCCATAATCCCACCAAGAATCTTTAAGTTTGAATTCTCTTTTGAAAAATTCGTTAATATTTTAGCAGATGTAATTGCATCCTGGGATAGTGCAACTGCTGTAGGTCCAGAAAAAAGATCTGATAATTCTTTGCATCTAGTTTTCTCAATAGCAAGCTTTGTAATTCTATTTTTTGTAATTTTAAACTGTATTCCGTGATCCCTCATTCTATTTCTCAAATCATCAAGTTGTTGCATTGTTAATCCTTGGTAGTGAGTAACAATAACAGCTTCAGATTTATCAAACTGATTTGTCATTTTTTCGATGTATTCTTGTTTTTTAACTTTATCCATAATTATATTTTTTTATTTAATTTCAGCTTATAGGAAACACCCATTGTTGATGTAATAAATGAGCTTTTTATTAAATCTCCTTTTATTGGGGTATTTGATTTTTCTTTGTCAAGGGTTTCAATTATTGCATTAAAGTTTTTGACTAAATTTTCATCAGAGAATGATTTTTTGCCAATTGATACTCCAATATTACCATCTTTATCATTTCTAATTTCTACTTGACCAGATTTTGAATCTTTAATGGCTTTTTTAACATCTTCTGTAACCGTGCCTAATTTAGGATTTGGCATTAATCCTTTTGGACCTAGTACTTTTCCTAATTTTGAAAGCTTAATCATCATCGATGGTGTACATATTAGTTTTTCAAAGTCTAGATAACCACCCTTGATTTTTTCAATTAAGTCGTCACCCCCAACAATATCTGCTCCACTATCTTTTGCATCTTTGCTTTTTGAATCTTCACAAACAACAGCAACTTTAACTTTTTTTCCAGTACCCCCAGGCATATTTATAACTGTTCTTAAATTAATCTCACTTTTTTTTTGTTTATTATTTATTTGAAAGCTTAAATCAATTGCTTCATCAAACTTAGATGTACAGTTTTTCCTTATTAAAGGTAATAATTTTTCTATAGTTTCGAAATTACTTTCATCAATACTTGCCAATAATTTATTATATCTTTTGGATGGCATTATTCTTTCACCTCTATTCCCATAGATCTTGCCGATCCCATAATTATTTTTGTTGCTTGATCAAGATCATGTGCATTCAAATCTTTCATTTTTTTTTTAGCTATTTCCTCAGCTTGTTTTTTAGTAATTGAGGCCACAATATTTCTTCCTGGTTCCTGTGATCCACCTTTTAATTTAGCTGCTTCTTTAATAAAATGAGATGCGGGAGGTGATTTAATAATAAAATCAAATTTTTTATCTTTATAAACTGTTATAACAACTGGGACTGGTTTCCCCATGAAGTCTTTTGTTTTCTCATTAAAGGCTTTACAAAATTCCATAATGTTAATACCTCTTTGACCTAATGCTGGGCCAACAGGAGGGGCTGGATTAGCTTGCCCACCTTTAATTTGTAATTTAACATATCCACTTATCTCTTTTTTTGCCATTAACTTACCTTTTCAACTTGATTAAATTCTAATTCGACAGGAGTGGGTCTTCCAAATATTAAAACTGAAACCTTCAGTTTAGATTTGTCTTCATCCACATCTTCAACTAAACCATTAAATGATGCGAATGGTCCGTCAATAACCTGCACTTTTTCGCCAACTGAATATTCAATACCTGTTTGTACTTGAGTAACTCCATCTTTTATTTGACCCAGTATTTTTTCAATTTCATTATCTGATACTGGAGATGGCAAACCTCTGGCTCCTAAAAAACCGCTTACTTTTTTTATTCCCTTAATCATATGGTATATATCATTATCCATTTCACTTTTAATTAAAACATATCCTGGGAAATATTTTTTTTTTCGTTGAACTCTTTTTCCTCTTTTTACCTCAGTAACATCTTGAGTTGGTACTACTATTTCCTCGAATTTTTCTGATATTTTTGCTTTTTCAGCTTCGTCTTTTATTATTTTTGCAACTTTATTTTCAAAACTTGAATGAGACTGAACTATATACCAATTTTTCATTATATACTTATCCTTAGGACCACTTCCAACAGTGATTTAAAAATTTGATCAATTAGAAGAAAAAAAATTGCAGCAATTATTGCCATTGCTACTACCATTAAGCTACCTTGAATAGTTTCTTTTCCTGTAGGCCAAGAAACTTTAAATGCTTCTTGTTTTACTTCTTGTATAAATTTTAAAGGATTTTTCATAATTTTTTTTGGCAGGAGCGGAGGGAATCGAACCCCCAACCTCCGGTTTTGGAGACCGGCGCTCTACCAATTGAGCTACACTCCTATTGGTAGCTTACTTAATAATTTTTGTTACTACTCCAGCTCCTACTGTTCTACCACCTTCTCTAATGGCAAAATTTAATTTTTCACTCATCGCAATAGGTGTAATTAATTTTACTTTAAATTTAGCATCATCACCTGGCATAACCATTTCTGTTCCTGAAGGTAACTCCACCTCACCAGTCACATCGGTTGTTCTAAAATAAAACTGAGGTCTATATTTAGTAAAAAATGGTGTATGTCTCCCACCCTCTTCTTTTTTAAGAACATAAGCTTGTGCCTCAAATTCAGTATGAGGAGTAACTGAGCCAGGTTTAGCTAAAACTTGTCCTCTTTCAACATCTGTTCTTTCAACACCTCTTAAAAGAGCTCCAATATTGTCACCAGCCTCACCAGTGTCCAATATCTTTCTAAACATTTCTACTCCTGTACAAACTGATTTTTTTGTCTCTCTAATTCCAACTATTTCAATTTCCTCACCAGTTTTAACAATTCCTTGTTCTACTCTTCCAGTTACAACTGTTCCTCTTCCAGAAATTGAAAAAACATCTTCTACAGGCATTAAGAAAGGTTTATCTTTTGGTCTATCAGGTTGAGGTATATGTTCATCAACTGCTTTCATTAGTTCCATAATAGCTTTTTTTCCAATTTCCTCATCTTTGCCTTCAACTGCTGCTAATGCTGAGCCTTTTATAATTGGAGTTTTATCTCCTGGAAATTTATAAGAAGTTAAAAGCTCTTTTATCTCTTCTTCAACAAGCTCTATTAACTCTTTATCTTTGACTTGATCAACTTTATTTAAAAAAACTACAATAGCAGGCACACCAACTTGTCTCGCTAAAAGTATATGCTCTCTAGTTTGTGGCATAGGTCCATCAGCTGCATTAACAACTAATATAGCTCCATCCATTTGCGCTGCCCCTGTAATCATATTTTTTACATAGTCAGCATGACCAGGACAATCTACGTGTGCGTAATGTCTTTTTTCAGTTTCATATTCTACGTGTGCAGTAGAAATAGTTATTCCTCTTTCTTTTTCCTCCGGTGCTTTATCAATTTGATCATATGCTACAAATTGAGCTCCACCCGCCTCAGCTAATACTTTTGTAATCGCAGCTGTAAGAGTTGTTTTACCGTGGTCCACATGTCCAATTGTTCCAATGTTACAGTGTGGTTTACTTCTATTAAATTTTTCTTTCGACATTACTTTTTTTACCTCATAATATTTTTTAATTTTTGGAGCGGGTAAAGGGAATCGAACCCTTACATCCAGCTTGGAAGGCTAGCGTTCTACCATTGAACTACACCCGCGTAACCAAGTTACTCCAAGTTTTTAAAGCTTAAGAATGGTGGAGGGGGAAGGATTCGAACCTTCGAAGACCGAAGTCAACGGGTTTACAGCCCGCCCCATTTGACCGCTTTGGTACCCCTCCTTTTAAGTGGGGAAGCGTCCCCTTGTTCAATAAAGCTTTAAACAACAAGCGTTTTATATATTTTTATTGCATAAATGCAATAATAGAAATTAAGGGAAATTAGCAAAAAATTAGATATAAAAGGCTTAATTTTATGTCAAAATCGTCATTTTTTATAATTGGAAAGCATGCTGTTATAGAAGCACTAAAAAATCCCAAAAGGAAAGTTTTAAGACTTTTTTTAACTGAGGAAAGTAAAAAAAATATACATAGAAATAGTCCAAGAAAAAATCTTTTAAAAGATCAAAAAATATTTTTTAAGACTAAAAAAGAATTAGATAAATTTACTAGAAATGAGGGTATTCAACACCAAGGGTTCGTTGCAGAAATAGAACATTTAGAAAAAATTCTATTAAAAGATTACATTAGAAACAAAATAAATTTAACATTTGCCTGTTTGGATGAAATAACAGATCCAAGAAACATTGGGTCAATAATTAGAAGTGCAGTTTCTTTCAATATAAATGGGATTATTATAAAAGAAAGATCTTTTCCATCAGAAAGTAAACTTATGTATAAATCAGCTAGTGGCGCTATTGAAAATATTATGATTTTTGAAGTACCAAATATTAATACAACATTAAAATATCTTAGAGAAAATAATTTTTGGATATATGGATTTGACTCAAATGCTGAAAAAGATTTTACACAAATGAAATGGTCAGGAAACAACATTTTATTATTTGGATCTGAGGGTTATGGAATTAAAATGCATACTAAAAAATATACTGATTTTTTAGTAAAAATTTCAATTGATCAAAAAGTTGAAAGCTTAAATGTTTCGAATAGTGCTGCAGTAGCATTTCATCATATAAATTTAAAAAAAAAAACTTGATAATCTTATAAATATTATTAAAAACCCTATAAGCCCTTGTAGCTCAGCTGGTAGAGCAATTGATTTGTAATCAATAGGTCCGCGGTTCGAATCCGTGCGGGGGCACCACTAAAAAATTCTAACAAAACTTTATAGAAATTATATTTAATCACATTTAATTAAATGGGTAATTATGATAGAAATACTTTATATACTGCAAATTCTGACAGTTTTTTAAAATGATAGATAAAGACTTACTAAATAATAAGATCACATTTTCAATTTTTTTTTTTATTGTTGGTAATTTAATATTTAATCATGAATATATTTATTATTTTATAAAAGACAGCAATCAGATAGATTTTTCAATATTTACAGATAAATGGCAGCTAGGACAATATCTATGTACGTATAAATTAGAATTTGCCAAAAGATGCTTTAATGGAACAATTTTTGATATTTTTAACATAAAAGTAAGTTTTGAGAAAATTTACTTATATAATTTAATAATATTTAATTGTTTAATTTTTGCATTAATAGCTTTAATTAATAAAATCGAATCTAATAAAACAATTATTTTCCTTTATTCAATTTTTCTTTTTTCTCCATTCTCTTTTAATAGTTTTGCAAATTTAATTGCTGCAAGTGAGCCTCAATTGTACTTACTTTTATCAATTTTAATACTCATTAATCTTAAAAATAAAGAAGAGTTATTTTTTTCTAGTATAATTTCAATAAGTGCAATTTTGATTCACGAAATATCATTTTTTGTTTTATTCCCAATTATTTTTTTTATTAAATTTCAGAATTGTTATCCAAAAAGAAAATTTAATAGTTTAATTTTATTTAGTTCAGCAAATATTTTGACTTATATTATGATTATTTTTTTTGGTGGACTATCTCAAGAAAATGGACTGCTGTTATACGATCAAATAATAGAAATTAAAGATCAAAACTTTAATACTGCAAGAATATATTTAACTAGTATATTTGAAGCAACTAGCGCATATACTAAACCAACAATTATCAGAAATGTTCTAAATCTTAATATTCCTGTTCTATTTGTATATATATTTATAAACTATTTTTTTGCCTACAAAATTTTTACAAATTTATTTGAACTAGATAAAGGCTTTTTATCTCTTGTGAAATTATTTTTTTTATTCCTGGCAATGCTTGTAATTTATTTTTTATTATTAGGTTTTTTTGATCAGATTATTGAATTTTTTCTAAAAAGAAATCCGAGTGGTGCACCATTATTAAAAGATATTGTTTTAAAAATTTCTTTTATCATATTTGTTATAATCTCTTTTTATATTTTGCATTTGTATGGTTTTATGAAGTTGATAAATGAAATATATAAATATTCAAATTTTTTATTATTTTTAAGCCCAATATTAATTTTACTAATATATGCAGTTGGAAGTGCATACGGGAGATATGTTGCATACTTGTTAATAAATTTGACATTTGTATCAGTTTATTTTCTCATAGAATTCAAGCATGTAAAATTAAATACTAAGTACTTTATTTTTTGGTTGATGATTAATTTTACGACATTTGCTTTCGTCCATATTCATGATGAGGGTTTTTCAGGTAATTATTCCAAACTACCTTTAACAATTATAGATTATTAAATATCATAAAAATATTAAATACGACTTTCTCTAAATTAAGTAATTTTTAATAACTTTTAAATACTTTTTAAGATTTGTGTTGTAATCAAATCTATTTAAAGAATTAAAAGCAACATTAATGTTTTTATTAAATTTTTTACGATCCTTATTGAATAACATTATAATTTTTGAAATACTTTTATAATCACCCAACTTAACTAGTCCTCCTGCCTTGCCATTCATAAGTATTTCTCGTGGTCCAGTAGGACAATTCGTGGAGATTATAAATTTTTTAAGTGCTGCAGCTTCTAACAGTACATTTGGTAATCCTTCGTATTTAGATGTTAAAATAAAAATATCAGATGCTTTTAAATATTTGTAAGGATTTTTTTGAAAATTAAGAATTTTAATATTTTTTTGTAAGCCATTGTCATTAACAAAGTTATGGATTAACTCTCTATTAATCCCTTGCCCAATTATAACAGCACGGAATTCAATTTTGTTTTTTAAAAACTTTAGTGCTTTGAGAAGTGTTAAATGATCCTTTTGATCTGTAAATCTAGCAATATTTATTATTTTTAGAATTTTTTTTTTTTTAAAAAAAGGAAATATTAATTTTTCTTTCGACTTTTTTATAATTTCAGTAAAATTAAGGGGGTTATAAATACATATTGAGTTTAGTGAGAAAGTTTTTTTAAATTGAGATTTAAAATCATAACTATTTACAATTATGTCATCTGCTAGAGAAAATATAAATTTATATAAGCTTTTTTTTAAAAAAATTCTCGAATACCCGGATGGTGATGCGTTTGACCTTAGTATAATTTTAGCGCCAAACAATTTACTTAATATTGTACAATAAAAATTAGCTTGGAAAGCAAAAACCAAATAATTATTACTTTTAAAAAGTATTTTTGCTAATAAAATTAAACAAATAAAATACTTGTATATTCGGTTCTTTTTATTCCAAAAATTCGATTTTGGGTAAATAAAATTAATTCCTTTAAAAGATTTTCTATATTCTGAATTACAGGTTATTAATGTAACATTATTTATTTTTGAAGAAAGATAGTTTGAAACTATAAACAAGTTTTTCTCTACACCACCTCCTTCTATAGATGGCATAAATATTATTAATTTTTTTTTTTTAATCATGAAAACATTTAAATATATATAGTTAAATTTTGTCAAAATGGTGGGACTGGTAGGTTACGCTCCTACTACCCCCTCGATGTCAACGAGGTACTCTACTATTGAGCTACAGTCCCAAAATAAACTTCTAATAACAAAACTATTAATTTTTTATATATTTTAATGATAATATACATTATCAATAAAATTGATAAATGAAAATTAGCAAAAGAATTTTTATATTAGGATCTTTGTCCATGATCCCAGCGCTTCTATTGGGTCGTTTAAATATTTCAAATAATTTTCTAATAAAAAAAATTAAAATTTATAAAAAAAAATACTCGAAAGTTTGGTTACTAGATATTAATGATAGTTAAAGATTTATTGAACCTTAAAAATATAAATTTTTTTGCTATTATTATAGGAAGTGGACCAGCAGGTATTTCTACAGCACTTGAATTAGAAAAGAAGAAAATTAAATCATTAGTTATTGAGGCTGGTGACCTTGAGCAAAAAGATAGTGATTTAAATTTCCTCAATGGTAAAGTAATAGGCCATAAATATGCTGATCTTACACATGCGAGATTAAGACAGTTTGGCGGTTCCTCCGGGCATTGGGGTGGCAACTGTAACCCAATGAATGCAGAAAATTTTAATGATTGGCCAATTTCAAAAAAAGAAATAGATAAATACTCTGAAAAAGCGAGAAAAATATTAAACCTTAATTTAAAAGAAAAATTTTATAATGAAAGGCTTAATGATCATTTAAATACATATAATATTAATTGGTCAAATGTTAAATTTGGAGAAAAATACTTAGAACATATTAAAAAATCAAAATATATTTATCTTTCCTTAAAAACTAATCTTAGAAATTTTGAAGGTAATTCAAAATCAATTAATTCAATTAATTGCAATAATTTTAAAAATAAAATTAAATTAAAAGCTAAATATTATATTTTGTCATGTGGAGGTATTGAAAATTCAAGGATACTTCTTTGGTCAAAAGAGCTAGACAAAGGTTTGTTCACAAATGAATTGCCTATTGGAAATTACTATATGGATCATCCATATTATTCCTTAGGGGAAGGGTTAGTTTTTTATGAACCTTTTGTAAATTATTTTAAAAAAAATAAATTAAAAAATATACCAATATTAACATGTAATAGTTCACTATTTATATCCGCAAATAATTCTTTCTTAAAAAGTAATAAAATTTTAAATAGTGGGATTTATATTTGGTTTCAAGAAATTGAGGAAAAAAATAATTTATTTAAACAGGTTAGATGTGTTGCTCCTAACTTTATTAAAAATATATACGAAAATTTAAAAGTTAAAAAAAAATATAAAATAAATATTTCTACACAACAGGAACAATCCCCAACTTTTTCAAATAAAATAAATTTAGGTACGAAAAAAGATCCCAATGGCACACCATATCCATTGATTTATTGGCAAAAATCTAAATTTGAAAAGAAAAGTGCAAGAGTAATTTCAGAAGAACTCTCAAAACTATTTATTGATTTTGATATTGGAAGAATTTCTCTTCATAGCGAATTATATAATGATAAAGATTACGATGTTGTTGCTGGGAACCATCAAATGGGAGGAACAAGAATTGGGAATAATCCAAAAGACTCAGTAGTTGATAAAAATTTAAAAGTTCACGGTATAGACAATTTATTTATTAATGGAAGTTCTGTTTTTAGAACTGGGGGGCACTCACATCCAACATATACTATTGTAAAATTGGCCCTAAGATTAGGTGAACATTTGTCAAAGTTAAATGTTTAAATACATAACTTTTTAAGCAAATAAATATCTAGACTTTTGCCTTTATATCCAAGGCAATATTTTTCACTAATATCTATATTTTTAAATATTGGACTTAATGTCATATTTTTATTGATAATTATATAATCGGGAAAATATAAAATTTTTGTATCAAAAAAAACAAATTTATCCAACAATCTTTTTATTTCAAAATTTGGTACCGCGAATTGATGTAAATAGTAAGGTGATGATTGATTAATAAATTCTATGATTTCTTTTTCAAAATCTTTAGTTTTATTAAAAGTGTAAGAGGAATTTGCTGTATATCTTTGCCAAAAAAACATTTTAAGTTCAGGGTTGTTGTATCTAAATCCAATTTTTCTATTTGAAATAAAATTTTTAAAATCAGACTTTGATAAATTCATTAATTTAAAGGAACGAATTAAATCATTTTCAATTTCAGCATTTGATCTTTGGGAGAAAGATCCATCTACAAGAAATAAATCATAATTACCCTTTAATATAGACCAAGTCATGATTTTTCTATCAAATGTAAGTATATTTGATTTTTGTTTTCCAGTATTTTTAAGAATTA
>CACHOG010000009.1 GCA_902581445.1 uncultured Pelagibacteraceae bacterium
TTTTTACCTTTAACATCACAAACAACCTCAGTAGTATTTTCTGCTTATAATAATAGAAAATTAGACGACAAAAATTTTAAGAAGTTCGTTTTAGAATTTAACGATTTTTTAGATATAAAAAAAATCTCTCAATTTCAAAAAGCTAATTTGAATTTTTCATTAGCAAGAAAATATTATTTTAATAATATTTTATTGTTTGGCGACGGATTGCATCAGATACATCCATTAGCTGGTCAAGGATTTAATATGACGATAAGAGATCTAAAAATTTTAATAAACATTATTCACGATAGAATCGAAAAAGGTTTGGAATTTGACTTATCATGTCTGAAAGAGTTTGAAAATTTAACTAAACCTAAAAATTTTATTTTTTCGGAGAGTATAAATTTTATTCACGATATTTTTCGTATCAAAAAGGATTTTGGAGATGAGAATATTAACAACTTAATAAAAAAAATCGGAAAAAATAAATTAATAAATAATTTTTTTATAAGAGTAGCTGATCAGGGGATAGCTGGTATTTAATTATTGGAGAGTTTTGTTGCTGAACTCATCAAGTGTGTAAGTTTTAAGTATCTCCTCCAATCTTAGCTTTCTAGTATTCAAGTCTTTCGTTTCCAATAGAATCTGTTTTTCCTCTAAAGAGAAGGGCGAAGCCATTGATAATGTATTTAATGTATTGGAAAAATCCTGCTCTTTTAATTTAGACCAATCAACCATAAAACCTTTTTTTTCAAAAAGTCGTTTTAAATCATTAAATATTTTATCTAATTCTGTAACTTCAATTTTTTCAAATTTGCTGTCTAGATCTTTAATATAGTTTTGGTAACTAACTTTACATAATCTGTAAAGTTTATCCGACTCAATTTCCTCTTCAATATTAAATCTGCTTACACCATTGATAATTATTAAGTAACGTCCGTCATCTGTTTCGTTAAAGCTCGTTATTTTCCCAATACAGCCAACTTCATACAGATCGGGTTTTTTTAATTTACCAGTCTTTTTGGGTTGTATCATTCCAATCATTCTATGAGTTTTCATACTGTCATTAATCATCTCGATATATCTCGGTTCGAAAATGTTTAATGGCACCGTAGTATTTGGAAAAATTATAAAATTTGATAATGGAAAAATTGGTATCGTGGATGGAAGCTTTTCTGTATCGATCATACTTGTTTAACTTAATAAATTAATATTTTAAAATCTAATTTATTCTAAGTATAGTACAAATATTAAAAGATAAATATTCCTATTTTGTCACTTGCTTAATATTTAAAAAAACACTAGTTTTAAAATATTAATAAGCGGGCATAGCTCAGTGGTAGAGCGTCTCGTTGCCAACGAGAAGGTCGTGGGTTCAAGTCCCATTGCCCGCTCCAAGGAGAATAAATGAGTGACTTAGCAGATAAAAAATGTATCCCATGTGAAGGAGGCATTCCAAGTTTTAATATAAATGAAATTCATAAATATTTAAAAAAAGTTGATGGTTGGGATGTTAAAACTGATGACAATAAAACATATTATTTATTGAAAGAATATAAATTTAAAAACTTTATTGAAAGTCAAAAATTTGTAAATAAAGTTGGAAATGTTGCTGAAGAAGAAGCCCATCATCCAGATATTTGGTTTGGCTGGGGATACGCAAAGATTAAAATTTTCACACATGCTATTAATGGTTTGCATGAAAGTGATTTTGTTTTAGCAGCTAAAATAGATAGATTATCTTAATGTTTAAAATGTCGAGTTTTAGAAAAAACTAGAACTGTACCAGTTTTATTTGCAAAATTTATAATTTCTTTATCATTAATTGACCCACTGGGCTGTATAACGCCTGTAATTCCATTTTGAACCAATTTTTCTATTCCGTCGACAAAAGGAAAAAATGCGTCTGAAGCAGCTAAAATTTCCTTATTAGAAATGTCTTGAAATTCATTCATTTTTTTAATTGCAACATCGCAACTATCTAATCTGCTTGGTTGACCTGATCCAATACCAACTGTAGTTTTTTCATTGGTCAAAACGATTGCGTTTGATTTAACAAATCTACAAACGTTGAAAGCAAAAATTAAATTATCAAATGTCTTTTTACTTGGTTTTACCTTAGAAACAATTTTAAAATCATTAAATTTAAATTTTTTCAGATCTGGGTTTTGCATTAGTGCAAAATCCAGATTTGAAATTAAACTATTCTTACTTGATTTTTTGAAATTTCTACTATCAATTAACCTAACATTTTTTTTTCTTTTAAGAATAGATAGTGCATCAAAATCAAATCCATTTCCTATTATTACTTCAAAAAATAATTTATTTAGTTCTTTTGCTAGTTTTTTTTTAATTTTATAATTACAAGAAACAATACCACCAAATGCACTTAAAGGGTCACACTTGTTGGCAAGCATAAAACTTTCAGTATTATCTTTGTGAATTGAAACTCCACATGGATTGCCATGTTTAACTATTACTGTTCCTTTGTTATTTGGGAATGATTTTGAAATTTCTAATGCAGAAAAAATGTCTGCGTAGTTGTTATAACTTAATTGTTTTCCATTTAGTTTATTAAATCCTAAATTTTTTGATGAACTATAGATCGCCCCTTTTTGATGCGGATTTTCACCGTATCTAAGTTCCTCTAAAATATTGAATCCAAATATAATTTTTCTAGAGAATTCTTTATTTGAATTTTTTTTGAAATAATTAAAAATTAATGACTCATAATAAGCTGTTTCTCCAAAAGCTTCCAAAGCAGCATGCTCTCTAAATTCTAAAGACGTAGCTCCTTTGTTTTGATTTATATTTTCAATTAAACTTTCATATTTTGATATGTTTGTAATAACGGTTACATCTTTATAATTTTTTGCAGCTGCACGAACCATTGTAGGACCACCAATATCAATATTTTCAATTATCTGTTCATGATTTTTATTTTGCTCTAAAGTTTTCTCAAATGGATAAAAATTTACTATTACTAAATCAATTTCATAGTAATTATTTTTTTTTAAGTCAATTTTATGGGATTTTGATTTTCTTTTTGCCAATATACCAGAATGAATCTTAGGATGTAGAGTTTTTACTCTACCCGATAAAATTTCGGAACTATTAGTATATTTTGAGACTTCCTCACACTCAAATCCCATTTTTTTGATTTTTTTGTATGTTCCCCCTGAGCTAATAAATTTTATTTTATATTTACTTAAGTTTTTAATTAGAAATCTTAAATTACTTTTATCTGAAACAGAAATTAAGGCTCGCCGTATTTTTCTCATTTTATTTTTTCTATCTCCCAATTTATAATAATCTCTTTTTCTAAAATTTTACTTGAAATTAAAATATTCTGATTTTCGACAAAGTTATTTTTATTTCCAAAATATAATCCAGTTTCAAACGAAATATTATTATTTAAGGATGTAAATTTCCATCCTTCATTTTTAAGACCAATATATATTGATTTACCATCTTGTGTTTTCATTACTTTTGCTACTGGATCTAAATGAAACCTAATCTCAAAATTACACTCTTTAGAAGTATTTTTTTTTTCAATTCTATCAATGCCTGAAAGTTTAGGAATTTCGTGAAAAAATTCAATTTTTCTATGATGAATAATACCAAATTTTTTATTATATCCATTATGGGATGCTTCAAATGACCAATAATTTTTGTTACTTGAAATTTTTTTATTGAAGATTTTTAAAGAGCTATTAACTTTATTTTCACCAGAGGTCTGCTTAATAAAACTGACTGAAGATGAATTATCTACATTCAAACTACTATGACACGCTGTAGACTTAGATATAAGATTTAGTTGGTGTTTATAGTTTTGAAAATACCCTGAATTACATATTATTTTATTACTATTACTTATAAATTCAAATGATAAAGCTCCTGATTGGTAATCCTTAGAAAATTCTTTTTCTGGAGGAGCTCCTAAATCTGATACAAGACAATATTTTTTATTTCTAAGAACAATGTATCCACCAGCTTCAAAGTTTCCATTTTTAAAATTATAACCCAATCTCTTTAAATAATTATCAAAATTGGAATTTTTACTAATCTGATTACCATTGAATAAAAAATTTGGTTCAATATTCTTATGAAATAAAACATATGATTGACCTAAGTAAAAAATAATTTCGTTTAAATGTTCTGGGATTTCATTTTGAGATTCTTTCAACCATTCTCTTATCAAAATAAAGTATTTTAAATAAAAAATAAGTTGTCTAATATTCCTTGATTTTGGAAAACCTTGATCATCAAAGGAGACCTTAATTATCTTTCTCAACAACTTAAAACCATAGCTAATAAAATTTTTGTCATCATAGGAAATCCCAGCTAGTATTATAGCAGAGCATCCAACCATTTTATCATCAACCCATGTTGAACGATCTATTTCATTTATAAGATGATTAATTTGTTTCTTAATCATTTCATCAAATTTTTTTTTATAATTCTCATTACTATCTTCGTATGATATTTTTGAGTTTGATATCCAAGAAATTACTCTTTTCGAAAGAGTGTCAATTTCCCAACTTGATATATTATAATCAGAATTTTTATCTATCCATTCCAAAACAACGGATTGGACGTCATTTTTAGAGGATCTTAAATCTAAAGAAAATAACCAAAAAAAACTATGTAAATTTTTATAACTTTTTAAACTAATATTCTGGTCTTTCCAAATGTCATTGAATAAAAAGCTATTTATGTTCTTTTTTTCTTTGTTGTATTTTATAAAACAATCTAGCAAGCTTGGACTAGGTTTATATTGTAAATTATTTGAGGTAACTCTAGAAATTTTTTTATCATATAATCTTGAATTTAAGTAATATTGTCGAGCTTGAGTATTTAGAAGAGTAAAAAAATCATTTAAATAGTTTAATGAGTTTTTTAAAAACATTTCAATTAGGATCTTAGTAATTCTATATTTTTTTTTATATCTCCATCATTATCTTTAAAGATAGTTGTGCCTGAAACAAGAATATTAGCCCCAGCTTCAATAACAAGTTTATTATTTTCAAAATTAATTCCTCCATCAACTTCTATTTCAAAGTTTAGATTTTTTTCATCTTTAATTTTTTTTAAATTTTTTATTTTATCCAACACTTTTGTTATAAATTTTTGACCTCCAAAACCTGGGTGCACAGTCATAACAAGAACCAGATTTATCTCGTTTAAATATTTTTCTATTGTTTGTATTGAAGTTTCTGGATTTAACGATAAACCTACTTTTTTTCCTAAACTTTTAATTAATTTAATAGAATCTTTCACATTCTTAGTGGCTTCTGGATGAATAGTAATAATATCAGCACCTGCATCTGAGAAATTTTTTATATATTCATGGACAGGTGATATCATTAAATGTACATCAAAAGGTAAATTTGTATACTTTCTTAGAGATTTAATTACTGGAGGTCCAATAGTCAAATTAGGAACAAAGTGTCCATCCATAACATCTACATGTATCATGTCTGCTCCACCATCCTCCAACTTCTTAATTTCAGATCCGAGCCTACTAAAGTCTCCTGCAAGAATAGATGGTGAAATTTGTATTTTTTTCATTGATAGTCTTTAACTTAGTAGTATCAATTTTATTGAAAAATAAAATTATTTTTTACCAAATAAATCGTAAATCAGTCTAGAAATTTCACTGTCGAGTGGAAATGACAACATACCCATTTCTCCGTATCCAAGCATAACGGGTAATAGATAGAACCTGACCATGAAAATAAACCACGCTATATATAGAGGTACAACTGCTCTAATAAGGAAGCTTGGGGTCATAAATTTAAATAAGTTTAAGATAGGATTTGTTAATTTAACAAATGCTTTCATAAAGAAAAAATCCGAGTCTTCTTTTTGAAAAATATTCATCGCTGATCTTCCAATTAATGTGTACATGACAACCCCGAGTATGTAATCAATAATGTATACGTAAATTGGAATTTCCATAATTCAGAAGGATTTTGTTTATTAGAAGGGGCGAGAAACTATCGCCCCTTCAAAATTAATTACTTAGTGTTGTTTACCAAGTATAGTTTTACCCGTAGGTATACGAACTTCGTCTATCATTTTTTGAGTAGAGCTGTCCGGTGCTGGTGTCATCAAACTAACAACAACCATTACCACTAGACATACACTAGCCCCTATAATACCGAAACGTAAGTGGTCAATACCTAACCATGCTGGATTACCCATAAATTTAGGATAAACATAGATTAGATATGCTGTACCTGACGCAAGACCTGTTATCATACCTGCTATTGCACCTTGCCTTGTTGCTCTCTTCCACCATACTCCTAATACAAGTGGGAAGAACAATCCTGACATTGCAAAGTCAAACGCCCATGCAACTGCACCAAGGATACTTGTAATCCTCATTGATGCAATGTAAGCGCCTGCAGCTCCGATAACTATTAAAAGTCCTCTAGCTACTAGCAATCTTTTTCTTACATCGGCTTTTGGATCAATGATTTTGTAATAAACATCATGTGATAAAGCATTTGCGATTGCTAAAATCAGTCCGTCAGCTGTTGACATTGCTGCAGCCATTCCTCCAGCAGCAACTAGTCCAGAAATTACATATGGTAATCCTGCAACTTCAGGAGTTGATAATACAACAACATCACCTCTCATAAACCATTCGTTTAATTGAAGAATTCCATCCCCATTAAAGTCAGCTATGAAGGCTTGTTTCTGAGCAGTCCACGCTTGTACCCAATCAATTGACATTACAGCAGAAATATCTTTTCCGATAATTCCTGTTGCTAAATTTGGATCCATTAATGAAAGCTTAGATAATGTTGCTAGCATTGGTGCAGAAGTATAAAGCAATGCAATAAAGAATAGTGACCAAGCCACTGATTTTCTTGCAGCTTTAACGCTAGGAGTTGTGAAGTACCTCATTAAAATGTGTGGTAAAGAAGCTGTTCCTACCATCATACAAATTACTAACGAAATAAACTTCCAAGCAGCCATTCCACCTGCTGGTACTTCCGAGTGAGGCAATGAAATAGATTTCAATCCTCCAGGAACACCCGCAGCTTTAACATCTGCAGCAGCATTTTTAACTAAACCGAATTGAGCTTCTAGTTCGCCTAATCTTGCAACTTCTTCTCCCAACATTAAATGTGGGAAGAATCCGTATCCACCTTTATTACTTATCCAGAATATTGGTAACAAGTATGCTATGATCAGTACGATGTATTGAGCAACTTGTGTCCAAGTAACCGCTCTCATTCCACCTAACATTGAACATAACAATATACTTACTAAACCAACCCATACTCCAAGTTCAAAAGGAATAGAAAGCGCTCTAGCAGCAATTGTTCCAGTTGCGTTAATTTGTGCAGTCACGTAAGTGAAAGACGCCAAAGTTAAAACTACTACAGCGCAGAACCTTGCGAGGTTTCCGCCATATCTAGTTCCAATGAAGTCTGGCACCGTATAACATCCAAACTTTCTTAAATAAGGTGCAAGCAATGATGATACTAATATGTATCCTCCAGTCCACCCTATTAAGAATGCCATGTATGTATATCCACCGAAGTAAATTCCACCTGCCATAGCAACAAACGAAGCACCTGACATCCAGTCAGCTGCTGTTGCCATACCATTAAATACAGTTGGAACTGATCTTCCTGCAACATAGTACGCATCAACTTGTACAGTTCTAGACATCCATCCTATAAAAGCATAGATACAAACTGTAAAAGCTACGAACAATATACCTATTGTTTTCGCAGTCATACCAGCTTGTTCCGCAATAGCCATCAGAATGATGAATACTAAGAAACCACCAGTATAAGTTCCGTAAATTTTAGGTAAGTTGTCGATAAATTTTCCTTTAAACATTAATCGTCCTCCCCTCGTTCGGCAAAGCCGCATTCTTCATCTATTTTTTCTTGTCTATTAGCTGACCAGAATAGGATGATCACGAAAGCCACAATCGATCCTTGTGCACACATATAGTAAGCTAAAGGGTATCCAAGAAAACTAGCTGAGTTTAAACTTTCACCAAACATGAAGATTATGTAACCGAAGAAAAACCAAAGTGCTAATGTAAGAAACATATTTCCCTTTGTTTTTTCCCAGTGTTTTTCTTTGTTTGACATTTTTTTTCCTCCCTATAGGTTAAAAACAGGAATCATACTCATTTACTAGTTGAATGGAACCCCTAAAAATTATCACATCTGCAACAAATAAGGTGATATAACAGTATTATGAGCTCTAAATACAAGCTGAAGTTGAAAGACTTTAAGTTAGATTACATAAAGGAATATGTTGCCCCAATATTCAATTTTTTAAAGCCAAAGAAGAAGATAGCTAATATTAGCGACCTTAAAAATTTTATTCAAAGAAAATCAGCATGGGTAAGCCAAGAGACTCTTTATGGATATTTAAAGACTAGGATGGGAACTAAATATGTTCTTATGTTTGAGGATGAAATATTTTTAGAATCCATAAACAAGGCTAAATGGAATATTTACTCTGAGTGCTTGCAAGATCTAACCTTGTATTGTCTCTCATACTTAAAAAATAAATATAAATTCGATCAAGTCAACCAAGCACAAACTATCCTTGAGAATATTTTCACAGAAGAAAAATCAAATGGAATGCCAGATGAAGTTATAGAGAAATCTAAATCTAACTTTGCAAATAGAATTGGTAAAGTGCAATGGTTAGAATATCATAGCAATTCACCTTTTGAAAACAGTGGTCATGCATTATACAAGTGGGCTCCAATCGCTGAGGAATTAAAAAAATTGGATAAAAAAATAGTTTTAAATTCAATACATTTAAAATGGGAAAATATTAAAAAAGAATTTTCTAATTTAATAAATCTTTAAATATTCTTTCTATTATCTACTAATGAAGATACAACAGTTGGGTCGGCTAGTGTAGTTGTATCTCCAAGTTGATCATGTTCATTAGCTGCAATTTTTCGAAGAATTCTTCTCATTATCTTACCTGATCTTGTTTTAGGTAACCCTGGTGCGAACTGAATAAAATCAGGTGTTGCGATTGGTCCTATCTGTTTCCTTACCCAAAGTTTTAAATCTCTTTCAAGATCTCCATCGTGACTTTCACCAGCATTTAAAGTTACATAACAGTATAATCCATTACCTTTTATATCATGAGGATATCCAACGACAGCAGCCTCAGCAACTTTTGGATGTGCAACAAATGCACTTTCTATTTCTGCAGTACCAAGGTTATGACCTGAAACAATAATAACATCATCTACTCGACCAGTAATCCAGTAATATCCATCTTTATCTCTTCTACATCCATCGCCAGTAAAATATTTTCCATCAAATTGAGAAAAATAAGTATCAATAAATCTTTGGTGATCTCCATAAACTGTTCGCATTTGGCCTGGCCATGATTGAGCAATGCACAATCTACCTTTTGCTTCACCTTTGAGAACTTTACCTTCTTGATCAACTATCACCGGCTTAATCCCATAAAAAGGTTTAGTTGCTGATCCTGGTTTAAGATCAATTGCTCCTGTTTGTGGACTAATTAAAATACCACCAGTTTCAGTTTGCCACCAAGTATCTACTATGGGGCATTTAGACTCTCCAACAGTTTTGAAATACCATTGCCAAGCTTCAGGATTAATAGGTTCACCAACAGTTCCTAATAATTTTAGAGATTTTCTAGACGTTTTTTTTACTGGTCCATCGCCCTCTCTCATCAGAGCCCTGATTGCTGTTGGGGCAGTATAAAATATGTTAACTTTATATTTATCTACTATTTGCCACCATCTTGATGTATCAGGATATGTTGGTATTCCTTCAAACATAATTGTTGTAGCACCGTTCGCAAGCGGACCGTAAATTATATAGCTATGGCCAGTTATCCAACCTATATCGGCAGTACACCAGTAAATATCTTTTGGTTTATAATTAAAAATATATTGATGTGTCATTGAAGCATAAACCATGTATCCACCAGTGGTGTGCAGGACACCTTTTGGTTTACCAGTTGAGCCAGACGTATACAAAATAAATAAAGGATCTTCAGCATTCATTTCTTCTGGTTCACATATTGCAGATGCTTTTTTAATTATTTCATTATACCAAACATCTCTACTCTCATCCCAATTAATCCTATTTCCAGTTCTTTTAACGACAATACATTTCTTCACATTTGGACAATGAATAAGGGCTTCATCTGTGATTGATTTCAAGGGTATAATTTTGCCACCTCTTAAACCTTCATCAGCTGTAATAACATAATCTGATTTACAGTCGTTAATTCTGCCTGCAATGCTGTCAGGAGAAAAGCCACCAAAAATAATTGAATGTATAGCACCTATACGTGCACATGCCAACATCGTGTAAGCCAATTCAGGTATCATAGTTAAATAAATAGTAACTCTATCACCCTTCTTAATACCCAAATCTTTTAAAGCGTTAGCTGTTTTAGAAACTTCTTGGTGCAATTGTTTATAAGTAATTTTTTTTTGTACTTTTGGATCATCACCAACCCAGATTATAGCAGTCTTGTCTTTATTTTTTTTTAAATGTCGGTCTATACAATTTGCTGAGGCATTTAGTGTTCCATCATAATACCACTTTATATTTACATCTGTCTTACTGTATTTTACGTCTTTTATTTTTGTATATGGTTTGATCCA
>CACHOG010000010.1 GCA_902581445.1 uncultured Pelagibacteraceae bacterium
TTTTTTGTCTTGAAGCTTTGAAATAAGTATTTTTTTATTTTTTAAATTTTCTTTCTTGCCTAAGGTTATTATTTTGTCAGCTTCTGGTTTTAAAACTTTTGCTTTTGGAAGGGTTGTTTTGATCTGCTCGTATTTTATTAACGAATTTAACATGTTTTTTATTAATGCTTTCCTGTGTTCTGACGTTCTATTTAGTTTTTTATATCCAAACTTGTGACGCATTATATAGTTTCCTCAAGCTTTTTTGATAGTTCTGCTATATTGTCTGGAGGCCAATTTGGTATTTCCATCCCTAGATATAATGACATTCCAGTTAACACTTCTTTGATTTCATTTAAAGATTTTCTTCCAAAATTGGGTGTTCTTAGCATCTCACCTTCTGATTTTTGAACTAAATCGCCAATGTAAATAATATTATCATTTTTAAGACAATTCATAGATCTTACGGAAAGTTCTAATTCATCTACTTTTCTAAGTAAATTTTTATTAAATTCTGGTTCTGTTGGTTGATCTCTTACTATAACTTCTTGTGGTTCATCAAAATTCACGAACATGCCCAATTGATCTTGGAATATTCTTGCAGCATATGCTACTGCATCTTCTGCAGAAATAGAACCATTTGTCTCCACTTCCATAGTCAATTTATCATAATCCAAGGCCTTACCTTCTCTAGCTGTGCTTACAGAATAAGAAACTCTTTTTACAGGGCTGTATAAAGAATCGATTGGTATTAATCCTAAAGGAGGGTCTTCGGGTTTATTCATATCAGCAGAAACATATCCTTTTCCTGTTCCTACATTCATTTCCATGTGGAAGTTTGTATTTTCGTCTAAGTTACAAATTACTAAATCTGGGTTAAGTATTTCAATATCAGCTACTTTAGCAATATCAGAGGCTTTAATTTCACCAGGACCTTTTGCATCTAATACAAGTTTTTTTGTGCCTTCAGATTGACTTTTAAGTGCTAAAGATTTTATATTTAGAACAATATCTGTTACATCCTCTCTAACGCCTTTAATTGAACTAAATTCATGAAGCACTCCATCTATTTGTATGGACGTAACTGCAGCTCCTCTTATTGAGGATAATAATATTCTTCTCAAAGAATTTCCTAAAGTTAGTCCGTAACCTTTTTCTAAAGGTTCGGCTGTAATTCTAGCGTATGATTTATCATCACTAAGTTTAATATCTAGTTTTGGTGGTTTAATTAAAGATTTCCAATTTTTAACATTAACATCTACACTTTGCATTTATACTCTCCTTTTTTTTGGTGGTCTTGTACCGTTGTGCGGCATTGGTGTTGTATCTTTTATTGATAAAATTTTAAAACCTCTTGCTTGTAGCGCTCTTAAAGCTGTCTCTCTTCCAGATCCTGGGCCTTTAATTTCAACCGTTAACGTTTTCATGCCATATTCTAATGCCTTTGCCGCAGCAGAGTCTGCAGCTACTTGTGCAGCATAAGGTGTTGACTTTCTTGATCCTTTAAAACCTTTCTGACCAGCTGAAGACCAAGAAACAATATTGCCATTTGTATCTGAGATTGAAATTATTGTGTTATTAAATGTGGATAAAACAAAAGCTTTACCGTTCTGTATATTTTTTTTTGTTTTTTTCTTTTTAGAATATGAACTTTTCTTTACTGATTTAATTTCTTTATCTTTTTTATCTTTATTTTCAGAATTCATAAAATTATTTCTTTAATGGGGTAAGTTTTTTTCCAGCAATAGCAATTGCCTTGCCTTTTCTGGTTCTAGCGTTACATCTAGTTCTTTGTCCTCTAACAGGTAATTTTTTTTTATGCCTTGAACCTCTATAGCATGCTAAATCAATTAATCTTTTAATACTTAATGAAGTCTCTCTTCGAAGATCGCCTTCGACAGTGAAGTTTTTATCTATATATTCTCTTATTTTTAGAATTTGATCATCCGATAATTCGTTAACTCTTTTTTCTTTAGATATATCAAGATCTTTGCAGATTTGTTTAGAAAATTTTTCTCCTATACCATGAATATAAGTAAGTCCAACCTGGACAATTTTATTCTGTGGTATGTTAACACCTGCTATTCGAGCCATATATAGTGATTAAAATTTAGACTTTTATATAAGAAGAAGTTTTAAAGTCAATGTTTTAAACATTAAGTATTTCCTCAATTTTTAGTGAAATATCGTCTATTTCCATAGATCCATCAATTTCGTGAAAATTTTGGTTTTTTAAATAATAATCTAGAACTGGTTTGGTTATTTCCATGTAAGTGTCATAACGTTTTAAGATAGTTTCGGAATTATCGTCAGATCTTTTTTCTAAAATTTTTCTTTTTTCGATTCTTTTAATAATTGCATCCTTTTTCACATTTAAGAAAAAAATAAAATCTATTTTCTGATTTGATTTATTTAGCAAAATATCTAAATTTTGAGCTTGGCTAATTGTTCTTGGATAGCCATCAAAAATTAATTTGTTATTTTTTTTTTTATCAAAGATTATATTTTCAAGAAGTTTATTTACTATCTCGTCATCAACAAATTTACCCTCGTTCATATTGTTTATTATTTTTTTTCCGATATCAGAATCATTTTTAATTTCAGCTCTCAACATGTCTCCGGTAGAAACTTGAAAACTATTTAATTTTTTAACCAAATTTTTTGCTTGGGTTCCTTTACCAGCACCTGGAGGGCCAAAAATAATAATATTCACCTATTTATTTTCCAAATTTTGTTTTTTTAATTAATTGCTCGTACTGTGAGCTCATCATTCTTGTTTGAATTTGAGTCACGGTATCAATTGCAACAACTACAACAATTAATATTGAGGTACCGCCTAGATAAAATGGAATTGGATATTTTGCAATTAAAAATTCTGGCATTAAACAAACCAATGTTAGATATAGAGCGCCAATTGTAGTAAGCTTTGTCAATATATTATCAATATAGTTGGCAGTACTTTCTCCAGGTCTAATACCTGGTATAAATCCTCCATACTTTCTTAAATTTTCTGCAGTCTCATTAGGATTAAAAACTATAGAAGTATAAAAAAAAGTGAAAAATATTATTCCAGAGGCATAAAGCAACATGTAAAGTGGTTGTCCTTGTGAAAAAAAAGAGGAAATATTTAAAAATGTTTCATTTTCAGAAATACTAAAATTAGAAAACGTTACTGGTAATAATAATAAAGCAGATGCAAAAATAGCTGGTATTACACCAGCTGCATTAATTTTCAATGGTAAATGGGAGGAATCACCACCATACATCTTATTACCCATCTGCCTTTTTGGATAATTTATCAAAATTTTTCTTAAAGCTCTTTCCATGAATACTATGAACATTATTGTGGCAATTAATAAAATAAGTATCATAAAAATCATAAAACCAGATATTGCACCTGTTTTACCAAGCTCAAAAGTTGTAACTAAAGCCCTTGGTATTTCTGCGACTATTCCAGAAAAAATTATCAAAGATATACCATTTCCTATTCCTCTTTGTGTAATTTGCTCTCCAAGCCACATTAAAAAAATTGTACCAGCAACAATTGAAGTTACAGTTGAAACTTTAAAAAACAATCCAGGATTTATTACTAGATTTGCTGATGACTCTAATCCTACTGCTAAACCGTAACCTTGAACTGTACCCAACAAAACGGTTCCATATCTCGTAATTTGTGTAATTTTTTTTCTTCCGATTTCACCTTGATTTTTTAAATTTTTAAAATAATCAGATACACCAGTTAAAAGCTGTACAATTATTGATGATGATATATAGGGCATTATTCCAAGTGCAAATATTGCCATTCTACTCACAGCTCCACCTGCAAATACATTAAACATTCCAAGTAACCCTTTTTGGTTACCCTCCATCATTATTTGTAGTTGTTCAGGATCAATACCTGGCAGAGGAACAAATGTACCAAATCTATAAATAGCTAAAATAAATATCGTGAATAAAATTCTATTTCTTAAATCGTTAGAAGGTGTGCTTGCGCTCATTAAATATTTTTAATTTTAACAGTACTTCCATTTTTTGATAATTTATCCTTAACTGATTTAGAAACAAAATCAACTTCAAGAATTATTTTATCTTTTAATTCACCACCACCCAATAACTTAATTTTTTGTGTTTTTTTGTTTACCAATTTCAATTTTTTTAACAAATTAAGATCAATTTTGTCTGAGCTTTTTATTTTATTTGCATCTATAAATTTTTGAATATTTTGAATGTTAAAAATAGCTATATTGCTTTTTTTAATAGGATTAAAACCTCTTTTTGGCAATCTTCTATATAACGGCATTTGACCACCTTCAAAACTCTTAATTGCTACACCTCTTCGTGATTTTTGTCCTTTGTGACCTCTGCCAGAAGTTTTTCCTTTACCTGATCCGATGCCTCTTCCAGGTCTTATTTTTTTTTCTTTAATTGAAGATGTTGAGTTTAAATTCATATTATCCTCTTTTTTCTATAATTTCTGAAATTTTTTTATTTCTAATATTTGATATTTGTTTTGGAGAAGTTTGTTTTTGTAACGCTTTCATGCATGCACGAATTACATTGTGAGGATTAGCAGTTCCTAACGATTTTGCCACAATATCCTTAATTCCTAAGACTTCACAGACTGCTCTAACTGGTCCACCAGCAATTATACCAGTACCTTTTGGTGCTGCACGTAACTTTATTTTTCCCGCACCATCTTTACCAAATATGTCATGATGTATTGTTCTACCTTCTCTTAGAGGTATTTGAATTAAATTTCTTCTCGCTAGTTCATTAGCCTTTTTAATTGCATCTGGTACTTGCTTTGCTTTAGCATGAGCGACACCTATTTTACCATTTTGATTGCCAACAACTACTAAAGCAGAAAAACCAAACCTTCTTCCTCCTTTAACAACTTTTGTAATTCTATTTATATGAACTAATTTTTCTATAAAATCTATATTTTTATCCATAACTAAAATTTCATTCCATTTTTTCTTAAAGTTTCAGCAAAAACTTTGACTCTGCCATGATATTTATAAATTCCTCTATCAAAATATATTGATGTGATATTTTTTTCCTGAGCTTTTTTTGCTAGCTTTTCAGCGACAAGTTTTGAAATATCAGTTTTATTTTTTTTTTCTGATCTCATATCCTTTTCAGTCGATGATGCAGACAAAATCGTAGATTGACTTTTGTCATCAATTATTTGCGCAGAAATATTTTTGGTAGATCTTGTTATTGAAAGTCTAAGTCTTTCAGCACCAGAAACTTTTTTTAATTTATTTCTAATCCTATATTTTCTTCTGATTGCAGCAGTTAATTTCATTATTTCTTTTTTCCCTCTTTTCTTAAAATATATTGCCCTTTTTCTTTTATGCCTTTGCCTTTATAAGGTTCGGGTGGCCTAAATGATTTTATTTTTGAAGCAATCATTCCTACTTCTTGTTTATCAATACCATTAATTTTTATTGTTGTTTGCTTTTCAACAGTTATTTTAATGCTATTCGGGATAGCAAAATTTATATCATGACTAAATCCCAATTGAAGATTTAATTGCGTACCTTTTATCGATGCTCTGTACCCCACACCAACAAGCTCAAGTACTTTTTCGTACCCTTTATCTGCTCCAATAATTGCATTGTTTAATAAACTTCTGTTCATACCCCATAATCTTTTTGAATTTTGATCATCTTTTTTTGGTTTTATAGAAATTTTTTTTCCATCATCGATTTTAACGTCGAAGTTTTCTGTATCGATTGATAGAGCCTTTTTGCCAAAAGGTCCTTCTACATTTACAGTGTTTCCAGATAAAGCTATTTTTACTTTATCGGGTATAGATATGTTTATTTTACCAATTTTAGACATTAAAATACCTTACAAATAATTTCTCCACCAATTTTCTGTTTTCTTGCATTAACATCTGTCATCACGCCTTTTGGCGTAGATATAATTGCAATTCCTAATCCATTATTTATTTTTGGCAAACTTTCAGCGCTTGAAAATATTCTTCTTCCTGGTTTAGATACTCTTTCAATAGTATTTATAACAGGATTTCCAAAATTATATTTTAACATGATAATTAAATTCTGTTTCTTTTGATTTTCTTCTACCTTGTAATCTATTATGAAACCTTCCTCCTTTAAAACAGAAGCAATTTTTGTTTTAAATTTTGAAGACGGCATCTCTACTTTTTTTTGACTTCTTATTTGCGAATTTTTAATTCTTGCTAACATATCTCCTATTGGATCACTTAAACTCATAATTTTCCTTTCTACCAGCTTGATTTAACCATTCCTGGTATTTTTCCCTCAAGACCTAACTTTCTTAAAGCTATCCTTGAAATTTTTAATTTTCTATAAACTCCATGTGGTCTTCCAGTTATTTGACACCTGTTCATCACTCTAACTTTTGCTGAATTTCTTGGTAATTTTGAAAGTTTTTGTTGCGCTTTAAATCTTTCTTCAAGTGGTAGTTTTTTATTCATTATAATTTTTTTAAGTTTCGTTCTTTTATTATAAAACTTATCAGAAAGTTTAATTCTTCTATTATTTTTATTTATAGCACTTAACTTAGCCATTTTAGTTTATCCTTTCGTTTTTAAATGGAAAATTCATTTTTTTAAGCAATTCTAGACTGTGTTCTTTATTTTTTGACAAAATAATTATTGAAATATCAAGTCCTCTAATCTTTTCAACTTTGTCAAAGTTAACCTCTGGAAAAATAATATGCTCTTTAACTCCAAAAGTGTAATTTCCAAAATTATCAAAACCTTTTATAGGTAAACCTCTAAAGTCTTTAATTCTTGGTAAAGCAATATTTACTAATCTATCAATAAACTCATACATTTTATCTTTTCTTAATGTTACTTTAAGACCGGCATTGGTATTTTTTCTTGTTTTAAAATTAGAAATAGATTTTTTAAATTTTGTAACAACAGGTTTTTGACCAGTTATTTTTCCTAAATCTTCCTGACAAGATTTAATAATTTTATTATCATTTCCGTCTACTCCTAACCCCATATTT
>CACHOG010000011.1 GCA_902581445.1 uncultured Pelagibacteraceae bacterium
GGTACTGCAACTCCAAATCCTGCAAGAATTTTTTTTGCTTGGTACTCATGAATATCCATTTTATTTATCCTCTATTTTTTTATTTATATTTACAATATTTTCTGCCATCCTTGCAGATGCTGCATCTATCATTCTTCCATCCAGTTGTGCCGCGCCTTTTCCCTCTTTTGCTGCTTTATGTAATTCTTCTAAAATTCTTTTTGCTTTTTTAACTTCAGCTTCTGGTGGAGAAAAAACTTTATTTGCTAAATCTATTTGTGAAGGATGTATTGCCCATTTACCTTCTATACCGATAGCTGCAGCTCTTTTTGCTGAAGCAATATATGCATCTGGATCATTAAAATCTCCAAATGGACCGTCTATAGCTCTAAGTCCATATGCTCTGCATGTCATAACTAATTCTGATAATCCGTGATGCCATTGGTCCCCCGGATAATCTGGATTTAGCCCACCTATCACAACAGTTCTTGCTCTAAGACTTGCAGCATAGTCAGCTACACCGAAGTGTAATGCCTCTAACCTTTCACTTGATTTTGCAATTTCTTTAATATTGGACATACCTAAAGCAGTTTCGATCAAACACTCAATGCCAATTTTATTTTCAATTTTTTTGTTTGTTTCTATTTGGGTTAGCAAACAATCTACCATGTAAACATCACTTGCTGTTCCTGTTTTTGGAACAAGTATAGTATCTATATTTTTCCCTGCTTGCTCAACAAGCTCAACTAAATCGCTATACATGTAATGAGTATCCAAACTGTTAATTCTTACTGAAATAGTTTTTCCTTTATCTCGCCAATTAATTTCATTTAAAGCATTAACAACATTTGCTCTCGCTGCAACTTTATCATTTGGAGAAACTGCATCTTCTAAATCTAAGAAGACATAATCTGCATCTGAATTTAAAGCCTTTTCAAACATTTTTGGCGATGAACCTGGGACTGCTAATTCACTTCTCTGAAGTCTTGACCTTGCGGGTTTATAAAATTTGTGGCTCATAAATGAATTTAATTTTTTGGAAGGCTAACACTAATTTTGTCTTTTTAAGACTCTTTTTTTTTCTTCCTTTTTTCTAATTCATTCATGATATCCTCAATACGGACGCCATTTCCTTCTAGATAAACTAATAAATGATAAAGAACATCAGCTGCCTCGTGAACTTTATTTGAATTGTTTTCAACAGCTTCTATAAGTTCACCAATCTCCTCTTTGACTTTTCCTAAAGACAAAGATTTATCTTTGAGTAATTTTGATGTGTAAGAGCCATCATCTGATGATGATTTTCTCTCTCTTATTATTTTAATCAAATCTTCTAAAGTTTTAAGCATATTAAATTCTAACTGGAATTCCTTTCAAGTCCAAATATTCCTTTGCCTGTTTTACAGAATATTTGCCATAATGAAAAATTGAGGCTGCTAATACAGCGCTCGCATTACCCAATTTTATACCATCAACTAAATGATCAAGATTACCAACTCCACCAGATGCTATTAAAGGAATATTTACAGTATGTGAAATTTTAGACATTAAATCTATATCGTACCCAACCTGTGTTCCATCTCTATCCATTGATGTTACAAGTAATTCCCCGGCTCCACTTTTTTCCATTTCTTTTGCGAATTTAAGTGCATCAATACCCGTTTTATTTCTTCCACCATGGGTATAGATCTCCCATATATCTCCATTTTTTTTGGCATCTATTGCAACAACGATGCATTGAGAACCAAATTTTTTAGAACTATCAATGACAACTTGCTTATCATTTACAGCAGCTGTATTTATTGAAACTTTATCGGCACCGCAGTTAAGTAATTTACTAATATCTTCGACACTTCTTACTCCTCCGCCAACTGTTAAAGGTACAAAACATTTCTTGGAGGTTTTCTCTACGACACTATAAATGGTCTCTCTATTTTCATTTGAGGCTGTTATATCTAAAAAGCAAATCTCATCAGCGCCACCATCACTATAAATTTTAGCTTGTTCAACAGGATCTCCTGCGTCTTTTAAATCAATAAAGTTAATGCCTTTTACAACACGACCGTTCTTTACATCTAAACAAGGAATTATTCTATTTTTAAGCATCTTCTTTCACAAGGTCTTCTAATTTAATATCACCATCATAAATAGCTTTTCCAACTATTATACCTTCAATATTTTCTAAACCTTTTGCTTTTTTAATATCATCTATTGATGAAACCCCACCAGATATGATCACGGGACAATTTGATTTAGCTGCAATTTTTGATGTATCTTCAAAATTTGGGCTTTGTTTCATGCCATCTTTATTTATATCAGTATAAATAAGTCTACTAACTCCATAATCATTTACTTCACTCAGATAATCTAAAGTTAATTGATTAGAGTTTTCCTTCCAACCAGATACTGATAAATATCCATCTTTAGCATCTAAGCCTAATGCTATTTTATTTGGAAACTTTTGACATGCTACTTTTAAAAATTTTTTATCTTTAATAGCAGCACTTCCTAAAATCACCTTTTCAACACCAGAATCAATATATTTTTTAATACTATCAAGCTTTCTGATACCTCCACCAATCTCCACCTTTAAATCGAATTTACCAACTATATCCTGGATGGCACCTAGATTAACTGTTTCGCCGGTTAAAGCTCCATCAAGATCGACTATATGTAAGTTTTTAAAACCATGATACTTATATTTACTAGCTTGTTCAACTGGGGACATTTCATATTCTGTTTTATTTTTAAAATCTCCCTTAACTAGTCTTACACATTTTCCATCTTTGATATCTATTGCTGGAAATATTTTCATTTATAAATTTATAAAATTATTAATTATTTTTAATCCAGTTTTATCACTTTTTTCTGGGTGAAATTGTGTTCCAAATATATTCTCTTTCTCTACTGAACAAACAACTTTTGTTGAATAATCAGTAGTAGCTGAAATAACGTTATTATCTGTAGGCATGAATTCATAACTATGAACAAAGTACATATGTGAATTATTTTCTACCTGTTTAAAAATTTTACTATCTTTCAAGATATTTATTTGGTTCCAGCCTATGTGTGGAAGTTTGAATTTGCCATTCTGATTGTCTATTTTTGATACTTTGCCTGAAATCCATCCTAGACCTTTTGTTTCAGTTTCTTCATAACCAACATCAGCAAACATTTGTAACCCTACACATATCCCCAGAAGTGGTTTTTTATTTACTATAACAAATTCATTTAAAGTATCGTTTAAACCGCTGATTTTGTTTAAAGCATCTACACAACTTTTAAATGATCCTTGTCCTGGTAAAACAATTTTATCAGAAGATTTAATTTTATTTAAGTCTGATGTTACCTCTATTGTTGCTTTGTTTTGTGCAACTTCCTTAAAAGAGTTTATTACAGAGCTAATATTGCCCGAGCTATAATCAACGATTGTAACTTTCATTAATTCTTTTTTTATAAAGAACCTTTTGTAGAGGGCACTGTATTTTTGTTTTTAGGATCTAATTCAAGTGCAGCTCTTAATGATCTAGCAAGTCCTTTATAACAAGATTCGATGATGTGGTGGCTGTTGTCGCCATAAATATTTTCAATGTGCATAGTTATCCCAGCAGATTGAGCAAATGCTTGAAACCATTCTTTAAATAATTCGGTGTCCATTTCACCTAATTTTTCAACTTTCAACTTAACATTCCAAATAAGATATGGTCTATTAGACATATCAATTGCTACTCTTGTTAAAGTTTCGTCCATAGGTAATAACGCATGTGCATATCTTTTTATTCCAACAAAATTTTTTGATGCTTTTTTTAAACATTCACCAATAGCAATTCCTGTGTCTTCAGTTGTGTGATGTAAATCAATATGGGTGTCTCCCTTTGCTTTGACTTTAAGATCAATTGAAGAATGTTTTGATAGTTGCTCAAGCATGTGATCTAGAAAACCAATTCCTGTGTCAATTTTGTATTGACCTTTGCCATCAATATTCAGCTCAACCTTGATTGATGTTTCTTTAGTTTTTCTAGTAATATCAGCTTTTCTCTTCATTTTTTTAATACGTATATATTCATTATTTGCTTATATCAATAAAAGTAATCAAGAACTTGAATTATAGAAATTAATATCCATCTAACATTTATGACAACAATAGTATTAGTAAGAAAAAATAAAGACGTTGTAGTTGCTAGTGATGGGCAGGTTAGCATGGGAAATACTGTCATCAAGAGAACTGCAAACAAAGTTAGAAAAATTGAGAAAAGAAATGTGATCGCAGGATTTGCAGGATCAACTGCAGATGCATTAACTTTATTTGAGAGATTAGAGTCAAAATTAGAGAAACATGCTGGTAATTTAACAAGAGCCGCTGTTGAACTTGCAAAGGATTGGAGAACAGACAAATATTTAAGAAGACTAGAAGCATTAATGGCAATAGGTGATAAAGAAAAAAGTTTTATTATTTCAGGTACAGGTGATGTTCTAGAGCCTGAAGGTGATGTAATTGGAATTGGATCAGGTGGAAATTATGCTTTAGCATCAGCAAAAGTATTAATGGATACCGATATGTCTGCTGAAGAGATAGCGAAAAAAGCAATTAAGGTTGCTTCAGAAATATGTGTTTTCACGAATGACAATATAAATATGGAAAAAATATAATGGAAAACAATAATGTAACACCTTTGGTAACTAAGAATAAAAAGGATCAAGATGAATCTTTTGTAAACTCTCTGTCACCAAGAGAAATTGTTTCTGAATTGGATAGATTTGTGGTTGGACAGAACAAAGCCAAAAGAGCTGTAGCTATTGCTTTAAGAAATAGATGGAGAAGACAAGCTTTAAAAGGTGACATGAAGGACGAAGTCTTACCAAAAAATATTTTAATGATCGGACCTACCGGGGTTGGAAAGACTGAAATTTCGAGAAGATTATCAAAACTTGCGGAAGCACCATTTGTGAAAGTTGAAGCTACAAGATTTACCGAAGTTGGTTACGTCGGTAGAGATGTTGAACAAATAGTGAGAGATCTACTTGAAATTGCTATTGCCATGGAAAAAGTTAAAAAGAGAAAAGAAGTTTATGCACAAGCTCAAAAACAAGCTGAAGAAAAAGTGCTTGATGCAATTGTTGGAAATAAAGCAAGTGTTGCAACAAGAGAAAGTTTTAGAAAAAGATTGAGAAATGGTGATTTAGACGATAACGAAATTGAAATTGCAGTGAACGAAGCAAATAATATGCCATCATTTGAAATACCGGGAATGCCAGGTGCTAATGTTGGGATGATTAATATTGGTGAAATGCTTGGTAAAGGCATGGGTAATAAAGCCAAAAAGAAAAAAATGACTGTAAAAGAATCTCATGAAATTTTAATTAATGAAGAGTCAGATAAATTAATTGAGCAAGACAAAATTATTAAATCTGCAAAAAATTCTACTGAAAATAATGGTATCGTGTTTCTTGATGAAATTGATAAAATATCAGCAAGAACTGATAGAGTTGGTGGTGATGTATCCAGGGAAGGAGTTCAAAGAGATTTATTGCCTTTAATAGAAGGAACAACAGTAAGCACAAAATATGGGCCAATTAAAACTGACCATATATTGTTTATTGCGTCAGGTGCATTCCAATTAGCAAAACCCTCAGACCTATTACCTGAATTACAAGGACGTTTACCAATCAGAGTTGAGCTTGAAGCTTTAACAAGTGAAGATTTTAAAAAAATTTTAAAAGAGCCGGATAACAGTTTAATTAAACAATACAAAGCATTACT
>CACHOG010000012.1 GCA_902581445.1 uncultured Pelagibacteraceae bacterium
AAATCTGATAAAATTTTATAACCTTTTGCAAAAAGTTTATATTCGTTTTTTTTAAATATTTTTTTCTTAAACAAAAAGAAGCCGCTCATTGGATCAGATGTTTTAGTCCCAACTAGAATAAAGAACACGTAAATAAGAATTTTTGAAGCTATAAATCTTATAAGGCTTAATCCTGGTATTGAAAAATTACTAAAATTTCTAGCAGCTACAACGAAATCTAACTTATCTTTTAAAAATAATTTTATCATTTTTGGTAAATATTTTGGATCATGCTGTAGATCTCCATCCATAACAATTATTTTATCATATTTACTTTTTTTAAATCCTAGAATGCATGAAAGTGAGAGATCGGGATTTTGTTTTCTAATAAAATACCTAATTTTATAAATTTTTTTATATTTTTTTAATAAATAGTGTGACCCGTCAGTTGAATTGTCGTCTACAAAAATAATCTCAAATTTAAACTTTTTCAGATTTTTGTTAATTCTTTCAATAAGGTCTTTTAGATTTTTCCCCTCATTTAATATAGGTATCACAATTGAGTATCCATCTCTTTTCAAAATATTTTTCATGTTTTGGTTAATAAAAAAATCTATAAGAATTTATTATTTTACAATTATGATTTTTTTTGTATTCTGACTTACAACTATTAGTTTTCTCATAAATATTTTGTTTTTTCATTTTTAAATAATAATCTTTATCGTCTAATTTATACGTTGGTGATTTAAATGGATTATATTTATAAATTTCATTTTCGTTAAGAATTCTATCTACATTCCTTGATGCAAAAACTACTAAAGTAGCAATTAAAATAATTTTAATTTTTTTATAGTTTTTTGAAAAAATGTAGTCTTGATTACTCAAAATTATTGCTGCAGGTATAAAAAATATTAACGCTAACAAATGATAACCACCATATCTTAGAGAGGGATGATTGAAAAACCATTCAAATAATAAAATAATTAGAACAATCAATACCAAAGAATATTTTTTTTTAAATTTAAACTTAATTTTTTTTGGCTTAAAAATAGCAAAGACAAAAATTACAACAAACAAAAGACCAAACAAGGTGTCTGATACTTTATTAAAAAAATAGTTATCTATCCACACTCCTAACCAATTTAGACCTTGTATATACTCTGTTGGGTTTTCGACTCTATATGCGGGTGTTGCACCTGCTTTTGACCATAGTTCATAAAAACTTGCAGCCCATTCAATTCTGGAAACATCCATGCTCCAATAAAAACTTTCGGAACACGTAAATGCTAATGGGTAAACTAAACATCCAGTGTAAGCGATATTATAAAATAATATTAATAATCCAAAAATAATAGAAATATTTATAATTTTAAAATCTTTATAGAATTTAGATATTGTATAAATTTTAAAAAATTTAAAATAAATAATAAGAAATAATACGCCATAAATTGCATAAAAAGATTTTAGGCTTATAATTAAAGTTAAAAAAATTATCAAGTTTTCAAATTTACTTTTATCTAAATTTTTCTCATCTAGAATTTGAAAAATTATTACAATACTTAATAATATTAAAATAATCGCTGATCTATCAGTGCCGTGCTCTGCAAGTCTATAAAAAAAAACGTTTATGAAAATAAAAATGAATATTTTTAAAAAATCAACAAATACTACTTTTTTTTTAAATCCTAATATACTCTTTAATAAAATTATATTTGAAAAAACCATTATTAAAGCGGGACCTACAAAATAAAAATAGTCAATTGTAAAAGGTAAACTGAACAGTGAGTGAAAAAAAAATAAGGAAGATACATGATTGAAAGCCAAATCAAAATTTCCAAGTCCAAATTCAACTTTGTTTATCGTCAAATTATGAATAAAACTTAAATGATAATATAAAAAATCGTCGTGACTTTTAAAATATAAAATAGCGAAAATTGATATTAATAAAAAAAAACCTAAATATTTTATATCCTTATTATTTCTAAAGTTTTTTATTGAAAGAACGTATTGAATAAAAAAAAATATTCCTAAAAATAAAATGATTAAATTATGAAAATAATTATGCTCTATGAATAAATTTGATATATATGAGATTAAGGTTAGTGTAAAAATCCCATAAATACCTATATATCCAATATTAGCTCTATCATTAAATGATAAAATTTTTTTAGCACAAATATTCCCGTATCCAATTACATTAAAAGCAAAAAGAAAATAAGTTAAAATATATAAGATCAACTCCATTTTTAATTTATTTCTTTTCTTAATTGCTCAATTTTAATTTTTTTTTGTAACCCTCTATTTTTATCGTACAGAAGTTTAAATTTGATTTTTTTATTTATTTTTACATTTATAATTTTAGCGTTTCTAACTTCTATATTATCAGCTACAGCACTAATAGGTCTTTTAGTAGTATTTAGGTTTTTTATTAAAACATTAAATTTATCATTAATTATTTTTCCATTCCATCTTCTTGGTCTAAATGGACTAATTGGTGCGATAGATAATTTTTTTGAATTAAGACTTAGTATAGGACCTCTAACTGATAAATTGTAAGCTGTGCTTCCCGCGGGTGTTGAAACTAATACACCGTCAGATATTAATCTATTTATTATTTTCTTTGATCCAACTTTAATTAAAACTGAGGCTGCTTGCCTACTTTGCCTTAAAATTGAAACCTCGTTGATAGCTAAATACTTCTTTATGCTACCTTGCTTGTTTGTTACCTTCATCTCTAATGGTGAAATGGTTATTAAATTTGCTTTATTTACACTGCTAACAATTTTTTTTGATGAGTACTTATTCATCAAAAAACCATAGTCTCCAGAATTTATTCCATAAAAATATTTTGAAGAATGTTTATTTCTTTTAAGAGTTTTAAGCATAAATCCATCTCCTCCAATAACAATATTTAAATTTTTAATTTTTATTTTAGAAATTTTATTTTTTATTAAGGATTTAATCCTTAAAGATTTTTTATTATTATCTGCAATTATTTGAGGTTTTGACATTTAGTGGTGCCCTCGGCCAGACTCGAACTGGCACTCCCAAAAGGGCAAGGATTTTAAGTCCTTTGTGTCTACCAATTTCACCACGAGGGCATGAGTTATTTTCATGAGTGTTTATGCTAATATTTATAATTGAACAAGATGAATAAGTAAATTTTTTTTATTTTTATCTCTCTGTGCTCTAGTCTTGCTCTTGTATGAGCAAATTAATCACTACACCAGGTAAATACGTCAGCATCAAATTTTATATTATTGAATTTAAGTAATTCTTTATATCTCTCCAATCTATGCTCTTTTTCAAGCTTAGTTAGGAAATTGTATATTTTATCATAATCCAATCCCTTTAAATCTGATTTTTTTATATCCACATATTCTTCATAATCCATACCACATATATTAAATTTTTTTTTGGGATCAATGTGTTCTGAATAACTGATAGTGTCTTTACTCTCTTTTAATATATCGTAATAATGAGCTACTTCATTATCTCTTTCAAAAAGATAATCTCTTCTGTAATCAAACAGTTCTAATTGTTTCATATTTTAGGGGTTATTAAAGTTAGAATTAAACCTTAATAATTATTAATATAATTTATAAAAGTGGCAGAATATTGATTATAAATTTAATTTAATACAGAATCAGTTTCAAGTTTTTGTATAAATTCTCCAATATCGAAAGGTTTTATTATAACATTTTCTAAACCTGCAGCTCTAATTAAAAATAAAGCATCCTCATGCATTCTTGGAGTAATATAAGTCGAACTTACATTTGAATTAGGAAATTCAGTTTTTTTATCATTTACATGCCTTCTAATTTTAGGAATTTCATTAGAACCTTGTCCATGTCCATCCTGAAGCATTGTAACCTCAACTAAATCGATAATATCATCTTTTTCACAAACGATATCTGACATTCTGCTCGGAGCAGTTTGTCTTATCATGCCTTCATGATCTACTTTATAATTTGGTTTTATTGCATAATCTCTCCATTTAAGTTTTAAAGCCAATGAAATTAAAAATTCTAATTTTTTTGCATTTGAAAGTATTCTTAGCCTTGGATCTTGAGAAATTCGTCTTCTTTGAACCAGTTTTAATTCATCTTTTATTTTACTCCAGCCATAAAGATTAGCCCAATATAACAATTTATCATCACTAGTTGATGAATAGATGTTTTCCTCAAATTCAATTAATTTAGGGTCAAAAATAGATGCATATTCATAATATTCTTTTTCATTGTTAAAATTTTTTGGTGTTGAATAATTACTAATTACATGTTCGATAATATTTAATTTACTTCTATTTAAATCTAAAAACCAATTATCACCCCCTCCTCTTACAATTATTAAATCGGTTAAAGTCATTTTTCTGATATAATCATCAGGAACAGAAGTAGACAAACTACCATCTTGCCAACTAGCATATCTACCTTCCGTGTATTCATCGCAGGAGCTTAAAATAATATCGCTTGTTATCTCATTAAATGAAGATCTTAATGTTTTAATTCTATCAAAAATTTCCTCAGCACTATTATTTTTCCAGACTAATAAAAAAGGTATTTCCTTAAAAGACAAACCATTTGAATCCTCATAATGCTCATTGATTAATTTAATTACTCTAAGCAATAAGCTTAATGGACAATTATGATTTAATTCTGCAGTAAAAGGATTTTTTCTTTGATATTTACTTAATAGAGAACAAAAGATTGCCTGTTCTTTGGGAGAGGTATCTTCTTCAAATTTCCATGGGTGGGGTTTATTAAGTGTAGATTCAGGAACGCACTCTGCTAAATTTTTACCAATTTTTGATATTAATAAAGGCTTATTTAATTCAGGTTTTTCCCACCACAAAAGTCCAAACTTTCTTAACAAAGCATACATAGTGTAAAATCTACTTGACCAACCCCATTCAAAACCACCATCTAGATGATCTTGTTCACTTGCTTCTAAAAGACTCTGAGCATCTTCATGAGTTAGTGCTTCAAAAGATTTAAATTTTTCTTTTAAGTTTGGTAGCGCATTTAATGATTGATCAGGTCTATAAATTTTATCCTTGATCATTTCAACCATGATTTTTTTTGCTAAATCATTAGTCATTATTTCATTTTCAAACTTTATAATCGTTTTTAGAAAATATTTAGCTCTTTCAGGGTTTCTAATTGATGTGTTAAATGTAAGTGGTTTATAATTAGAAGGCATCTAAAAATTTTGTATTAATACTTCTTTAAAACTTTTGATCGTATTATCATTAAAGCTTATATAATTACTCTTAATTTTAT
Source organism: uncultured Pelagibacteraceae bacterium (assembly GCA_902581445.1). GTDB lineage: Bacteria > Pseudomonadota > Alphaproteobacteria > Pelagibacterales > Pelagibacteraceae > Pelagibacter. Next base: position 5,262 of record CACHOG010000012.1, read on the forward strand.
AGCTTTTATATTTTTTTGACCAGTCGATAAGTATCTTGTTTTTCTTTCCTCTGTATTCAATTACATTTGAAAGTGCCCATTTTATTTTTCTTTTATTTAATTTATCAAGATTTTTAAGAAGTTCCACTTCATCATTCTCATTCCAATACTTGTTGTACTCTCCGGCTGTAATCAGATATGGAGGATCACAATATAAAAAATCATCTTTTTTAAAATTTATCTTATTAAGAAATTTTTTATAATCATGATTATGAAACTTTACTTTTTTATTTTTTATAACTTTGAAATAATCATTTAAAGCAGTTACAGTAT
>CACHOG010000013.1 GCA_902581445.1 uncultured Pelagibacteraceae bacterium
TAACTTTTTTAGCTATGAAATTAAAAAGCTAGAATATGAAAAATATAGTGCTCAAATTTCAAGCACTAATGAAGAAAGTAAACCTGTTACTGTTAATCAAAAATCTAATATGTCGAATATTCATCAATCTATTGAATTATCTAAAAATTGTGACGATTTAATATATTTTGTTGAAGATGATTATATACACTCAAGAAATTCAATATTAGAATTAGTTTCGGCATATGAAAAATTTACTTCACAACTAAATTGCGAAGTTTTTTTATGTCCTACTGATTACCCTTATCTGTATAGAGATGTTGAAAATACTAATATTATCATTGGTAATCAATCCCATTGGAGGAGAATTAATCAAACATTATGTACGTTTTTAACTAGTAGAATAATGATTGATAAGTATCATGAAAATATTACTCAAATGTGTAAATTTGAGCATTATCCTTTTGAGAAGCCTTTACATAATATTTATAAAAAAGAATTTTGTTTCAGTCCCATACCTTCAATAGCAATACATTGCACGAATATTAATTCAATTTACGGATTGTCACCTAATGTTGATTTAAAAAAACTTTGGGAGGAAGCAGCTTTCTAATGTTGGAGGCCCCGAGGGGCCTCCACATTAACTCTTTAACACTGAGGGAGTTAAAGTCTTTAGTCTCTTATTGCGTAAGCAATTACACCAGTTTCAGTAACGTCTGTACCTTTTAGTTCAGCTTCTTTACTCAATCTGATACCTATTGTATTTTTCATAATTGCCCAAACCACAAATGCTATTACAAATACAGTTGCATTTATTGCGATCACACCTAATAACTGTGTTCCGAAATTTGCACTTGAGTTTGTAATTGGAACTGCTAGCGTTCCCCAAACTCCTGCAAACAAGTGAGCTGGGACAGCACCTACAACATCGTCAATTTTCATTGCGAATAAGAACTTAGTTCCATAAACCACGATAACACCACCTACTGCACCAATTAATATCGCTGCAATTGGAGAAGGCATCAAAGGTTCAGCGGTAATAGATACTAGTCCACCTATTGCTCCATTTAACATCTGGACTACATCTGTTTTACCTGCTGCAAGTCTAGTTACGATTGCTGCAGCCATTACACCACCACACGCTGCAAGGTTTGTATTAATAAATATTTTTGATACTGCTACTGCATCATCAAAAGTTCCCATTGCTAGTTGAGATCCACCGTTGAATCCAAACCAACCTAGCCACAAAATAAATACTCCTATTGTTACTAGTGGAATTGAAGAAGCTGCAAATGGTTTAACTGGAGCAGGTTCACCTTTTTTAGTAAATCTACCCAATCTTGGGCCAAGTAGGATTGCACCTGCTAATGCAGCTGCACCGCCTGTAGAGTGAACTAATGTCGAACCAGCAAAATCAGCAAAACCTCTCGCTGCTAACCAGCCTCCACCCCACTGCCAGCCCATTACAAATGGATATAAAAATCCAGTTAAAATTGCTGCAAATAAGAAAAATGGCCATAATTTAATTCTTTCAGCTAAAGTACCTGATACAATCGATACTGTCGTTGCACAGAATACCATTTGAAAATACCAATCAGATCCATCAGCGTAACCCGTGCCTATCTTACTTCCATCGGACCATGGCATAAATTTCCCTATGTAACCACCTTCTGGAATTCCATAGGCAACATTGTATCCGAACATCCAAAACATTATACCCGCTATAGAAAACAAACCGATATTCTTAGCACAAATTACTGATACACTTTTTGAGGTAACCATTCCTGATTCTAACATTGCGAAACCAGCAGCCATGAACATGACTAAGAAACCGCATATTAAGAAAAGGAAAGTATTAAAAATAAACCCAACTTCTGCAGAAACAGTTGTTGCTGCCACCCCTGCACTACTCATGTTGAGTAGAAAAAGAAGTGCTGTAGCTGGAGTAATTATTTTTCGTAAAATTTTACTCATATTATCTCCTTTTAAATTAATTAAAGGGTTCTTTTAATTTTTTGGGCAAAAATAACTAACGTTAATGAGTAAAAATAGGTATGCAATTATTGCATATAGTTACAGCCTTTATGAGGTTTTCATAAAGGCTGTAAAACTTAAAAAACTATTTATTGAATATTTCTTTAAGTGCTTTTGCAGGCAAAAATTTTACTTTTTGTGATGCTGCTATTTGGATCTGCTCTCCAGTTCTTGGATTTCGACCAATTCTAGCTTTTCTCTTTGCTACTTTATATGTACCAAAACCAGCAATTTTAACTGAATCGTCGTTTTTCAACGCATCTAAAATTGTATTGGTAATAGTATCAAAAGTTCGCTCTGCATCTGCCTTACTTAAGTTTAGGCTTCCTGAAAGCTTTGCTACTAGTTGTTTTTTGTTCATTTTAGCTCCGGTTTAAAGGTTAAATATATACTTAACAAAATGCTTGATAATTCAAGCTTTTTTTTAGTATACAAAAAATTTTTCCACACAATATATTGTGGTCAAAAAGCATTGATTTTGTTGACTTTTTAATGTGCTAAAAACCCCTTAAAATAAGCCTAAATCTTTGAGATCATTAAATGTGGCAAAAAACATTAAAGATAACAACAAAAACATCCCGATTCGAAAAAAACCTTCCTGTGTTTTTTGGCTTAGAGGTCTACCCAAAACTTTTTCAATTGCATAAAACATTAAGTGGCCCCCATCTAAAAGTGGTATTGGGAAAAGATTAATCAAACCAAGACTAATTGAGATATAAGCCATTATACTCAAAAAAGGAATTATACCAAATTCCGCCACTTGACCTGTTATTTTAGCTATTCTTATTGGTCCACCTAATTGTGTTGTGTCTCCTGAACCATATATCATTGAGCCAAGATATTTGAGCGAGGAAACAGATACAAAGTAAACCTCATATAATGAATAATACAATGCTTTTGCAGGTCCGAGTTTTACGTGATTGATTTGGTCGTTCAAAGGACTTAATTCAATACCAACAATTCGTTTTTTTATTTTATTTCCAAGATTGTCTGTGGAGTCGATCAACCTAGGTTCAACTTTAAACAATATTTCATCGTCAATTCTTTTAACTTTAAAGTCAATTATATCTGAAGTTGACATAGTTATAAATTTTGAGACATCTAAAATACTTTTTACCTCTTTATTATCAATCTCAAGAATTATGTCATTCTTCTTCAATCCTGCTTCTGATGCTGGACTTTCAATTTGAACCTTATTTATTACCGCAGGCGTAAAATCTTTGCCAGCAAACATATAAATAAATAAAAATATTACAGCTGCAAGTATAAAATTTGCTATTGGTCCTGCTGCAACAATAATAGATCTTTGGTAAATTGGTTTTAGAACAAATAATTTTTTTCTATCTTCCTCATTATATTTTTTGATTA
>CACHOG010000014.1 GCA_902581445.1 uncultured Pelagibacteraceae bacterium
AAATTTTTTTATCTTTATTTTTTAACATTTTTTTTCGTTATGGTTTTTAATTCCATAGCATTGAGATGATTATATTCCTCATTTTTGTCATCTCTCATAATTCCTATTAACCTGGATGGGCTACTTAAGAATGTGTATTCGAAAGAAACTAAATCATATTTCTCTTCCAATAAACTAAGGCTCTCATTTAGAATAAATATTTCTTCCTCAATTTTTTTCGATGAGTTTTTAATTACAGCTGTAAATGAAATTAATGAAATTAAACAAAATACAATTACAAGATTTTTCATAATTTTTCAGATAAATTTTCAATTTCAAGCAGTTTTGAGAACCTTTTAATAAAATCTTGTTCAAATTTAGTAATATTTTTTTTTTTTATCGCGTATCTTAATTTTGCGGATCTGGAAGGTCTATTGGTGATTATTTCCTCATGACTTGGGAGAATTGGTTTTTTTGAGTCTAATTCAAATAACTTATTTTGATTTTTTTCCTCTGGATAATATCTAGATATTTTTTTATCCTCGGACAAACTCCTAAAGAAATACTTGACTATTTTGTCCTCTAAAGAATGAAATGAAACGACCAAAAGTATACCATTTATATCTAAAATTTTTGCAGAATTAATAAGACCATATATTAATTCACTTATTTCTTTATTAACAAAAATTCTTATTGCTTGAAAAATTTTCGTCGCATTGTGTAATCTGCCACTTTTTTTTTTAACAGAATTGATAATATTAACAAGTGTTTTAGTATTAATATTGTTTTTAAGTCGATGATCTACAATTCTTTTTGAAATAATTTTACTATCTTTATCTTCACCAAAATATTTAAATATTAGCTCAAGATCTTTTTGGCTTAACTTATTTAGCATATCATCAGCTGAAAAATTATTTATGCCTAGTCTCATATTCAATTTGCCTTTGTATTCAAAGCTTAAGCCTTTACCCGGGTCTTTAATTTGAGTGTAGGAATATCCAAGATCAAATATAATTGCTTTGACTTTGGATTTTTTAATTTCAATTTTATCTATTTCACTAAATTTTTTATTAAAAAAAGTAAATCTATCTTTATGAAATTGTTTTATTTTTTGAGCTACATTCTTACATTGAGAGTCTCTATCGATTGCAATAATATTGGTTGTTTTAAATTTTAACAACTCTTTTGAATATCCACCTTGACCAAAAGTACAGTCAATAAATGTGCCACCATTTTGAGGGGAAATAATGCTAAGAATTTCTTTTAGCAGTACCGGATAATGTTTTTCACTATTCGGTAAAATGGTGGCATTCATCTATTTTTACGAAGATCATTAGTTTTTTTGTCTTCTTAAAAATGCTGGTATTTCAAATTCATCTTCTTCAGAGTCTTCATTCTCAATGCTCTGCATATTCTCAGAGTTCTCCTCAGAGAGATTATTTTCAAATAAATCAGGAGTATCTTCTTCAATTCCAAAATTTTCTAATCCATTTGTCTCAAGTTTTGGCTCTTCAATTTCATTTTTCAAAATTAGACTTTCATCCTGATCGTTTATTAAAGTTTCAGCTGCACCAACGTCAGAATTAATGTTTATACTCTGGTCGATTTCTTGTTCTGAAACATTTTCTTTTAATAAATCATTTTCTGCTTTGAGTGCTGTAGCTCCGTCTGTTATATGTTTTGATGCATTATTTTGAAAATGAAGCGATTGATTTGCCGCAATAGTTGAAAAATCAGAATAACCTGGATTCCTATTCTGAATTCTGTGAACCATATTAATGACAGATTTAGACTCTGGCTGTTGTCCGTCTAAAGCTGTAGCAACAATTGAAACTCTAACTTTACCCTCTAAAGTTGGATCAGTAATTGATCCAATAATTATTTCGGCGATGTGATCTACTTCTGATCTTATTCTGTTAACAATTTCGTCTACTTCAAATAAGGTTAAATCTTCGCCGCCGGTAATGTTTATGAGAAGACCTTTGGCTCCCTTTAGAGAATAATCATCAATAAGAGGGTTATTCAACGCCATTTCAGTTGCTTTCTGTGCTCTGCCTTCTCCTTCTGCTTCTCCAGTTCCCATCATAGCTTTACCCATCGAGCTCATAACAGTTTCAACATCTGCGAAGTCTAAATTTACAAGACCCTCTTTCACCATAAGATCTGTAATACTTTGAACGCCATATCTCAAAACATTATTAGATAATTTAAATGACTCCTTAAAAGTAGTTTTCTCATTTGCAATTTTAAATAAGTTTTGGTTAGGTATTACTATGATTGTATCAACATGTTTTCTTAATTCCTCCAAACCTTGTTGCCCTCTTCTCATTCTTGAAGGTGCTTCATATAAAAATGGTAAAGTAACCACTCCTACAGTTAAAATATTCAACTCTTTGGCAGCTCTAGCAATTACATGAGCAGCGCCAGTCCCTGTTCCACCTCCCATACCGGCAGTAATAAAAACCATATTCGCACCTTTTAATAAATCAATAATTTCATTTAAAGACTCATCTGCAGCAGCTTGTCCGATTTCTAATTTAGCGCCAGCGCCAAGGCCCTTGGTTAAATTTAACCCAATTTGAATTTTTTGTTTTGCTTTACTAGCCTTAAGATCTTGTGCATCAGTATTTACCGCAACAAATTCAACACCTTCAACACCACTATCGATCATCTCATTAATTGCATTGCCGCCAGCACCACCTACACCTAATACTAGAATTCTTGGTTTAAGTTCTTTAATGTCAGGTGCTTTAAAATTTATAGTCATTTGTCCCTCTCTATTCTTTGTTTAGTTTCTGCTCCCATCTAAGGCCAGCTCTGTTAATATTAGATTTTTTTCTAGCTAGTACCCTAAATTTTTCAAATATTGTTGGCTCCCAGATTTGAAAAGTTTTTCCTTGTCCAACAAACAACATGCTATTTTTAATTTTGGCATGCTTTAATAATTTTGATGACAACGAAATTCTTCCTTCACCATCAAACTGTAAATTAATACTTTCTGAAAGTATTGATGTGGCAAAAAAATCTTTTTTTTCCTCAAAAGGATTTAGCGCATCAATACTATTAGAAATTTTCTCTATTCTATTTTGTGGCCACGCTTCAATTGATTTGTTATTGAATGACGGGAAACATACAATGCCATTATAACCTAGATTTGAAAGGTAGGATCTAAAAGATGCTGGCACTGACACCCTTCCTTTTTTGTCTATTCTGTTTACGTAGGTTGATAAAAACATAAATCATAAACCTTTTTTTCCCTAAAATCCCCTTATTTGGGAATTTATGGGATAATATGGGTTTTCAACCTATACGTCAATATTTAATTTAG
>CACHOG010000015.1 GCA_902581445.1 uncultured Pelagibacteraceae bacterium
TTTGTTTTTTAATTATTAATTTTAAACCCGCTGGTAATATTTTGTAAAAAAATCTTAAATCTAATTTTAAAGTTCTTTTATTCTCATTTTTTGCAATTTCATTAAAAATATCCCACAAACATTTTTTTTCTTCTCCTACTAAGTTAATTACATTAACAGTTTCACGACCTTCAATAATTTTAAGTATAGCGTGTTTTACAGAGTTAATTTCTAATGGTTGATAAATATGCCCTGGATAAATCATAGGATATATCGGTAATTTTATTTTTTTTAAGTAATTAAATATTTTTAAAAGATTTCCTTTTGGTTGTATTAAATCGTTCTCCATAAAATAAATTAAAGGTAGTCTAATTAAAAATAAGTTTTTGCTATTTTTAATTTCATTTTCACATTTTTTTTTAGAAATAGAATAACTATCTATTCTATCTGCAATTAATGTATTAATAGTACTTAGATGAATTATTTTTCTTTGATATTTGATATTGAGTGACAATAAATAACCCAGAAACTTCTCATTTAAAAAGTAGTCATTTTTAGTTTTCGGATTAAGTGATGATGCACAATTAATAATTATTTCAGAGGAAAAAAGTTCCTCTATTTTACTTTCTTTTATATTAGATAGATCTTCATTTCTTATACTTAAATTTAACACATCAAATTTTTTAGAAAATTTTTCTGATAAAAAACCACCTATAAAACCAGTTGCTCCTATAATTGAAATTTTCATTTTAAGATAATATTTTTTTCTTTAAATATTTAAAAAGCCACTTCGGATTAAGGTAATATTTTTGATATGCATCTGACAAAATTTGATCAATTTCATCTTTCGTAAAGTTGGGATGATCAAATACTAATTGCCATTGAGTAAAATCCTCATATCTTTTAACTTTAATTTTATCTTTATACTCTAAAAACGCGGGTGTTCCTGGGTATGGAGTAAACACACTAAATTGTGCATAGCTTGAATTGACTTTTTTTGCGTATTCTAAAGTTTCCGAAAAAGTTCTTTTATTATCAGTCGGTAATCCTAATATATACATTGCTTTAACTTTAATTCCAATTCCTTCTAAAAAATTGATTTTTTGTATTTGCAAATCATTTTCTTCAGATTGTCTATTCGAATTATTTCTTACCTCCTCAACTGCAGATTCAATTCCCACATAAATTAATTTTACGCCTGCTTTCTTTAGTAATTTAGCTAACTCATCATCAATATTCTTTAAGTGAGTTTCAATACAAATATTAACTTTAATTTTTGATTCAACAATTTTATTTAATATTTCTATTGTATGTTTTTTATTTATAGAAAAAACTGGGTCTCTAAAAATAAAATTTTTTACACCAAGTTTTTTTTTTAAATTAATCATTTCATTTAAGAGCTTATCTGGGTTTTTTAATCTCAATTTTCTTCCCTGTTGAAGAGGATAAACACAGTAATAAAAACATGAATATGGACAACCTCTAGAAGCATTAATATTAACCGATGGGTTATTGCCTAAAAATTTGAACTTTGGTGTGTAATTTTCAAATATTGTTTCCCAACCTGGATCTGACAATTCATTAATATCTATAGTTTTAAAATTATTAATTTTATTTGGCAACTTGTTTATTTCATCAAATGTTAAACTAAATTTATGAAAAAACATTTCAGGCTCACCTATGATTACTTTTGCACCCGCATTTATATAGTTGTCAGGATTAGAAGTAGCAAATGGACCTATGGCAAAAATAATTTTGTTTTGGGATTTTAAAATTTCGATAGTTTTAATTTCTGTTTCATGACATACAATAGACGATATCACAATAACGAAATCAAAATTTTCCAAATTTTTAGGAATCTCTTTTGCAAATTTAACTTCATGATCGCTATTCTTTAATTCTCCGATTACCTGTACAGAGAATAGTGGAGGAAAATCAATTGATTTACTTACGATTAATTTTAAAAACTTTGTAAAAATGGTGCGACCGTAATTGTTTGCAGTTCCATATCCTCCATTTTGGTCTTTTGAGATTCTATAATCTACATCTGGATAAACATCTAAAACCAATATATTCATAATAATTAATATATATTGGATTTATATTATTTTGAAAGAATTTAAAGATTAACATAATGCAAAATAAACAGTTAAGTAATAGAGAATTATTTTTAATACTCATAATTTCTTTCCTTTTTTTTTCATTTAAATGGATTTTATCCTTCTACATTTTTTCATCTGAAGATTTATTAATAAAAACTATAAATGATAGCTCTTATTCTGAAGAAACTTTTGATAGTTACACATATTTTCATTATGTAAAATCACTATCAGAATTTGATTTTACATCCTTATATAACAAAATGTTATCTACAAACTACCTAATTACACCGCCATATGGTTCGATTATAGTTCATAGTCTTTTATTTAAGTCTATTGGTATAATGGGTTTTATTCTTTCAGAATATTTATTTATCACATTTTTTTTTATATTATTTTTTTTAATATTTAGACTAATTGGTTTATCAAAAAATATATCCTTATTACTACCAGTTGTATGCTTTGTATCGCCTTTAATTTTTAAAAATTTTAATTATTTTGGAATTATTGAATTTAAAACATTGCTAGATGTATTTTATGGCTTAAGGTTTCCTCGGCCACTTGTTGTTAATATATATTTTTATTTTTTTATTTATGTTCTGCTTAAATCTCATTTAAATAAAACCTTTTTTTCAGCCGTAAATTTGTATATTTTCTCTACACTGCTAGCTCTCACAGCATCTTCATTTTTTTTCTTTTTTATTAATATGTTTTTATGCTTATTATTTTATTCTTTGAATGAGTATAGGCTGGAACTTATTGGCAAAGTTAAAGAAAACATTATTAAAATATTTTTTAGTACATTAATATTTTTAATTATTATTTCACCATTTATTTTTTTAACATTAAATTCAAACCCTGATTATATGCAAAGAATGGGTGTCTATAAAATTGACTATGCAGATAAAATTTTTTTGATAAGTCATTATTTTGAAAAAATTTTTAGAATTAAATATGTAATTCTTTATATATTTTTATTCTTAAGTTACATTTTTATGAAAAAATACAATAAAGAAAATTATAAATATGTTCATATTTTTTATATTTTGTTTTTTACTTCTCTTTTAGCTCCAAT
>CACHOG010000016.1 GCA_902581445.1 uncultured Pelagibacteraceae bacterium
CTACTGGTGGATTAACACGAGTTGCTTTGAGGAAGGGTAGTACTATTGTAAATAGTTCTCAAGGTGGTGGATCAAAAGATACTCTTATCGTTGATTAAAGTTTGGATTTATTTTAATTAATAAATAAAATACAATATTAATCATGAATCCTACTGACATATTACTTAGCATAGCAATTGTTGGAATTTATACCCTCATTTATGTTTATTTAAGGCATAACTATAAAAGTTATAAAAAAATTTTAAAATTATTTTGTGCAGGATTTGCATATGCTACAGCTTTAACTGGATTTTTATATTATCTAATTAAATATATAGCTTCATAATATATGAAAATAATTAAAAAAAATGCTTTTTGATCTTAAAGATTTAGTAAAAAATAATACCTTTCTTCATAATCTTGCAAGTATAGTTAGTAACCTTGTTCCTACATTTATTATTCATAATTTTGAAAAATTTAAAGCTATAAGATTTACAATTGAAAACGCTTATATGGATAGCATAGACGGTGATTATTTAGAATTTGGTTCTCTGACTGGTTCATCTCTTAATCACGCAATAAACTGTTATAAAAAAATTTATAAAAAAGAAAATGTCAAAATTTTCGCATTCGACTCTTTTGAGGGTTTCCCCGAGGACAATCATAAAATTTTTAAAAGCCAAAATTATACTGGTAATTATGAAAAAGTTAAAAAAATAGCATTAAGACATTCTAATTGCCGAATAATAAAAGGATTTTTTAGAAATACATTAAAAGATGATAATTTAAAAAAGGAAATCAAAAAAATATCTATAACTTTTATTGATTGTGATTATGCGATCTCATCTAAAGATATTTTTGAATTTATAAAGCCAAAATTGTCTTATGGATCATATTTAATTATTGATGATTTTCACAATATAGATTTTAACAAAAATAGTATTAGCAAAGAATTTAATAAATTATTTAATAAATCTGATTATCAAATTACAGGCTATTTTGGTTTACACGGTGTAATTATTCGATTTTTTGGAAACCAAGAATAATAAATTTGATTAAACTAGTAATAAACAGGCAATCAGCAAGATAAAGTAATTTAGTATATAACTTTAATGATTATAAAATATAATCAAAAAACATGGGCTACTTCAAAATAAACAATAGACGTTACACTGGAAGTAAATTTAAGCTTCTAGAATGGATAAAAAATACTATTGAAGATGAAGCAAAAAAAAGTGAGTCTTTTTGTGATCTTTTCGCAGGAACCGGTTGCGTTGCAGAAAGATTTATAGATAAAAAGAAACTAATTATAAATGATCTTTTATTCTCAAATAATATTATTTACAAAGCTTTTTTTGATTCAAAAAATTTTAACCAAAAAAAGATAATTGAAATTTCGAAAAAATATAAAGCTTTAAACTTAAAGAAAATTCCTAGTAATTATTTTGATAAAAATTTTGGAGGAAAATTTTTTAGTTTAAATGATGCAAAACTTATAGGTTTTTTGAGAGATAAAATAGATAATGAAAATTGCAACAATAATGAAAAAAATATTTTACTAACATCTCTTTTATACTCTGCAGATAAGTCAGCAAATACTGTTGGGCATTACGATGCATTTAGAAAGAAAATTAAGATAAAAGATAAATTCATGTTTAAACTAATTGAGCCAATTAAACATACCTCAAAAATTCAAATTTTTAGAGATGATGCAAATGAGCTAGTAAAGAAAGTAAAATTTGATATTTGCTATATAGATCCACCTTACAACTCAAGACAGTATAGTCGATTTTATCATGTTTTGGAAAACTTAGCACAATGGAAAAAACCAAAATTATTTGGTGAAGCATTGAAACCAGAACCAGAAAATATGAGTGAATATTGCAAAACAAAAGCACCTAAAAAATTTCAAGAATTAATTACTAATATTGATTCTAATTATATTGCTGTATCTTATAATAATACGTACAAATCAAAAAGCTCATCATCAAAAAATAAAATTACTTTAGATCAAATTTTGAGCACAATGGAAAAAAAAGGTAAGACTAAAATATTTAAAAAAAGTCACAATTATTTCAATGCAGGAAAAACAAATTTTGATAATCATTATGAATATTTATTTATTACAAAAATATGAAGACTGATAATTTTAGATCTCCATTATTTTACATGGGAGATAAATTCAAACTTCTTGATCAACTTAAAGATAGATTTCCTAAAAAAATCAATAATTTTGTTGAGCCATTTACCGGTGGCGGAAGTGTATTTCTTAATATTAATGCAGATAAATATTTTTTAAATGATAGAGATAAATATCTAATGGGTCTTCATAAACATCTAATAAAATTTAGTAAATCACCAAATATTTTTTTTAAAAAAGTTAAAAAAACAATTGAAAAGTATGGATTATCTAGATCCTATGAAAAAGATATTATTCCTAAAAATCTTAAAAAAA
>CACHOG010000017.1 GCA_902581445.1 uncultured Pelagibacteraceae bacterium
TTTATTTCTGGACTTAATATGTCTAGATCCTCAAAGAGTTGATCATCTAACAATTCTGAAATATCATTAACTAAGTTTAAATCCGATTTAGTAGTTAAATCTGATAGTTCTATTTTTAATTCTTGGCAAACTTTTAAAAGCAAATCACCATCTATTTTACGTTTACCACCCTCTATAAGGTTTAAATAGCTTGGCGATATATTTAATTGTTCGGCAAGTTTGTTTGCCTGTATACCAAGCTTACGTCGAAAAGCCTTGATTTTAGGCCCTATTTTTAAATCAAATTGACTCATAATTTTCTATTTGTAAATTTTGTAAATATATATTTACAATAAATTATCATATTTTACAAGCTTTTTTAATTATTTGATGGAAAAAGTAAATTTTGTAAATTATAAAATCATCATGAACGACAAAAACAAAATCAAAAACGTTGAAAACAAAGCAAAAAATGCTTTTCAAGGTGACTCAGATAATGAAATGAAGAATGGTATATATCTAAGAGATGATCATTGTGATTGGGGTTCAAGCGGTATGAATGAATTCACTAACGAGTTTGGTGAAAACAACTAATACCTTATTTCTAGAGTAAACCAATTCAAAGGAAATAATAAATGAGCTCAGAAAAGAAGGTATCATACGATCTAAAAAGATTTTCAGGAATAAAAAGAGATTATACACCAGAAGAAGTTGAGAGACTAAGAGGCTCAATAAAAATTAACTATTCAATGTGCGAACATCAGTCAAAGAAACTTTGGAGGCTTTTAAATACTGAACCTTATGTAAATACTTTAGGTTCATTATCAGGCAACCATTCAGTTCAACATGCAAAAGCTGGATTGAAAGCCATTTATGTTAGTGGCTGGCAAGTTGCAGCAGATGCAAATACAGCTGGTGAGATGTATCCAGATCAATCTTTATATCCATTTGATAGTGCTCCAAGATTAGTAGAGTCAATCAATAATGCTCTTATTAGAGCTGACCAAATTCAGCATATGGAATTAAAAGATGGTGATATGAAACCAAATCAAAGAGTTGATTATATGCTTCCAATTATTGCAGATGGCGAAGCTGGTTTTGGTGGACCTTTAAATGTATTTGAATTGACAAAAAAATTTATAAAAGCTGGTGCTGCCGGAGTACACTTTGAGGACCAATTAGCTAGTGAAAAAAAATGTGGCCATATGGGAGGAAAAGTTTTAGTTCCAACATCAACAGCTGTAAGAAATTTGAAAGCAGCGAGATTAGCTGCTGATATTGCAGATGTACCTTTAATTATACTTGCACGAACAGATGCCAATGCAGCAAAACTAATAACTAACGATCATGATGAAAATGATAAACCTTTCTTAACTGGTGAAAGATCTCCAGAAGGCTTTTATTATGTTAAACATGGGATCGATCAAGCAATTTCAAGAGGATTGGCTTATGCACCTTATGCAGACTTAATTTGGTGTGAAACTGCAACACCTAATTTAGAAGAAGCTAAAAAATTTGCCGATGCAATCCACAGCAAATTCCCAGGCAAGATTTTAGCTTATAATTGTTCGCCATCTTTTAATTGGAAAAAACATTTATCAGATAGTGAGATAGCGACTTTTCAACAAAAAATATCTGAAATGGGATATAAATTCCAATTTATTACTCTTGCAGGGTTTCACACACAAAACATTGCGATTTTTGAACTAGCTGAAAAATATAAAAAAGAAGGAATGTCAGCATATTCAAAAATTCAAGAACAAGAATTTGAAAGAGAAAAAGATGGATATACTAGCGTTAAACACCAAAGAGAAGTTGGTACTTCCTATTTTGATGCAGTTTCAAATACCATTAGCGGTGGAAAAAGCTCAACTACAGCAATGGATGGCTCAACAGAGTCAGAACAATTTTAATTTTCCCCATAGTTTGTTTATATAACCCCAGAAATAAAATTCTGGGGTGAAAAACAATTTTTTTTGTGTAATATATCTAAAGGGGGTGTCGTTAGACTGAGATTATACCCTTATAACCTGTCCGGTAATTCAGAAAGGGAGAGTAATGGAAGGATATATTTTATCAAAGTCAGCATCGATAATATCATTAATTGCTGTTTGTTTATTCTTTGCTACAATTGGAATTTATTATTCAAAAAAATTTTCAGGAATTAATAACTATCTTACAGCAAACAGAAATATAGGTTTTTTTTCTTTAACAACTAGTTTAGTAGCATCAGCATTAGGCGCTTGGATTTTGTTTGGACCTTCATCTGCAGCTACGTGGGGTGGAATAGGCGCT
>CACHOG010000018.1 GCA_902581445.1 uncultured Pelagibacteraceae bacterium
TAGGAGTTATAAGTTTTTATTTGCTGACCTTTTTTATGTGGAAAAAAAATACTAATTCTTAGATATCCAACCACCGCCAAGAACTTTATCTCCAAAATTATCTTTTGAGTAAAATACACATGCTTGTCCTGGGGATATGCCATATTCATCATCAAAGAGGTTTAATTGGGCATGATTATTTACTAGATTTAATTTAGATTTTATCAGCTTGCCTGTAGATCTCACTTTTACGAATATTTCATTATCAAACTCTTTTTTATCAACTAAAAGATTCAGGTCTTTTAAAATAATATCTTTCTTTAATAGCTCTTTTTTACTTCCAACAATTATTTCATTTTTTTTTGGATCTATATCAACAACGTATAAAGGATCTTTAGCTGCAATTTTGATACCTCTTCTTTGTCCAATTGTAAAATTTACAATTCCATCATGTACTCCTAAAACTTTACCTTCAGTGTTTTTTATATTTCCTTTTTTAAATGCATCAGGTCTTATTTTTTCAATTACTGAAACATAATCTCCATTTGGAACAAAACATATATCCTGGCTATCTGGTTTGTCAGCAACATTTAAACCCAGTTCCTTAGCAATTTCTCTTGTTTGTGTTTTTAACATTCCACCTAATGGAAATCTTAAATAATTTAATTGTTCTCTTGTAGTATTAAATAAAAAATAACTTTGGTCCCTATTCTCATCTATTGCTCTGTACATATCTGTAATATTATTTTTTGTTAAACTTTTTACATAATGACCAGTAATTAATGCGTCTGCATTTAATTTTTTTGACTCTTGAAATAAGTCATTAAATTTTACTGTTTTATTACATTGAACACATGGGATTGGTGTTTCTCCATTGAGATAACTCTCAACAAAATTGTCTACAACACTTTCTTTAAATTTGCTTTGATAATAAAAAATTTTATGTTCTATGTCTAATTTTTGGGCAACACGCTTTGCATCCATGATGTCTTGTCCTGTGCAGCATTGTTTAGAATGTTTGTTTTCTTTATTATCGTCATAAAGTTTAAGGGTAATTCCAATAACATTATAACCTTCTTTTTTCATGATGCCTGCAACAGTTGAGGAGTCAACTCCTCCTGACATAGCTACAACCACTGTGGTATCTTTAGGATCTTTGTCTAAACCTATAGAATTTAATTTTATATTCATATTGATGGTATTTATACCTAATTCTATTATAAATAAAATTAAATGATTTTAGATTTTGATCCAGGTGACAAAGTTATAAATCCTCTAAATAAAGAGTGGGGTATTGGCCAAGTCCAATCGATTATAAATGAAAAAGTTACTGTAAATTTTGAAAACGTGGGAAAAAAAGTAATCAATGCAAAAATAATAGAATTAAAAAAAATATATAATGAATAGTAACGAGCTTAAAAACTTAAATAATGATTTAAAAGAATGTTTTTTGAATGCTGGGGAAAGGGCAATGCATTTAAGAGATCTGGGTTTAAAAACGGAAGTAAAAAATGATAACACGCCGGTTACAAATGGAGATTTAGAAGTTAATGAAATACTGACAAATAAAATTAAAGAACTAACTCCAAATATTCCAATAGTGTCTGAAGAAAGTAGTTTAAATAAAACAAATAGCAACTTAAATAAATTTTGGTTAATTGATCCAATAGATGGAACTTTTGATTATATTAACAACAAAGATGAATTTACTTTAAATGCAGCGTTAATTTTAAATAAAAAACCTGAACTTGGTATTATTTATGCCCCTGCTAAAAAAAGACTATTTTATACATACGCTCCAAAATATTGTTTTGAATATTCCAATGGAATTGAAACAAAAATTAATTGTGAAAAAAAAACAAATCAAAATGAAATTGTTGCAGTTTCGTACTCTGACAATTTAAAAACTCAAATTTCTGAAATACATTATAAACTTGGGGTAACAAGTTATAAAAAAATGAAAAGTTCATTTAAATTTTGTGTAATTGCAACTGGAGAATATGATTTATATGTAGCTGAGCCTAGAGCATCTGAGTGGGATATAGCTGCTGGTCATGCTATTTTAAAAAATGCTGGTGGAGTCATTACAGATTTTGATGGAAACGAAATTCTTTACGGAAAAAAAGATTTTAAAAATCCAAGTCTAATAGTCAAGAGATCAAAGGATTTATAATGGATGAACAAATCAGAATAATTTTAATTATAATAGTTTCTGTATCAATTTTTGGTTTGTTAGTATTTGTTTTTGTAAAGAAT